>CALRZF020000110.1:0-10404 GCA_943372585.1 Ramlibacter sp. 2FC | reverse complement strand
AAGGTGACCCCGGGCTTGAGCGTGTAGCCGTAAAAGGGCGGCGTGTCGATGGGCAGCGCCCAATGCGTCTTGGGCGGCGACAGGCCTTCGGTGTGGCAGTCGTCCAGCACGGCATGGTCGAAGGTGCCCACGCGGCAGGCGGCGTTGTAGTCGTGGATGGTCTGCATGAAGGTCGCCTGGTCCAGGCCCAGCTGGCGGGCCAGCGCAGGCAGCGTGTCGGCCTGCGCACCCCTGAACACCGGCGGCATGAAGCGGCCCACGGCCTTGGCGTCAATGATGCTGTGGCCCACCTGGCCTGGCTGTTGCGCCACCAGGCGGCCCCAGATGGCGTAGCGCTTGGGCCAGAAATCCTCGCCCTCGTCATAAAAGCGCCTGGCGTCCCTGTTGACCATGATGCCCAGCGACACGCAGTCCACCCGCGTGACGATGCCGCCGTCATACAGCGGTGCACGCGCGTCAATGGCCACCATGTGGGCCTGCGTCGGGTCGCCAATGGTGTCGGCCCCCTGCGCTATCAGGTCCTTGAGCAGCGTGCCCTGGTTGAAGCGCGTGCCGCGGATCAAAAAGTTGTCGGCCGTCCATTCGCCTTCGGCGTTTTGCCCCCAGGCCTCGCGCAGCCATTCGCGGTTGGACTCAAAGCCGCCGCTGGCCAGCACGCAGGTTTTGGCTTCGATGCGCTGCGTGGCGGTGTGGGCCGCCACAAAGCGCCCACCTTGCAATTCCAGCTTTTGCACCGGCGTGCCGTAGCGCACGTCCACCCCCATCGCTTCGGCGCTGCGGTAGTACGCATTGACCAGCGCCTTGCCACCCCCCATGAAAAATGCGTTGGTGCGGCTCAGGTGCAGCGTGCCCGACAGCGACGGCTGAAAACGCACGCCGTGGCTGCGCATCCAGGGCCGCACCGTGGCCGATTCACGGATCACCATTCGCGCCAGGCCCTCGTGCGTCTTGCCGCCGGTGACCTTCAGCAGGTCCTGCCAGAACTCTTCTTCGGTATAGGCGCCGGTCAGCACATCCTGCGGCGCGTCGTGCATGCAGCGCAGGTTGCGCGTGTGCATGGAGTTGCCGCCGCGCCATTCGCGCGGCGCGGCCTCCAGCAGCATCACGCTGGCGCCCGCCTCGCGCGCCACCAGTGCCGCGCACAAGGCGGCGTTGCCCCCGCCAATAACCAGTACGTCCACCAACACCCCTCTCCCGCACCCCGGGGGTGCTGTTCCAAAAGGCGCCCAGTGTGGCCCCGCCCGTGCCCGCGCGCAATGCCGCGCGAGGCAAGGGGGCATCACGAATCGTGATGGAGCGTAGCGCCCGCCCAGCGGCCTTCGCGGACCAGCGCGCGCGCCACATCCGCCAGCACCACACGGGCGGCCAGCGCCGCGGGCGACAGCTCGTCGTCTGACAGGCTGCACAGCGCATTGACGCGGCGCGCCTGCGCGTCGGCGATCTCGGCCAGGTGAAAGCGCGCTTGCGCGTCGGCGAAACGCCCCAACGCCGCCCAGGGCTGCAGGGTGCCGCCCAGGCCTGCGTCCACCGCGTCCATCAGCATGGCCAGGGAATCAATCTCGGCCACCAGCGTGGGGGCGAAACGCGCACGCGCAAACGCGGCGTCCAGCGTGCTGCGCAAGCCGTGCGGGCCGGTGGGCAAGATCAGCGGCACGCCCTTGATCTGCGCCATGCGCAGGCGCGCCGGTGCGCGCGACGGGACGCCTGCGCGGGAGCGGATGAGGTAGAGCTTTTCTTCCAGAAGCGGCGTCACGCTCCAGCGCCGTGCGGGGTGGGTGTCAAACAGCACGGCCAGGTCCAGCTGGCGCGCATTGAGCATATGGGACAAATGGCCCGACAGGCTCTCCACCATATGCAGCCGCACATCGGGGTAGCGCGCACGCATGGCCAGCATCAGCGGCAGGCCCAGCATGGCCGCGGTGGTGGGCGCCAGGCCCACGCTGACCGTGCCGCTCAGGCGTGACTGCTTCGCCGCGCGCTGCGCCTGCTCGGCATGGCGCAGGGTCAGCTGCGCCTCGCGAAAAAACGCCAGGCCCGCCTCCGTGGGCACCACGCCCTTGGCGCCGCGCTGCAGCAGCCGGGTGGACAGCTCGCCCTCCAGACGGCTGATCTGCTGGCTCAGCGTGGACTGCACCAGGTCCAGGTCGATGGCCGCGCGGCTGATGCTGCCCAGTTCGACCACGCGAACGAAGTAAACCAGCTGGCGCAGTTCCATGGCCGAGCTCCTGCGCGCTACTTGGGGCAGCGCCCCGACAGCGCCCGTGCTGCCAGACCCGGCGCAGCGAGCAGGCCGCCGACCGTGGGGGTGTTGGTGGGCGCACGTACGCAGTCTTCCAGGCCGGCGTCCTGCATGGTGTCGGCCAGCGGGTCGCGCGGTTTGCCGCGGCGAAGTTGTTCGTTGGCCATGTCGGCCAGGCTGCGGCGCGGCTGCACGCGGTAAGGGCCGGGCAGCAGCGGCAGGTTGGGCAACATCAATGGCCGGGGCTCGGCACCGCGCTGCGCGGCAATGCCGCTTGGCCCTGCACCTGGCAGCCCGCCCGGAACACCGCCCGGAACACCGCCCGGAACACCGCCAGGGACACCACCCGGCGCACCGGTAGCCGCTCCGCCGGGTGCACCCCCCGCCGTAGAGCCCGGCGTGGCGGCGCCCGAAGCAGTTGCGGGTGGGCCGGCGCTTGGGGCGCTTGGGGCGCTTGGGACGGAAGGTGTGGCAACAGCCGCTGCGGGCACATCCGAGCGCGGTTGCGCCGGTGCGGGCACCACCACTGCATTGGCAGCAGCGGGCGAACTGGGCAGCACCGGCACCTCGACCACGGGCGCCTGCAGCCGCTCCACCGGTTGCGCCACCGGTGCAGGCGCAGGTGCCGGCACCGAGGGGGCAGGCGCAGGCGTGGGTGCAGGCACGACCACCGGTTCGGGCACTGGAGCAGGTACAGGCGCCGGGGCGGGGATCGGTGCCGGGACAGGGGCAGGTGCCGGCACTGGTGCAGGCACAGGGGCAGGTGCCGGAACGGGAACCGGCGCTGGCGCTGGCACCGCGGCCGGGGCCGGGGCCGGCACAGGCACTGGTGCGGGTGGCGAAGGTTCAGGCGCCACTACCTGTGCGGGCGCCGGGGCGGGCGCCGGGGCGGGCGCCGGAGCGGGCAAGGACACTGGCGGTGGCTCCGGCACCTCAACCGCCGCAGGAAGGGGCGTTGCCACGGGCGGGGGTGTCTGTGCCGGCTTGCGCGCACCGGGCGCTTCGGCCGGCGCCTGGCTGACATCGGGTAACTGGCGCGTGGTCTTCAGCGGCACGCTGGTCTCGGGTGTTTTGGCAAACACCGGCAGGTCGGTGGTGGCGCGCAGATTCAGCGACGGCGGCGCGGGCCGCGTGATGGCGCGGCTGCTGAGCGCGGCATCGGCGGTGGGCGGGCGCACCGGCTGCACATATTGGTACACCACCTGGCGCACGACCTGCGCCACCGGCCACTGCTGGCTGATCAGCCACAGCAGCGCCACATGCAGCGCCCCCACCGCCAGCAATGCCGGCGGAGACGGGCGCTGTGGCGGCAGCGAAAGGGGGCGGGGCCGGGGCAACATGCCTTTGGATAATCGCATAAATGCTGCCTTGTCCTACAGGTTGGGGGGCAGGCCGCGCGCTAAGGTGCCAAGGTTCACTCACTACACACACCATGGCCACCGCAAACCCTCGCGTTCTCTGGAAAGGCGCCATCAGCTTCGGCCTGGTGCACATTCCCGTGGCCCTGCATGCGGCCGCGCGCGACAACGGCCTGGACTTTGACTGGCTGGACAAGCGCAGCATGGACCCGGTGGGCTACAAGCGCATCAACAAGAAAACCGGGCGCGAGATCGACCGCGAGAACATCGTCAAGGGCATCGAATACGAAGACGGCGAGTACGTCGTGCTGACCGACGCCGAGATCGCCGCCGCCTACCCCAAGACCACCCAGACGATCGAGATTGAACGGTTTGTTCAAGCCTCGGACGTTCCCTTTGTGTACCTGGAACGCCCCTACTACGTGGCCCCCATCAACAAGGGCCAGAAGGTCTATGCCCTGCTGCGCGAAACGCTGCTGAAAACCGGACGTATCGGCATTGCGCGCGTGGTGATCCAGACGCGCGAGCACCTGGCCGCGCTGGTGCCCTCGGGCCCTGCGCTGGTGCTGAACCTGCTGCGTTGGGCCGATGAAATCCGCCCCATCGACGATCTGACCTTGCCGGCCGCAGGCACCAAGACAGCGGGCATCAACGCACGTGAAATGGCCATGGCCGAACAGCTGGTCAAGGACATGAGCGGCCCCTGGAAGCCCGACGACTTCCGCGACCGGTTCCGCGACGACATCATGAGCCTGGTGAAAGCCAAGGTGAAAGCGGGCAAGACACATTCGGTCGAGCACATCGAACCACAGGAGGCCGCGGGCACCAGCAGCGCCAAGATCCTGGACCTGACCGAGCTGCTGCAACGCAGCCTGCGCGGGGGCAAGGCATCCGCCCCGGCCAGAGCACCTGCCGCAGCCAAGGCGGAGGTTGCAAAGAAACCGGCGGCCCGCAAAACACCTGCCGCGCGCAAGACGCCTGCGGCGCGCAAAGCAGCCCCCCGGCGCAAGGCGGCCTGAGCCCATGGCCACGCGCGACTCGCTCAAGGCTTACCGTGCCAAGCGCGACTTTGGCATCACCGCCGAGCCGCGCGGCGAGCGCCAGCCCGGGCGCGACGGGCCGCTGTCGTTCGTGGTGCAAAAACACTGGGCCAGCCACCTGCATTACGACTTTCGCCTGGAGCTGGACGGCGTGCTCAAAAGCTGGGCCGTGCCCAAGGGTCCCAGCCTGGACCCGGGCGACAAACGTATGGCCGTGCAGGTAGAAGACCATCCGCTGTCGTACGGCGGCTTTGAGGGCACGATCCCCAAGGGCCAGTACGGCGCGGGCAAGGTGGTGATCTGGGACCGCGGCACCTGGCAGCCGCTGGAAGACGCCCGCAAGGGCTGGCGCGCGGGCAAACTGAAGTTTGAATTGCATGGCGACAAGCTGCACGGCCGCTGGGCGCTGGTGCGCATGCGCGATACCGGCGACAAGCCCGCCTGGCTGCTCATCAAGGAAAACGACGGCCATCCGCAGGACGGCGCCGCGCCCGACTCAGACACAGAGCCCACCCCTGCCCGGCGCACACCCAACAAGCGCCGCAGCGCCGCCGCCGTGCTGCCCGCCGAAGCGCGCGCGGCCCGCCTGCCCGTGGCACTGGCCCCCCAGCTGGCCACGCTGGCGGCAGCGCCCCCCGCCGATAGCGAAGCCTGGCTGTACGAACTGAAATTTGACGGCTACCGGCTGCTGGCCCGCGTGGACAAGGGCGAAGTGCAGCTGTACACCCGCAACGGCCACGACTGGACGCACAAGCTGCCCGCCATCCGCGACGCCGTGGCCAAGCTGCCGCTGCGCTCGGGCTGGCTGGACGGCGAGCTGGTGGTGCCGGGGCCGTCAGGCGCGCCCGACTTCCAGGCGCTGCAGGCCGCGTTTGACAGCAAAAGCAGCGACGCCATGCAGTACTGGCTGTTTGACCTGCCCTACTACATGGGCTATGACCTGCGCGCCGTGCCGCTGGGGGAGCGGCGCACGCTGCTGCGCGGGCTGCTGTCGCGCACCGCGCCGGCCAACCTGCGCTACAGCGAAACAGTGGACGCGTCGGCGGCCGACCTGCTGGCGTCGGCGTGCAAGCTGGGTTTTGAAGGCGTGATCGGCAAGCGGCGCGACGCGCCCTATGCCTCGCGCCGCTCGCCCGACTGGATCAAGCTCAAGTGCAGCCTGCGCCAGGAATTTGTGGTGGCGGGCTACACCGACCCGCAAGGCGGGCGCAGTGGCTTTGGCGCGCTGGTGCTGGCCGTGCACGGCGACGACGGCACGCTGCGCCATGCCGGCAACGTGGGCACGGGCTTCAGCGAACGCACGCTGGCCACGCTGGCCGAACAGCTGGAAGCCTTGCGTACCGACCACAGCCCGCTGGCCGCCACCGCCGGCCTGGGCCGCGTGCACTGGGTGCTGCCCGAGCTGGTCGCTGAAGTGTCTTTTGCCGAATGGACGCGTGGCGGCCATGTGCGCCACGCAGTGTTCCATGGCCTGCGCTCGGACAAACCCGCGCGCGCCATCCTGCGCGAACGCGCGGCGCCGCCCACGCGCGCCGCGGCGGGCGCCGCGCGCCTCACCCACCCCGGCCGCGTGATCGACAAAGCCAGCGGCCTGACCAAGGGCGACGTGGCCCAGTATTACGCCCAGGTCGCGCCGCTGATACTGCCGCACCTGAAGGCCCGGCCTGCGTCACTGGTGCGCGCGCCGTCGGGCGTGAAAGGGCCGCAGTTCTTCCAGAAACACGCCGAGCCCGCCGAACTGCCCGGAGTGCGCCAGCTGGACCCGGCGCTGGACCCGGGCCACGAACCGCTGCTGGAGATTCCCACGGCCCACGCCCTGGTGTCGGCCGCCCAGATGAACGTGCTGGAATTTCACACCTGGAACGCCACGGCCAATGCCATCGGCCGGCCCGACCGCATGACGTTCGACCTGGACCCGGGTGAAGGCGTGCCCTGGACGCAGGTACAGGAGGCTGCGCAGCTGATGCAGGTGGCGTTGACCGAGCTGGGCCTGACGGCTTTTTTGAAAACCAGCGGTGGCAAGGGCCTGCACGTGGTAGTGCCCCTGCGCCGCCATGAAGACTGGGACACGGTCAAGGCCTTTTCCCAGGCCGTAGTGCAGCACATGGCGCACACGCTGCCCGACCGGTTTGTGGCCAAAAGCGGGCCGCGCAACCGCGTGGGCAAGATCTTCATCGACTACCTGCGCAACGGCTTTGGCGCCACCACGGCCTGCGCCTGGAGCGTGCGGGCGCGCCCGGGCCTGGGCATATCCGTGCCCGTGGCCTGGACCGAGCTGGGCGGGCTGACTGGCGGCGACCACTGGAACCTGACCAACATCGCACAGCGTATGGCTGTGGGTAACACCCCCTGGGACGACTACGCCGGCGCGCGGCGCAGCCTGGGTGCCCCGATGAAAAAGCTGGGATTCAAGCCGCCGCGATAATCGCCCACATGGGTACCAAAGGCCGTGTTGTCGTGGGTTTGAGCGGAGGCGTTGACTCCGCAGTGAGCGCGTACCTGCTCAAACACCAGGGCTGGGACGTGACCGGCATCTTCATGAAGAACTGGGAAGACGATGACGACAGCGACTACTGCTCGTCCAACATCGACTTCGTAGACGCTGCCGCCGTGGCCGACGTGATCGGCATCGAGATCGAACACGTCAACTTCGCCGCCGAATACAAGGACCGGGTGTTTGCCGAATTTCTGCGCGAATACCAGGCCGGCCGCACCCCCAACCCCGACGTGCTGTGCAACGCCGAAATCAAGTTCAAGGCCTTTCTGGACCACGCCGTGCGGCTGGGGGCCGAAAAAATCGCGACCGGCCATTACGCCCGGGTCCGCGAGCAGGACGGGCAGTACCAACTGCTCAAGGGCCTGGACCCGGCCAAGGACCAGAGCTACTTTCTGCACCGGCTGAACCAGGCCCAGCTGTCGCGCACGCTGTTCCCCGTGGGCGAACTCAAAAAGACCGAGGTGCGCCGCATTGCCGAAGAAATCGGCCTGCCCAACGCCAAAAAGAAGGACTCCACCGGCATCTGCTTCATCGGTGAGCGCCCGTTCCGGGACTTTTTGAACCGCTACATCAGCCGCGAGCCTGGCCCCATCAAAAACGAGCGCGGGCGGGTGCTGGGCCAGCATGTGGGCCTGAGCTTTTACACGCTGGGCCAGCGCCAGGGCCTGGGCATCGGCGGCGTGAAAGACAAAAAGGCAGCGCGGGGCGGCGGCGACCATGAGCCCTGGTACGTAGCCCGCAAGGAAGTGGGCGCCAACACGCTGTGGGTGGTACAGGGTCACGATCACCCCTGGCTGCAGTCTTTGGCGCTGGATGCGGCCGATGCCAGCTGGACGGCGGGCACCGCGCCCGGCGCCGGCGTCTATGCCGCCAAAACCAGATATCGCCAGACCGATGCGCCCTGCACGTTGGCGCCTGCGGCCAATGGCCAATTTCACCTGGATTTCCGCGACCCGCAATGGGCCGTGACCCCTGGGCAGTCTGCCGTGCTGTACGACGGCGACCGTTGCCTGGGCGGCGGTGTCATCGCCAGCTAGACCCCTCTTCAAGCATCCGGATTTGTGGCGAAGACGCCTCAAATGGGTACTTTTTCTCTAAATTCTCAAATTACTCATATAAAAGGTATGCATATACGCGCGTTTATATTGCCTAGGTATTAGTTTTTGATGTATCGTTTTGTATCTTAGTAGTACAAAAGGCAAAGAGTCAGCCGTGCAACCCCGCCCCGCGACCTTTAGCCGTTGACTCTGTCGAGGTGCGCCATGAAACGATCAATGAATACTTCTTACCGCCTGGTGTGGAACGAATCCACCGGAACCTGGGCCGTCGCGCATGAAATGGCGCGGGGGCGGGGCAAGGGGGGCACGCGGGCATCCGTGAACGCACTGCTGTCGGCCGCATTGGCCGCCACGGTTCTGGTGACCGGGTCGATCGCGTTGGCGGATGTTGTCGTCAACGACAAAGGTTCCGGCGGGACCGGGCAAATCCAGGTAGGCAATACTGCTGCGGTTGCCGGTATCACGACCAAGGTGACCAGTGCAAATGGCACGGGAACCATCGCCATCGGCTATGGCGCCGAAGTCACCACCGTTGGCACCGTAACCCTTGCGGGTGTTGCCATCGGCCTGAATGCTGCTGCCAATAACGCGGGCGTGGCAATAGGTGACAGCGCAAAAGCAACAGGCAGCAGAGCAGTCGCTATTGGTAAGGACTCTTCCGCCGATGGCTTCTCGACCAGCGTCGGGGAAAGCGCCGAAGCGGCGGGCTCCTATTCCACCGCAATTGGGCGCGAGGCCAGCGCGACAGGGCAAGGTGCCACTGCCATCGGTGCCGCGTCCAAAGCCTCAGCAGTCAGTGCTTTTGCACTGGGTCGACAGTCAAAGGCTACCGCCGACCTTGCCATTGCGGTCGGCTTTGGTTCAAAAGCATCCGCCGTGTCCGCCATTGCGTTCGGGGCCGACGCGGAAGCAGCACACAAAGACTCCGTCGCCCTGGGCGCCAACGCGACCACCTCGGCGGCTTCAGGGGTGGGCTACCTGACTGGCCAAGCCGTACCTGTAGCCACGTTCTCCATCGGCAACGGCACCGTTAACCGCCGTCTGCAGAACATGGCCGACGGCGCAGCGGATTCGGACGGCGTGACGGTTCTGCAGCTCAAGACGTCGCACAACATGCTGTCGACGACGATCGCGACGCTGTCCACCAACACCTCGCTCAGCGTCAGCTCGCTGTCCACCCTGGCAAATGGGCAGAGCACTTCCCTGAGTTCGTTGTCCACTGTGGCCAGCGGCCAGAGCACTTCGATCAGCTCCCTTTCAACACTGGCCATTGGACAAAGCACCTCGTTGAGCTCGCTGTCCACACTCGCCGGGGACCACAGCACATCCATCAGTTCACTGTCCAGTGTTGCCATCGGTCACAGCACCTCCATTAGTTCGCTGTCCACCCTGGCCAGCGGCCAGAGCACCTCCATGAGCTCCCTGTCCACTCTCGCCGGGGACCACAGCACGTCCATCAGCTCACTGTCCAGCCTTGCCAGTGGTCACAGCACTTCGATGAGCTCTTTGTCCACGCTCGCCGGGGACCACAGCACATCCATCAGCTCGCTGTCCAGTCTTGCCAGTGGTCACAGCACTTCCATGAGCTCGCTTTCCACCCTCGCCAGCGGCCAGAGCACTTCCATGAGTTCTCTGTCCAGCCTTGCCAGTGGTCACAGCACTTCCATGAGTTCGCTGTCCACATTGGCTAGCGGCCAGAGCACCTCTATGAGCTCCTTGTCCACGCTCGCCGGGGACCACAGCACTTCAATGAGCTCTTTGTCCAGCCTTGCCAGTGGTCACAGCACCTCCATTAGCTCGCTGTCCACCCTGGCCAGCGGCCAGAGCACCTCTATGAGCTCGTTATCCACGCTCGCCGGGGACCACAGCACTTCAATGAGCTCTTTGTCCAGTCTTGCCAGCGGTCACAGCACCTCCATGAGCTCGCTGTCGACTCTCGCCAGCGGTCAGAGCACGTCGATGAGCTCCTTGTCCAGCCTTGCCAGCGGTCACAGCACTTCGATGAGTTCGCTGTCCACGCTCGCCGGAGACCACAGCACGTCCATCAGCTCGCTGTCCAGTCTTGCCAGTGGCCACAGCACCTCCATGAGCTCGCTGTCTACCCTCGCCAGCGGCCAGAGCACGTCGATGAGCTCCTTGTCCAGCCTTGCCAGCGGCCAGAGCACCTCTATGAGTTCTCTGTCCACGCTCGCCGGGGACCACAGCACGTCCA
>CALRZF020000109.1:0-10470 GCA_943372585.1 Ramlibacter sp. 2FC | reverse complement strand
CGGTCACAGCACCTCCATGAGCTCCCTGTCCACTCTCGCCGGGGACCACAGCACGTCCATCAGCTCACTGTCCAGTCTTGCCAATGGCCACAGCACTTCCATGAGTTCTCTGTCCACCTTGGCCAGCGGTCAGAGCACCTCTATGAGCTCGTTGTCCACGCTCGCCGGGAACCACAGCACGTCCATCAGCTCACTGTCCAGCCTTGCCAGCGGTCACAGCACTTCGATGAGCTCGTTGTCCAGCCTAGCCAGTGGTCAGAGCACTTCCATGAGTTCTCTGTCCACCTTGGCCAGCGGCCAGAGCACCTCTATGAGTTCGTTGTCCACGCTCGCCGGGGACCACAGCACGTCCATCAGCTCGCTGTCCAGTCTTGCCAGTGGCCAGAGCACTTCGGTCAGTTCGCTGTCTACCCTGGCCAGTGGTCACAGCACATCGATGAGCTCACTGTCCACTCTCGCCAGCGGTCAGAGCACTTCGGTGAGCTCCCTGTCTACACTTGCCAGCGGTCACAGCACCTCCATGAGCTCCCTGTCCACTCTCGCCAGCGGTCAGAGCACTTCGATGAGCTCCCTGTCTACACTTGCCAGTGGGCACAGCACCTCCATGAGCTCGCTGTCCACTCTCGCCAGCGGCCAGAGCACTTCTGTCAGTTCCCTGTCCACCCTGGCCCTGGACCACAACACTTCGATCAGCTCGCTTTCGACGCTGACCACGAGCCATGGCACGTCACTGAGCTCGCTGTCCACTGGGCTGGTCACCATCAACAACAGCTTGAGCTCACTGTCCACGTCGATCAATACCGCCACCAACAGCGTCGGCAGCAGCCTATCCACGGTGCTGGCGACCAACACCAGCTCGCTGTCCACCAGCATCCTCACGCTCACCAGCAGCCTGGGGTCACTGTCCACCGTCGTCGGCACGGGCGGTGGAGGTGGAGGTGGGGGCGGCGGCGGTGGCGGTGGCGGCACCTCGGTCTCACTCACAGAGGTGACCCAGGTGGTGAACAGCACCGTTGCATCGCTGTCCACATCGACCACCGACCGGCTCAACACCGTCACCAACAACATCCATACGCTGCAGACGCAGGTGGCTACGGGCGGCGGCAAGGCCACCGGGACATCCGCACGCGCCTTTGGCGCCGGCTCCGAAGCGTCGGGAGAAAAGGCCACAGCCGCAGGCGACTGCGCCTATGCCAACGGCAACGCGGCCACGGCACTGGGTTATTGCGCCAACGCGGGCTCCAGGACGACGGCTGCCGACAATTCCACGGCCGTGGGCAGCAACTCCCGCGCGCTGGGCGAGGCTTCGACCGTGTTGGGCGCGCAAGCACGTGCGCTCGGCCAGGGCGGCATCGCCATTGGCTATCAGGCGCTGGCCGAGACCGCAGGCTCCATTGCGATTGGCGAAGGTGCCATTGCCAAGTCATCGGTCGCAGTGGGGGTGGGTGCCAAGGCCATGGGCCTGAACACCACGGCCGTGGGCGACCGGGCAGAGGCCGTGGGCGACTATGGCGTGGCATTGGGTAACAAGGCCCAGGCGCTGGGCGCCAATTCGGTGGCGTTGGGCAACGGCTCGGTCGCCGAGCAAGACAACACCGTGTCGGTCGGCGCGCCGGGCAACGAACGGCGCGTCACCAACGTGGCACCCGGCGTTCAGGCGACCGACGCGGTCAATGTGTCGCAGTTGCGCGAGGTCGAGCGCAAAGCCTACGCCGGCGTCGCGATGTCCATCGCCATGGCGTCGGGCCGCATGTCGATTTCCGAGCCTGGCCAGAAGGCCGTGGGCCTGGGTCTGGGCTCATACGGCGGCAACTCGGCGCTGTCGTTCACACTCCAAGGCTTGACCGAGTCCGGCAAGCTGCAATACAACCTTGGTATCTCCACGACAGCGGGCGGCCGTGACTGGAGCGTCGGCGCCGGCATCGGATATCGCTGGAAGTGATGGCGCACAACAAGGAGACCCCCATGCAACTGCTTCCGATTCTGGGCGCACTGATTCTGGCGTTGTGCAGCGCGGCCGTGGCGGCGCCGTCCGACCAGGAAACCTTGGCCACCGGCACCTGGTATGGCGAGTTCTCGGCGGGCGCGGACCAGCCGCTGCAGCGCTTCATCACCACACGCCAGGCGGATGGCTCGTTCTCACTGGTGGCACGTCTCTATCAGAAGGGCCGCGCCACGACCGAGTTGCGCAATAAAGGCCTATGGGGTATTTCCAACGGCCTGTACTTCACGGTCACGACTGAAGTCGATGGCAAGCGGACCGACCCAAGCAACGCAGAGTTGACCAACCCTTACCTGGTGCGGGGCCTGAATTCGGGCGCTTTTGAGTACCAGCACATCGCATCGGGCCGGCTTTTCCGGGTCACGCGCGTGGACCCGGCCATCACCCGCCTACCGGACTGAGCCCGCCCATGCCGAGTCAGAACCTGCGCATAGGCATCACGATCGGATTGAACTCACCCGGCGAATCCCTTTGGACCAACGGCATCAAGCAGAACGCGGTGTACCTCGCGGAGGCATTGCGCCATGTACCTGCTGTCGGTTCGGTCCTCCTCGTCAACACGACTGACGTGCGCCTGACCGATGCCCCCTGGGACCTGGCCCGCTGGCCCACCGTCGCGTTCAGCGACGTGAAGGACAGCCTGGACATCCTGATCGAACTGGGCGGCGCCGTCGGCGACGAGCGCACCAGCTACCTCAAGCAGCGCGGCACGCGGCTGGTGTCGTACTGCTGTGGGGTGGAGTACGTCATGGCCATGCAGTCCATGCTGTTCAATCGGCCACTGTGGGGCGCCAACCTGCACATCAACCAGCGCTATGACGGAGTGTGGGTGATTCCGCAAGTGGCGCCCAGCAGCCAGCATTTTTTCCAGACTCTGCGCAGACGGCCGGTGGAAGTGGTGCCGTTTGTCTGGGACCCCGTGTTCCTGCGCGAACGCAGCGCTGCCCTGGCGCACGGCGGTGAGTACCGCCCCCGGCCCGGCCCGCGCCGCATATCGGTGATGGAGCCCAATGTGGACGTGGTGAAGTTCTGCCTGTACCCGCTGGTGCACAACTCCGAATTCATCAAGGGCTGCGGCTACTACTACCCGCACTTTGACTGCCAGGCCGGCGGCGCCGCGCTGCTGCGCGCCTTCATGGAACACGACCGGCGGCTGGACGACGAAAAGCGCAGCACGGCGGCGCTGCTGCACAGCGTGGACGTGGCCAACCCGGACAACATTCAGGCATACACCCGCGAGCTGCTGGCGCTGTTCAAGCCCCGCTGAAAACAAAATCCCGGCAATGGCCGGGATTTTTCCTGGTGCGTGCGGGTGTCTCAGAACGGAATGTCGTCGTCCATGTCGTCAAAGCCGCTGGACGATTTGGCCGGGGCCTGGCGCGGCGCGGGGGCCGGTGCGCGCGGTGCGGGTGCCGCAGCGCGGCGCGGGGGCGGTGCGCCGCCGCCGTCTTCGTCACCACCGCCGCCGGGGCCGCCCATGCCTTCACGGCCGCCGAGCAGCTGCATTTCAGTGGCGATGATGTCGACGGTGTTCTTTTCAATGCCGTCCTGGCCGGTGTACTTGCCGTACTTCAGGCGGCCCTCCACATAGATGGGGCGGCCTTTCTTGACGTATTCGCCGGCAATCTCAGCCAGGCGGTCATAGAAGGTGACGCGATGCCACTGGGTGTCTTCCACCGTTTCGCCGGTGGTCTTGTCCTTGCGGCGGCTGCTGGTGGCCACGCTGACGTTGGCCACGGCCTGGCCCGACGGCAGGTAACGGATTTCGGGGTCGCGGCCACAGTTGCCGACGAGGATGACTTTGTTCACGGATGCCATGACGGGGCTCCAAATAAGGGACGGATGATTATGCCGCTTTGCGCAGCGGCGACGCGATGGGCTTCATGGGCCAGGCCACCAGCAGCCACAGCGTCATGGCTGCCGCGCAGGCACCAAACAGCCCGGCCGGTCCCACCGCCTTCATCAGCAGGCCACCCAGGGCGCCGCCGGCGAAAAAGCCGAGTGACTGCAACGTGTTGTAAAAGCCCAGTGCGGCACCCCGCGCATGGGCAGGTGCCGAGCGCGAGGCGATGCTGGGCTGGCTGGCCTCCAGGATGTTGGAGCCACAGAAAAATGCAAACAGCAGGGCCGACAACGCTGCAATGCCCGGCGCGCTGGCCGACAGGGCCAGCCCCACCTGCACCAATGCAATCAGCGCAATCGCGCCCAGGAACACGCCACGCAGGTAGCCACGGCGCTCCAGCGGGAACAGCGTCATGCCCATCACCACGAAAGATGCAAACACCGCCGGCAGGTACACCCACCAGTGCTCCGACTTGGGCAGGCCGGCTTCAACCAGCATGGCGGGCACGGCGACCCACATGGCCAGCAGTACGCCATGCAACACAAACACACCAAAATTCAGGCGCAGCGTGGGCACATCCTTCAACACATCAGACAGCTTGCCGCGCGCCACATGGACCAGGCGCGCAGGCTCGGCAGGCACCAGCCAGATGATCACCACAATGCCGGTGAGTGCCAGCACGCCGGTCAGCACGAACAGGCCCGACAAACCCATGAGCGTGGTCAGCAGCGGCGCCGCCACCAGCGACACGGCGAACATCAGGCCGATGCTGGCGCCCACCAGCGCCATGGCCTTGGTGCGCACCTCGTCACGCGTCTGGTCGGCCAGCAGCGCCGTCACCACGGCCGAGATCGCACCCGCGCCCTGCAACATGCGGCCCACGATGAGCTGAACCAGGGAATCTGCGGCGCCGGCCAGGAAGCTGCCCGCCGCAAAGATCAGCAGGCCGAAGACGATCACCCGCTTGCGCCCCAGCCGGTCTGACGCCATGCCGAACACCAGCTGGAGCAAGCCCTGCGTGAGCCCATAGATGCCCATGGCCAAGCCCACCATCGCTGCATCGTCGCCCCCGGGGTACTTTTGCGCTTCCAGCGCAAACACAGGCAGCACCAGAAACAGCCCCAGCATGCGCAGCGCATAGATAAAAGCCAGTGACAGGCTCGAGCGGCGCTCGATGGGTGTCATCGTGTGCACAGGCAAGGCCGTTGAGGCAGGAAGGCTGGGGGAGTTGGGGTGGGCGGACACGCGGGCGCAGGGCTTCGAAGGTGATCGGAAAGAGCCGCAATTGTCCACCATCGCGTCAGCCCGCCCCTGCGGCCGCTGGTTCCCGCCGCCTTACCCGACTGCATTACTAGACTGACAGGTAAAAAAATGACCTGTCCGGTATGTTTGGTGGCATTATCAAGAAGCAAAGTTACAAACAACAGGAGTTCCCCATGATTTCATCCAATCGCCGCGTTTTCATGATGCAAGTGGCCGCCGGCGGCACTGTCCTGGCAACAACCGCTGCACAGGCCCAGGCCCCCATGGTTGACGAGAAAGATCCGCAGGCCACCGCTCTGGGCTACGCCAAGGACACCACCAAGGTGGACGCCAAGAAATTCCCCAAGCACAAGAATGACCAGATGTGCAGCAACTGCCAGCTGTTTGCCGGCAAGCCCACGGACGCCGCCGGCCCCTGCCCGCTGTTTGCGGGCAAGCAGGTCGCAGGCAAAGGCTGGTGCAGCGCCTGGGTCAAGAAGGCCTGATCCAACGCCGCTGGCGCTGCCAGCGGCGCGCGATATCCGCCCCATGGGCCAGCCCCGCTGCGGCCAGCGCAGCGGCGCTCCACGGCCAGGCCGCGCCTGCCAGCACACAGCGCAGGGCCAGCATCAGGCACAGGCCCGACACCAGATTCAGCGCATAGTCCTGCGGCGCGATCCCGCGCCCTGTGGCGCGGTGGTACAGCGCCAGCGCAAGACCCTCCAGCACCGTCAGAGCGATCACCAGATCGACCAGCAGGCCGCTGTCAAAGAGCGATTGCATCGCTTGCATGTCAAAAGGGGCCGTTGAGCCGCACAGTGGCCGCATTCAGTGCAGCAGCAAAGGCAATCCACACCAGATAGGGTGCCAGCAGCAGGCTGGCTGTGCGCGAATAACGGCCCATCACCACCATCAGCAGCAGGACCGACAGCCACAGCAGCCCCACTTCCATCAACGCCCAGTCGGGGCGCTGAAGGCGGAAGTACAGCAGGCTCCACAGCACGTTCAAAAAGCCGTTCAGCGCAAACAGGCCCAGCAGCCATTCGCGGCTGGCCTGGCTGGGCGCGCTGCGCCAGGCCGCCACGCCCGACGCGGCGGCCAGCGCAAAGATGATCGTCCAGGCCGGCCCGAAGGCCCAGTCGGGTGGCTTCCACGCGGGCTGCTTGAGGCTGAGGTACCAGGGCCCGATGTCGGTCATGAGCCCGCCCAGGCCCGCCACGGCAATGGCCGCCCCGGCGGCGAACACCACCGGTTGCCAGCCGCTGCGTGAGGTCAATGGGCAACCTCCGTGCTGCGCACTGCGGTGCGGGCGCCTTCGGGCGGCCGGGCGGCGCTCATACCCGCGCCATGCCCAGCAGGTGCGCCATATCCTTGAAGAAAATGCGCACGTGGGCCATGGGCTTCTTGCGCACCAACTGCTTGTTCATGTAGGACTCAAAGGTGAGTTGCTGCACGTCGCGGTCCTCGCAGATCTTCACAAAGCGCTCACGCCGGCGGTCGCTTGAATACCAGAACCACTGCATGATGCCCAGCACCCGGAACACCGTGCCATGGGCTTTCATGAAGCGCTTGCGCGCAAGCCGCAGTGCGCTGGCGTCCCCGGTGCGCAGCAGTTCGGCCACGGCAAGCGCGGCCAGCTCGCCGCCGACCATGGCGTAGTAAATGCCTTCCCCCGACGCAGGCGCCACCACACCGGCGGCGTCGCCAGCCAGCACCACGTCACGGCCGTTGTCCCAGCGCGGCAGCGGCTTCATCGGGATCGGGGCGCCTTCTCGGCGCAGGGTCTCGGCGCCGTGCAGCCCCACCGACTGGCGCAGCTGGCCCACGGCCCCACGCAGCGAAAAGCCCTTGTCGGCGCTGCCGGTGCCAATGCTCAGCGTGTCGCCATGCGGGAACACCCAGCCGTAGAAGTCGGGCGACAGCGGGCTTTGGTAGAACACATCACAACGCGTGGCGTCATAACCTGCAGGTGGAATCGACGGCTTGCGGATGATCTCGTGGTACGCAAACACGTACTTGGTTTTTTCGGCGCCGGGCACCGCCTGGCGAGCCACCTCCGAGCGGGCCCCGTCGGCACCGATGACAGTGCGTGCCCGCACCCTGCACGCCATGCCTTCGCCGTGGCGGTGGTGCTGTCGTGCATGAAAGTGCACCACGCTCACGCCGTCGCCGTCACGCGACAGCCGGTCAAAGCTGCCGCTGCGCCGCACGGCGCCGCTGGCAACGGCGCGCTCGCGCAGCCACTCGTCAAATTCTTCCCGGTTGACCATGCCGACAAAGCCGTTGTCGATGGGAATGTCCACCCGCTTGTTGGCAGGCGACACCATGCGCGCCGACTGGGCCCGCGCGACCAGCAGGTGGTCGGGAATGGCGAAGTCCTTGATCAGCCGGGGCGGAATGGCGCCGCCGCACGGCTTGACGCGCCCCGCCCGGTCCAGCAGCAGCACCGAATGGCCACTTCGCGCCAGTTCGTTTGCTGCTGTGGCGCCGGCAGGCCCGCCACCGATCACCACCACGTCAAAAGTTTCGGTCTGGCTCATGGCATTCACCCTTGTTTCGCATGCGCGACGCGGGTGTCGCGAACCCCGGGGAAAACGCCCCCGCTGACAAATTCACGAGGCCGGGTCTGCGCGGGCGCCACCATTCCCCGGCCGATGCGCCAGGCCAAAATGGCCGACATCACAAACAGCAGGCCTTCCAGCGCAAACACCACGGCATACGCCTGGGCGGGCGCGGCAATCAGCCAATGGGCCAGATCGCTGGCTGCGGTACCCACCAAGCCCCCCAGGCCAAAGGCAATGGCTTGGGCTGCACCCCACAAACCCATTCGCACACCTTCGCGCGAGGCCCGGCCGACGCCGGCCAGCCGCATCATCGAGCCGATGGCGCCGATGGAAAACGCGCCGTTGGCCACGCCCAATGCAAACACTGTGGCTTGCAGCGGCCACCCCGGGCCGGTCAAGCCGCCCACCGTCAGCCCGAACAGCGCCAGTGCAGACGCCAGGCAACCGCCAATGGTCCAGCCACGCAGGGAACCCACATGACGCCACACGGGGCGGTCCTTCCAGCGCTGGCCCAGTTGACCGGCGAGCGCTACGAGGATCATTCCCAGCAACACGCCGCCGTGCTGCACGCCCGACAGCTTCGTCGACGCACCGGGCGTCAAGCCAAACACGGTCCCGGCGAACGGCTCCAGGATCAGGTCCTGGGCGCTGTAGGCCAGCATGGAGACGAACACAAAGATGGTGAACTGCCTTGCAGCGGGCTCGCCCCACACCTGGTCCAGTGCTTCGCGAAAAGAGGTGCTGGCCTGCGGTGACGCTGCACCAGTGCGCACTGGCTGCGACACAGCGCCTTCAACGCCCCACAGCGCCACACAGGCCAGCGCAACCGCCACGATCGACACCACCGCGCTCACCGCCAGCAACCGTTGCGGCGAATACGGGTCCAGCAGTTGTCCGGCCACGCCGGCGGTGATGGCAAAGCCCGCGATCATCATCATCCAGACCAAGGTAGCCGCTGCGGCGCGGCGGCCTTCGGGCACGCGCTTGGCCAGCATCACCAGCAGCGATGTGCCGCTCGCACTGACCCCCAGGCCCACCAGCGCAAAAGCCAGCACCGCCAGCGCGATGCCCGCGCTGCGGTTGCTGGCCATCCAGACGGTCGCAAGGGCAGCCAGAGAACCGCCGCACGCCAGCACGACCATGCCGCCCACGATCCAGGGCGTGCGGCGCCCGCCCACATCCGAGCCATGCCCCATGCGCGGGCGCGCCACCTGCACCAGGTAATGCAGTGCCACCAGCACCCCGGGCAGCAGCGCAGGCAGCGCCAGCTCCACCACCATCACACGGTTCAGGGTGGAGGTGGTCAGCACCACCACCGCGCCCAACGCGGCCTGCACCAGCCCCAGGCGCGCGATGCTGCCCCAGCCGAACGGCGTCATGGCGTAGCCCCCGCCGAGCGCAAGGCAAAGGCGCTGACCATCATGCCGGCCACGAACAGCGGCACGCCAAAGCCGCTGTACCAAAGCGCGCGCTGGGTCACGCTGGCCAGAAAGTGCTTCATCATCAGCAGCTGCAGACCCAGCAACACGCCCACAGCCAGCGCATGCCAGGGCTGTGCCCACTGCAGCAGCAGCACCGCCACGGCCACCTGCGGCACCGCCATGGTCCAGCAGGCCACGTAGCCCGCACGCTGCACGCCCAGCTGCACCGGCAACGAACGCACGCCCATCTGGCGGTCGCCCTCCACCGCCTTGAAGTCATTGAGCGTCATGATCCCGTGCGTGGCTGCGCTGTACAGCGCAGCCAGCGCCAGCGAACGGCCGTCGGGCATGACACCACCGGCCATCACCGCCGCGCCGGTGGCCCAGGCAATGCCTTCGTAACTGATGCCGCAGGCGGCATTGCCCCACCAGCCGTTTTCCTTCAGGCGCACCGGCGGCGCACTGTACGCCCAGGCCAGCAACAGCCCCACGGCAGCCGCGGCGAAGCCCCACGGGCCCAGCAGGGCCGCCACACACAGGGACACCAGCGTCCAGAAAATCGCCAGATACAGACCCCATCGGCCCGGGATGCGGCCTGAGGGAATGGGCCGCTGCGGCTCGTTGATGGCGTCCACATGGCGGTCGAACCAGTCGTTCACGGCCTGGCTGGTGGCGCACACAAAGGGGCCCGCCAAGGCCACACCCACAATGGCCAGCAGCCATTTGCCGTCCATGGAAACGCCGGAGGCCACCACGCCGCAGGCAAATGCCCACATGGGCGGAAACCAGGTGATGGGCTTGAAAAGCTCGGTGACAGCAGAAAGCGCGGGACGTGCCATGCAAATGATTTTTGCATTTGACAGATTAATGTGTCAACTTAAACTTACATTGCGCGGAATAAAGCAGGAAACACGGGTAAACAGACCGTCGCAGTCGCTTGCGCAAGCCTAAAATTGCGGGATGTTTTCGCCCCTGTATCGCTGCGTAGCGGCCCCTGACTGCTTCACCGCACCCACGCCATGAACCCGCGCACCGGCTTGCCGCCGGACCTGAGCGGCCTTTCGGAGTGGGCGCCCGAGCTGGCGCAGACCTTTGTTTCCCTGGCAAGCGACATCGCCCTTGTGCTGGACGACGAGGGCGTGATCCGCGTGGTGGCCCAGGGCAATGGCGCACCGCTGAGCAATGCATCCCAGGACTGGGTGGGCCGCTCATGGGCAGACACCGCCACCGGCGACACCCGCGCCAAGATCGAACAGCTGCTGGATGAAGTCAACAGCACGGGTGTGGGGCGCAAGCGCGAGATCAATCACCCGTCAGCCAAGGGCGGCAATGTGGCGGTGGCCTACACCGCCATTCGCCTGGGCGAAAAAGGCCCGCTGCTGGCGGTGGGCCGGGACA
>CALRZF020000108.1:0-10549 GCA_943372585.1 Ramlibacter sp. 2FC | reverse complement strand
CGGATGGCAAAGGCCGTGGCTTCGCTCAGAGCCCTGTCCTGCGCGGCCTCGGGCAGCGTCGCCCCGTCGGCAAGTGCCATCGCGTCCTTCCAGCGTTCCAGGAACCGGGCGCGCTGCTGCTCCACCAGCTGGGGCACCAGCGGGCCGGCCTGTTCGGCCAGGGCACGCAGCTGGGTCACATGACCCTTGATCATGCCGGCCAGGCGCGCGCCTTCGCGTTCGCGCGACGTCATCAGTTCCTTGACCGCGGTTTTGGCCAGCGCCGTCAGGTCTTCGCCCAGGTCCGTGGTGACGGGCTCGTCAGGCGTGGTCAGGCGCAGGATGTCGGCCACGCTCAGGGCGCGGGCGTCGGGCAGCCAGGTGCGCACGTTGTCCTGCAGGCTGGACAGGCGCTGCAGCAGGCGGGCGGATGGCTCGGGCAACTGGCCGGCGTTGGCGCTTTCCAGTGCGGCGCGCACTTCAACCTTGCCGCGCTTGAGCTTGGCGGTGAGCAGCTCGCGCAGCGCCGGTTCAAAGGGGCGCAGTTCATCGGGCAGGCGGAATGTCAGGTCCAGGAACCGGCTGTTGACCGAGCGGATCTCCAGCCCCAGACGGTTGGCGGCGGGGGTTTTGGCTTCGGCGCCGGTACCGGCTGGTGCTGCGCTGCGCTGGGCGCTGGCGTAGCCGGTCATGCTGTAAACTGGCATCGGGATATATAGAAGGATTTGGTGCGGAGCTGCGGAGAATACCGGGTTCCCGCCAAGACAAAGCCCCCTCACACCAAATTATGTCAAAGGTCAAACCCGCGCCGTTGCCGCCTGACACCGTGATTGGGGGTTATCGCGTGGTCCGCAAGCTGTCCGCCGGTGGCTTCGGTGTCGTGTATCTGGCCGTGGACAACGAAGGCCAGCAAGTCGCCGTCAAGGAATACCTGCCCTCGTCACTGGCCTCGCGCGCGCCCGGTGAACTGTTGCCCCAGGTGCAGCCCGAAAAGCTGTCGCTGTACCGGCTGGGCCTGAAGAGCTTCTTTGAAGAAGGCCGCTCGCTCGCGCAGATTTCGCACGCGTCCGTGGTGAGCGTGCTGAACTTCTTCCGCGAAAACGAGACCGTCTACATGGTCATGAACTACCTGGAGGGCGCGACCCTGCAGGACTTCATCATCACCGCGCGCGAGCTCAAAAAGCAGAAGGTTTTCCGCGAATCGACCATCCGCAGCCTGTTTGACGAGATCCTGCGCGGCTTGCGCATCGTGCACCAGCACAAGAT
The DNA here is from genome assembly GCA_943372585.1 of Ramlibacter sp. 2FC. Taxonomy (GTDB): domain Bacteria; phylum Pseudomonadota; class Gammaproteobacteria; order Burkholderiales; family Burkholderiaceae_C; genus RAM1. The sequence continues at coordinate 9,304 of CALRZF020000108.1, read as the reverse complement.
GCTGCACCTGGACATCAAGCCGGCCAACATCTTCATCACCGACGACAACAAAGCCGTGATGATTGACTTTGGCGCCGCACGCGAAGTGCTGTCCAAGGAAGGCAACTTCATCCGCCCCATGTACACGCCCGGTTTTGCCGCGCCCGAGATGTACCGGCGCGACTCATCCATGGGCCCGTGGACCGACATCTACGCCATCGGTGCCTGCATCTATGCCTGCATGCAGGGCTACCCGCCCAACGATGCCCCCCAGCGGCTTGAAAAAGACCGCCTGGCGCTGGCCCTGTCGCGCCTGCGCGGCGTGTATTCAGACAACCTCATCGAAGTGGTGGAATGGTGCATGTCGCTGGACCCCCTGTCGCGCCCGCAGTCGGTGTTTGCCCTGCAAAAAGAGCTGAGCCGTGAGGGTGAGCGCCGTTACACCAAGCTGTCCGTGGGCGAAAAGATGCGCCTGCAGTTCGACAACATGGTGTCTGACGGCAAGAAGAACATCAAGCGCGCGACCGGCTTCGGCGCCAAGCTGAAATAGGACGCGCCATGAAATTTTCAGTCTTCCAGATCAGCCGCAAGGGCGGGCGCGAACGCAATGAAGACCGCATGGGCTACTGCTACACGCGCGAATCGGGCCTGTTTGTGCTGGCTGACGGCATGGGCGGCCACCCCGAGGGCGAGGTCGCGGCCCAGCTGGCGCTGCAGACCATCTCGGCCCTGTACCAGAAAGAGGCACGCCCCATCGTCAAGGACGTGACTGAATTCCTGTCGTCGTCACTCATGGCGGCGCACCACCAGATCATCCGCTACGCCAGTGAAAAGGGCATGCTGGACACGCCACGCACCACGCTGGTGGCGGCCATCGTGCAGGGCACCAGTGCCACCTGGGTGCATTGCGGTGATTCGCGCCTGTATGTCGTGCGCGACGGCGAACTGCTCACGCGCACGCGCGACCATTCGTACCTGGAGCAGCAAAGCGCCGGCGTGGTCCGCATGGACCGCATCAACCGCAACATCCTGTTCACCTGCCTGGGCTCGCCGACCAAACCGGTGTTTGACGTGACCGGTCCGGTCACACTGCAGCAGGGCGACAAGATTTTGCTGTGCTCTGACGGCCTGTGGGGCACGCTGCCTGACGCCGACATCGTGCGCCAGCTCAGCACCCAATCGGTGTCTGACGCCGTGCCCGACCTGGTGGAGATGGCGCTGCGCAATGGCGGCGAGCATTGCGACAACGTCACCGTGATCGCACTGGAATGGGAAACCCCCGATTCATTCGAGTCCACCCGCGGCATTTCCACCGACAGCATCAGTGACGGCGTGTTTGCCTCCACCATCCAGGCCGGCGTGCTGGACACGGTGGTCGAAGACCTGGACGACGCCGCCATCGAGCGGTCCATCGCTGAAATCAACGAAGCCATCCGGCGCTCTGCGGCCCGCAAGGGCTGAAAAACCAATGACGACTTTCCAACGCAGCGGCAACCGTGCCGCAGACCAGCTGCGCCCCGTGCGCATCACCCGTGGCTACACCATCCACGCCGAAGGCTCGGTGCTGATCGAGTTTGGCGACACGCGCGTGCTGTGCACCGCGTCGGTCGAAGAAAAAGTACCCGGCCACAAAAAGGGCAGCGGCGAAGGCTGGGTCACGGCCGAATACGGCATGCTGCCGCGCGCCACCCACACCCGCGGCGACCGCGAGGCCGCGCGCGGCAAGCAAAGCGGCCGCACGCAGGAAATCCAGCGCCTGATCGGCCGGTCCATGCGCGCCGTGTTCGACCTGAAGAAGCTGGGCGAGCGCACCATCCACCTGGACTGTGACGTGCTGCAGGCCGACGGCGGCACGCGCACCGCTGCCATCACCGGCGCCTTTGTAGCCGCGCAGGACGCGGTCAACAAGCTGCTGGCCAGCGGCAAGCTGGCCGCCACGCCCATCCTCGGGCCGGTAGCGGCCATCTCGGTGGGCATCGTGCAGGGCGTGCCGCTGCTGGACCTGGAATACACCGAAGACTCGGCCTGTGACACCGACATGAACGTGGTGATGACGGGCGCAGGCCATTACGTGGAAGTGCAGGGCACGGCCGAAGGCGCAGCATTTACCCGCGCCGAGATGGACGCGCTGCTGCGCCTGGCTGAAAAAGGCATTGCCGAGTTGGTGGTGATGCAGCAAAAGGCGCTGACTGGTCAATGAGTTTCATGAAGATCGTCCTGGCGTCCAACAACAAGGGCAAGTTGGACGAGCTGCAGGCCATGTTTGCCCCACTTCAGGTGGAGCTGATTCCCCAGTCTGCGCTGAACATCCCCGAGGCCGACGAGCCCTACCGCACGTTTGTGGAAAACGCGCTGACCAAGGCGCGCAACGCGGCGCAGCACAGCGGCCTGCCCGCGCTGGCGGATGATGCCGGCCTGTGCGTGGACGCCTTCGGCGGTTTGCCGGGCGTGGACACGGCTTACTACGCCACGCAGTTCGGCTACGAAAAAGGCGACGCCAACAACGTGCGTGCGCTGCTGGAGCAACTGGCCGGCCACAGCAACCGCCGCGCCGCGCTGGTCAGCACGCTGGTCGCCGTGCGCACGCCAGACGACCCCGAGCCGCTGATCGCGCAGGGCCGCGTGGCGGGGCTGATTGCGCCCGAGCCTGTGGGCAGCAACGGCTTTGGTTTTGATCCGGTCATGTACATCCCCGAATTCGGCCAGACCTTTGCGCAGCTGCCGGTGGAAGTGAAGAACGCCAACAGCCACCGCGGCCGCGCGGCGCAGCAGATGCTGGGCCTGATCCGCGAACGCTGGCTGCAGGCATGACCCCCACGCTCGTCACTGCGTGTACTCGCTGCCCCCCGAGGGGGCCCAAGCCGCCTAAGGGCGGCCTGTCGGCGGCTTGACGCCATGCGGGACATCCAGCACTACATGCGCCCGGGCACGCTGCAACTGCCGGCGCTGCCCCCGCTGTCGCTGTACGTGCACCTGCCCTGGTGCATCCGCAAGTGCCCCTACTGCGACTTCAACTCGCACGAGATGCGCGCGAGCGATATGCCCGAGCAGCGTTACCTGGATGCCCTGGTGGCCGACCTGGACGCCGCGCTGCCGCTGGTGTGGGGACGGCCCATCCACAGCATCTTCATTGGCGGCGGAACGCCCAGCCTGTTTTCGCCGCAGGCCATTGACCGCATGCTGGGCGACATTCGCGCGCGGCTCAAGCTGGCGCCCGATTGCGAGATCACGCTGGAAGCCAACCCCGGCACGTTTGAGAAAGACCGCTTCCGCGCCTTTCGCGCGGCCGGTGTCACGCGCCTGTCGGTGGGCGTGCAAAGCTTCAACGACGCGCACCTGAAAGCCCTCGGCCGCGTGCACGACCGTGCGCAGGCCATTGCCGCAGTAGAGGAAGCCGCGCAGTCGTTCGACACGTTCAACCTGGACATCATGTACGCGCTGCCCGGCCAGACGCTGGCCCAACTGGAGCAGGACGTAGCCCAGGCGCTGGCACTGGCGCCGCCGCATATTTCGATCTATCACCTGACGATTGAGCCCAACACTTACTTCGCCAAATTCCCGCCCAAGGTGCCTGAAGAAGACACGGCCTACGCCATGCTGGACCGCATCACCGAAATGACCGGCGCGGCGGGCATGGACCGCTACGAAATATCGGCCTACGCCAAGCCCGGCCACCGCTGCTGGCACAACCTGAACTACTGGGCGTTTGGCGATTACCTGGGTATTGGTGCGGGCGCCCACAGCAAGCTGAGCTTCGCCCACCGCGTGGTGCGTCAGGTACGCTTTCGCGAGCCCAAGCTCTACATGGACAACGCGCTGGCCGGGCAGGCCGTGGCGCAGGACGACGAAGTCGCACGCGCCGACCTGCCGTTTGAATACATGCTGAACGCGCTGCGCCTGAAAGAAGGCTTTGCGCTGCAGGACTTCGCCGACCGTACCGGCCTGCCGCTGTCAGCCATCCAGCAGGGGCTGAAAGAGGCCGAGCAAAAAGGGCTGATCCAGCGCGACTTCGCGCGTGTGCGGCCCACTGAGCGCGGGTTTGATTTCCTGAGTGATTTGCAGGCGATGTTTCTGGCGGCTTGAGTGCCTTGGCGGAAGCGGTGAGATTCGAACTCACGGACGGTTTCCCGTCGCCGGTTTTCAAGACCGGTGCAATCGACCACTCTGCCACGCTTCCATTGGGTCTGCAGCGGGCGATTTTACCCGTGCGCCACTGGCCTGCGTTTGCTACAGGTTCCAGATCCAGTTCTTGGGCACGTAAAAGCCGGCCGTCTTCAGCGCACCCGCGTATTCGCGGAACTCCTGCAGGCTTTCAATCGTGCACACCTGGTGCCTGAAATAGCCGTTGACCAGGCGCTTGGGATGAAAGGCCGTCAGCGGAAAGCCGTCGCCGTACTTGTCACCGTCTTTTTTTGTGTTCATGTCGGTTTCGGTGATGCCGCCCCACTTGCGGTTGCGGTGCGATTCGGCGTTGTGGTGCACGCGGCGCATGGCCGATTTGTCGCCGGTGGCGCCCATTTTGGTGTTCAGCGCGTTGATGCAGCGCAGGATACGCGGCGTGAGGTTGCCCATGTCCTGGTGCTCGTTGTCGCGCGAGTTGTCGTTCATCAGCGCTTTGGATGTGTCCGACAGCGCCCGGTCGCCCTGGCGGTAATAGGCCTGCCGGTCGTGAAAGTCGCTCATGTTGGCCAGCCGGTTCTTGGGTTTGCCTGTCAATGGATCGATCGTGACGGCCTGGCCGCGGGGCGCCAGCGGCAGTGCGGCATTGGCGGTGGCGCGGCCCATGGTGTGAAAGCGCGGGTCCATCACGTTGTCCATGCCCACGCCTTCACCGAATGACAGGCCCGCGTTGACCTGGCCGTTGTCCAGGCGGATACCGTCTTTGCTGATCGTGCGTGATGTCTTGCTACCGTACTGGCCCCAGGTAGGGCACACGGCCATCAGGTCGTAATCGCCGGTCAGTGGCATGTTGTTGGCGCCCGCCTCGCGCGATGTCATGACCAGAAACTCAGCGAATTCACCCACGGGTTTCTCGGCAACCAGAAACGGGTTTTGCACTGCGCGCGTCACCGGCCAGACCTTGATCTCGTACTTGTTGGTCACGGCGCTGTAGCAGGCCCGGAAGGTGATGCGCGTGGCGCCCGCGCCGCTGCGCGTGGCCACCAGCAGCAAATCGCGGGTTCCCTGGATGGTGCGCACTTCGTTGATGGCGTTGCGCCCGCCTTCGGGGTCGTTGCGCTGGCGCTCGATCTGCTCGCGCGACATGACCAGTGGCGTGGTGCCGGCAAAGTTGGAATGCATGCCGTCCAGGTTGGCGGCTGTGCCCTTGGCCGCCTTGACGGCGTCGGCACCCACCTTGCTGTAGGTGCCGTCAAACGGCACCAGCCCGGCATGCGGCCCCCAGTCCGAGCTCTTGCCCTTGACGTGAAAGTTTTTGGTGGGGTGGCCCCAGTCGATCCAGCGCTTGCACCACGGGCCGCTGGAGCGAAAGACGATCACTTCGTCCAGGTCGGTGGCCACCAGCGCGGACGCCGTGATGTCACCCTTGGTCATGCCGTTGGCATCGTGGTCAAACGATACCGTGTCGCCCCACAGAATCATGCTCCGCACCCCTCTTGTTTGTGGGGCGAAAGCTTAAGGGGCTGCTTTGAAAAGTCAACACAGACGCAAGCCTTAGCAGCTGACGTCGGAATCCTTCCAGTTGGCGATCTGCACCACGGTCACACCGCTGTCATCGTTGCGCAGCAGATAGGGTTTGACTTCCAGCTCCAGTGGTCCGCGCGACAACTTGCCGTCGCCCGTGATCACGCACATCTGCCAGGCCTGCTCGCGGCTGCCGGCAAAGTTGATGCCTGTCACCAGGTGCGGCCCCGACAGAAAGCGCACGCGCGAAAAATCCGCCGGGTCGCGCACCGTGCCGGCCAGAGACTGGATCACGGCGTTACGCGCCTGGGCTTCGCTGGGTTGCGGGCCGGCGCTTTCGGCCAGCTTGTCGGGGGCGCCCGCGTGGGCGGCCATGGTGAACAGGGCAATGCAAAGGGCAGTGGCGGTCTTCATGGCGGGCTCCTGGGGCGGGTGTCCTTGAAGACTAGGCGCAGTGTGGCGCGTGCGCTGTAGGCGGTTGCCGCCTGGGCACATCAGACCGGTCGCACTCAGGCGGCCTGCAGCATGCCCCGCTGTTCAATGAATGCCACCACCTGGGCCACGCCCGTCAGTGTCTTGAGGTTGGTCATGACATAGGGCTTGTCGCGGCGCATGCGTTGGGTGTCGGCTTCCATCACGCCCAGGTCGGCGCCCACGTAGGGCGCCAGGTCAGTCTTGTTGATGACGAACAGGTCGCTTTTGGTGATGCCGGGGCCGCCCTTGCGCGGAATCTTCTCGCCCGCTGCAACGTCAATCACATAGATGGTCAGGTCGGAGAGTTCGGGGCTGAAGGTGGCGGCCAGGTTGTCGCCGCCGCTTTCCACGAACACCACGTCGGCATCGGGAAAGTCCTCGAGCATGCGGTCAATCGCCTCCAGGTTGATGGACGCGTCTTCACGGATGGCCGTGTGCGGGCAGCCGCCTGTTTCCACGCCCATGATGCGCTCGGCCGGCAGTGCGCCGCTGACGGTCAGGATGCGCTGGTCTTCCTTGGTGTAGATGTCGTTGGTGATGGCGACCAGGTCGTATTTTTCGCGCATGGCCTTGCACAGCATCTCCAGCAAGGTGGTCTTGCCGGAGCCCACCGGGCCGCCGATGCCCACGCGCAGGGGCGGCAGCTTCTTGCTGCGGTTCTTGATGTGGTGCAGGGCGGAGGTGTTCATGATCTGAAGAGGCGTGAGTATTGGGTTTCGTGGCGCGCGGACAAGATGGCCAGCAGGGGGCTGAACGCCTGGCGGTCCGCATCGCCCAGCTGCAGCGCATGGTCCACCGCCGCCGGTATCTCGGCTGCCAGCCGCACCAGTATGCGCTGGCCGGCGCTCTGGCCCAGCGGCACGGATTTGAGCGCGGCCTGCATCATGTTTTCAGCCCAGCCGAAGGCGAAGGCCAGCAGCGTGTCGCGCACGGTGGCGGGGGTGGCGGACGCCGCCAGGGCAAAGGCAATGGGGTAGGTCAGGGTTGGGCCCGGCAAGGCCTGCGCGGACTGCGCCAGCTCGGGGCGCACGGTCTTGAGCCATTCCACCAGGGACCGCCCCATCTGGGTGGTCTGTTGCAGCATTTCGCTGGTTTCGCGGGTGTGCAGCACCCAGTTGTTCAGCGTGGTGATGCGGGCCGTGTCACCCGCGCGCCAGGCGGGAGCAGCCTGCGCCAGCACCGCCAGCTCGCCGCGCGCCAGGCTGGTGTGCAGCTGGTCAGCCAGCCAGTCGGCGGCCTGCGCATCATTCTTCACCAGGCCCTGCTCCACCGCGGATTCCATGCCCTCGGAATACGAGAAGCCGCCCACGGGCAAGGCGGGGGACGCCAGCCAGATGAGCTGCAGCAGCGCTGTGTCAGTGGTGGTGTTCGTGGCTGCCGTGGTCATGGTCGTGCCCGTGATCGTGGCCATGCCCGTGACCGCCAGCATGCGCGGCATGCCCCGCCGTATAGGCGCCGCCTTCGGGCTCGAACGCCGCATGGGCCTCGTTGACGATCAGGTGCATGGCGCGCAGCATGGCGGCCAGCACATGGTCGGGCTCGATTTTCAGATGGTCGGGCTTGAGCTCAATCGGCACATGGCGGTTGCCCAGATGGTAGGCCGCGCGCGTCAGGTCAAACGGCGTGCCGTGCAGCGTGCAATGGGTGATGACCAGCACCGGTTGCGGCGCGGCGATCACGCGCACCATGCTGCCGTCTTCGGCCACCAGCACATCCCCGCCGCGCACCACGGTGCCGCGCGGCAAAAACACGCCGATGTGGCGGCCCTGGGAATCGGTGGCGTCAAAGCGGCTTTTCTGGCGCACGTCCCAGTCCAGCTCGATCGTCGCGGCGCGCTTGAGCAGCACGGGTGCCAGGCCGTGGCCGCCCGGCAGCAGTTTGGAAGCTTGAAGCATTAAAAAAATCAGAACAGGAAGTAGCGCTGCGCCATGGGCAGCACGGTGGCGGGCTCGCAGGTCAGCAGTTGCCCGTCGGCACGCACGGCGTAGGTCTGCGGATCGATTTCCATTTTGGGCACGTAGCCGTTGTGGATCAGGTCCTGCTTGCGCACACCGCGGATGTTTTTCACGGCGCTGAGTGTCTTGGCCAGGCCAAAGCGTTCTTTCACCCCCGCAGCCATGCCGGCTTGCGACACAAACGTGAGCGAGCCTTTGGCCAACGCACCGCCATAGCTGCCGAACATCGGCCGGTAGTGCACCGGCTGCGGCGTGGGGATGGACGCGTTGGGGTCGCCCATGGCCGCCATGGCAATGAAGCCGCCTTTCAAAATGAGGGCGGGCTTCACGCCGAAGAACGCGGGCTTCCACACCACCAGGTCGGCCCACTTGCCCACTTCGATGCTGCCCACCTCGTGGCTGATGCCGTGCGCGATGGCGGGGTTGATCGTGTACTTGGCGATGTAGCGCTTCACGCGGTTGTTGTCGTTGCGGTCCGTATCGCCCGGCAACGCGCCGCGCTGCGCCTTCATCTTGTGCGCGGTCTGCCAGGTGCGCAGGATGACTTCGCCCACACGGCCCATGGCCTGGCTGTCGCTGCTCATCATGCTGATGGCGCCCAGGTCGTGCAGGATGTCTTCGGCCGCGATCGTCTCGCGGCGGATGCGGCTTTCGGCAAACGCCAGGTCCTCGGCAATGGCCGGGTCCAGGTGGTGGCACACCATGAGCATGTCCACATGCTCGTCCAGCGTGTTCACCGTGTAGGGCATGGTGGGGTTGGTGGAGCTGGGCAAAAAGTTGGCCTCGCCCACCACGCGCAGGATGTCGGGTGCATGCCCGCCGCCCGCGCCTTCGGTGTGGAATGCGCACAGGCTGCGGCCTTTGGTCGCGGCGATGGTGTTTTCCACAAAGCCGGATTCATTGAGCGTGTCGGAATGGATGGCAACCTGCGTGTCGGTCTCTTCGGCCACGTCCAGGCAGTTGCTGATGGCTGCGGGCGTGGTGCCCCAGTCTTCATGCAGCTTCAGGCCGATCACGCCGGCGTTGATCTGCTCATGCAGGGCGGCCGGCAGGCTGGCGTTGCCCTTGCCCAGAAAGCCCAGGTTCATGGGGAAGGCGTCCGCGGCCTGCAGCATGCGTTCGATGTTCCACGGCCCCGGCGTGCAGGTGGTGGCAAAGGTGCCGGTGGCCGGGCCGGTGCCGCCGCCCAGCATGGTGGTTACGCCTGACGCCAGCGCTTCCTCGATCTGCTGCGGGCAGATGAAGTGGATGTG
>CALRZF020000107.1:0-10575 GCA_943372585.1 Ramlibacter sp. 2FC | reverse complement strand
AAAAACAAAGCAAAACAATACCCCGCTAAACTGCCCCACCTCCGAAGCACAAGCCAACACCATGAGTCTCATCCCCGCCACCATCCTCACCGGCTTCCTGGGCTCGGGCAAAACCACCCTGCTCAAGCGGGTGCTCAGCGAAGCCCACGGCCAGAAGATCGCCGTCATTGAAAACGAGTTCGGCGAAGAGAACATCGACAGCGACATCCTGGTGACCGAGAGCAAGGAGCAGATCATCCAGATGAGCAACGGCTGCATCTGCTGCACCATCCGTGAAGACCTGCGCTCCACCCTGCAGGACCTGGCCCAGAAAAAACGCAAGGGCGAAATCGACTTTGACCGCGTGGTGATCGAGACCACCGGCCTGGCCGACCCCGGCCCGGTGGCGCAGACCTTCTTCATGGACGACGAAATCGCCGAAAGCTACCTGCTGGATTCCATCCTGACGCTGGTGGACGCCAAACACGCCGCCCAGCAGCTCAACGACCGCCAGGAGGCGCGCCGCCAGGTGGGCTTTGCCGACCAGATCTTCATCAGCAAGACCGATCTGGTGGCTCAAGACGAGACCGACGCCCTGATGCACCGCCTGAAGCACATGAACCCGCGCGCCCCGCAAAAGGCCGTGCACTTCGGGGAAGTGGCCATCAAGGACGTGTTCGACCTGCGCGGCTTCAACCTCAACGCCAAGCTGGACATCGACCCCGATTTCCTCAAGGACGACCACCATGACCACGATCATGGCCATGCGCACGGGCATGACCACCATGACCATGAGCATGGCGAACATTGTGACCACCCATCGCACGCACAGGAGGGGCATGGGCACCACCATCACCATCACCACGACGATGACGTCAAGAGCTTTGTGTTCAAGTCAGACCGGCCCTTTGATGCCGCCCGGCTGGAGGACTTCCTGGGCGCCATCGTCAACATCTACGGCCCGCGCATGTTGCGCTACAAGGGTGTGCTGAACATGCAGGGGACCGAGCGCAAGGTGATCTTCCAGGGGGTGCACCAGCTGATGGGCAGCGACCTGGGGCCGCAGTGGGCGCAGGGCGAAACGCGCGTCAGCAAGATGGTATTCATCGGCATCGACCTGCCCAAAGACATTTTCCTGCAGGGCCTGGAACAGTGCCTTATTTGAGTTAGGCTAGGGGCCTTTTGCGGAGCCCACAGAGGGGCAGGGCCCGCAGTCCCGTTCCGGTTTTTGGTTGGGGAGCCAAATGATTGTCTCGATTCTGCAACTGATGGGCTTCGGCTTTGGCAAGGCGCAGGGTGAACGCGCCCGTGAAAACCCGCGCGTCACAGCCTCGCGGGCAGACAATCGGGGTATAACTCGCAATCATGAAGGACCCACGTCATCAGAACAAAGCAGGTCTGCAGGCTCACGAGAGACCCATGCAGTTGCCGGCGCCGCGAGGAGACAGGAAGTGAAAGCCCCCGCCAAAAAGGCCCCCGCCAAACCAGCTGCCAAAGCCAAGCCAGCTGCGAAAAAACCGGTTGCCAAGCCGGTCGCCAAGGCCAAGCCCGCAGTTAAACCTGCAGCCAAACCCACCGCCAAGGCCAAGCCGGCCGCCAGCCCGAAGCCGGTTGCCAAGCCAGTTGCCAAAAAAGCAGCCGCCAAGCCAGCCGCCAAGCCAACATCCAAAACAGCTCCCGCGAGCAAGGCCCCCATCAAAGTGCAGGCATCCGTACCCAAGGCAGTCAAGGCTGCCGTAAAATCCGCCGCTCCCGCCGCAGCGCCCGCCGTGGCCAAAGCCCCGGCACCCGTTGTGGTGGCAGTCCCCGCGAAGGCTCCCAAGCCCTCGTCACGCCTTGCCCAGATCACTGTGCCCTCCATGGCGCAATCGGTGGCCTCCACCGCTGCCAAATCAAGCTATACCCAGACAATGTCTTCACCCGTACTCGTGCACCCGATACCTACCGTCGCCAAGAAAGACCCCAAGCTCGCCAACAACTGGAAAGCCAAGACCGCGGAACAGCTGTCTGACGCCGAAGTGATTGCGATGCCGGACTCCGAATACATGAACGACAAGCAGATGGCGTTCTTTCGCCTGAAGCTGTCTGTGCTCAAGCAGGACATCCTGGCCAGCGCCGGCGAAACCACGGAGCACCTGCGCGAAGACACCGTGATCGTCCCCGACCCGGCCGACCGCGCCACCATCGAGGAAGAGCACGCCCTGGAGCTGCGCACGCGCGACCGCGAACGCAAGCTGCTCAAGAAGATCGAGCAATCCATTGCCCGCATTGATGCCGGCGACTACGGCTACTGCGACGAAACCGGCGAGCCGATCGGTGTGGGCCGCCTGCTGGCACGCCCCACGGCCACACTGTCGCTTGAAGCGCAGCAACGCCGGGAGTTGAAGCAGAAGATGTTTGGTGATTGACCAGACAACCGGAACGAGCACGCTATGGCCAAGGACGAAAACAACGGGCTCCTGTCAAAGGTAGTCAAGTTCGTCCGCAACCCGACCACCAACTGGGCCGACCTGGACCAGCAGGAAACCGATCGGGAGAGCACCTACTCCAAGCAGATGCTCAAGGAGATGATCGAGCGCAAGCGGCGCAACGACTTTGTGCGCAAGCGCGAGTTCGACATGCTGCGCAAGATGCGCCGCAGCGAGGTCATGGCAGGCCAGGACCCGGCGGCGCGGCCCTCGTTCTTCCAGAGCTCCATGCCGTCCAAGCCCGACGACCGGGCGATGACGCTCAAGAAGATCGACGAGATCGAAGCCCAGATGTCCATGCAGTGGTGGAAGACCAAGCATGGCGACTCGTCCATCCGCACCACCAATTTCCCTGGCGCCACTTCGCAGGTGGGTACCACCAGCATTCCGCTGGACCTGCCGGGTACGGCCAAGCCCTACACCCGCACGGAACCTTCACCCCTGGCCAATGACAAAGCGCCGGCCACGGTGCCGCCGCCCGTCCAGGCGCCGCTGATGCCGCCGTTTGTTACCCAGTCATCGGCGGTGGTGCCCCCCGTGGCCGCGCCTGCGCCGGTACCTGTGGCCCGCCCGCCCGCGCCCTCATTGGCCCGCCCGGTGCCGCCGCCCCCGCCTGCCATGACGCGTGTGCCTGTGGCGGGCTCCACCGCGACTGCGGGGGCTCTGGGTGCGCACTATGAGGGCGGCGCCACCACGGGCTTCTCTGCGTCCAAGCTGTTTGCTGTGGATGTCGAGGAGTTTGCGCACGACCCGGAGCTTGAAGAAGCGTCCATCCGCTTTGCCAACGGCGACGACAAAGGTGCAGAAGCCGGCCTGCTGGAAGTGCTGGGCCCCAAGGGTTCACGCGTGGGTCACGACGAAACCTGGCTCACGCTGTTTGACCTGTACCGCGCCACCGGCCAGCAGGACCGCTTTGAAACAGCCGCCATTGAATTTGCCGGGCGCTTTGGCCGGTCGGCGCCGCAGTGGTTTTCCATTCCAGAGGCTGTCGGGCGCATGGGTGCCTCGTCTGCACCTGTCGCGGGCCCTGTCTCGCAGCAAACGGCTGACTGGACCTGCCCGGGCACGTTCGGTACGCAGACGCTGGCGGCGCTGAATGCGGCGCTCGCCAAAGCGCCCCCGCCCTGGCGCCTGAGCTGGGTCAAGCTCACCACCATAGAAGACGCCGCCATTGAGCCGTTGACCCGTCTTTTCACCCAATGGGCGGCGCAGCCGGTGCAGTTGCGTTTCATTGCAGCCGAGGTGCTCGAACAGGTGCTGCAGTCGGCCACGCCGTCTGGAGACAAGGGTGTCAACGCCGCCTGGTGGCGCCTGCGCATGGAAGTGCTGCGCGTGATGCACCGGCCTGACGAATTTGAGCTGGTCGCGCTGGACTATTGCGTGACCTACGAGGTCTCGCCGCCGTCCTGGGACAGCGCGCGCTGCGAATACAAGCCCCTGCAGTCCGACGGCAGCTATGTGGCTGGCCACACCATCATTGGCGAGGCGTTTCGCGATTCCATGCCGTCCAGCCTGGGCGCGGCTTATGGCGACACGCAGATGCCGTCCCTGAATTCGCAGATGACCAACGTGTCCATGGTCGAATTGGCCGGCCAGATCCTGGGCGACGCTACAGAGGCACTGGACACGCTGGAAAGCCGCCTGTTGGGCGCCGATGTCATGGTGATCTCCTGCGCGCGCCTGATCCGCATCGACTTCTCTGCCGCCGGTACGCTGCTGAACTGGGTGACGGCGCGCCAGAGCGAGGGCCGCCAGGTCCAGTTCAGCGAAGTGCACCGTCTGGTGGCCGCGTTCTGCAACGTCATCGGCATCAGCGACCATGCACGCGTGGTGCCTCGCACCGACTGAGCGTCTTTCTTCAGTGTTCGGCGTCAAGCGCGCGCGGACTCTTCACCCATCACTTTCACACCCCCTGCTAAGTGCTTCATTTAGAACACTTTTCAGCCCTCGTGTGGATGCGAAAACGCTCCTAAGTCCTTGATTTCATTGCAAAAATTTGTAGCAACCCCTGTTGCAGTGATGGTGTTTCCTGATACAGTGCAAAAAAGTGCAATTAAGTGGTGAAAAGTGCCTTCGGCGCTTCCATTTGAGGGCACGTCTTGCGAAGAGGGTGCACTGGCGTGTTTCAAGGGGCTTCGTCTCTGAGTCTGGATGCGAAGGGTCGGCTGTCTGTGCCGACCCGGCATCGTGACGTCCTCGCCGCCACTGCCCAGAGCCAGCTCACCATTACCAAGCACCCGCACGGGTGCCTGATGATTTTTCCCCGGCCCGAGTGGGAGAAATTCCGCGAACGCGTGGCCGAGCTGCCCATGTCGGCGCAGTGGTGGAAGCGCGTCTTCCTGGGCAACGCCATGGACGTGGAACTGGACGGCACGGGTCGCGTGTTGATCTCGCCCGAGCTGCGCGAAGCCGCAGGCATCTCCCGGGACACCATGTTGCTCGGCATGGGCAATCACTTCGAGTTGTGGGACAAAGCGACCTACGACACCCAGGAAGCGAAGGCGATGCAGGGTGAAATGCCCGACGTCTTCAAGGATTTTTCCTTCTGAAAGAAGACGGTGGACACCCCATGGCAACACACCACCGTCTTGTTGAACGAAGCAGTCGAATCTCTTCTCAACAATCCGGACGCAACCTACGTGGACGCGACCTTTGGCCGCGGCGGCCACTCGCGCTTGATCCTGTCCCGCCTGGGCCCTGGGGGCCGCCTGGTTGCCTTCGACCGGGATCCCGACGCCATAGCAGAAGCCTCGCGCATCACGGATGCGCGTTTTTCCATCCGTCACGAGGCTTTCCATCACCTGGCCGAGCTGCCGGCGCAAAGCGCCGCGGGCGTGCTGATGGACCTGGGTGTGAGCTCGCCGCAGATCGACAACCCGGCGCGTGGATTCAGTTTCAGGTTCGATGGCCCGCTGGACATGCGCATGGACACCACGCGCGGGGAAAGTGTGGCCCAGTGGCTGGCAACGGCAGATGTGCAACAGATCGCGGAGGTGATTCGTGACTATGGCGAAGAACGGTTTGCTGTTCAGATTGCAAAGGCGATTGCTGCTCGCCGACAAGAGCGGGGCCCAATTTCAACCACCACCGAGCTGGCCCAGCTCGTGGCTGGCACGGTCAAAACCCGCGAGCCGGGCCAGGACCCTGCAACGCGCACATTTCAGGCTCTTCGGATTTTCATCAACGCCGAGCTTGAAGAGCTGCAACAGGCGCTAGAGGCCAGCCTTGATGTACTTCAACCCGGAGGCCGCCTGGTGGTGATCAGTTTCCATTCGCTGGAAGACCGCATCGTCAAGCAGTTCATCGCCGCGCATTCGCGCGAGGTGTTCGACCGCCGCGCGCCGTTTGCCGAACCCAAGGCCATGAAGCTCAAGGCGCTGGACCGCATCAAGCCCAGCGAGGCCGAGGTCAAGGGTAACCCGCGCTCGCGCAGCGCCATCATGCGCGTGGCCGAACGTACCGAGGTGATGGCATGACCAGGCTGAACCTCGTCCTGCTGCTGGCCGTGCTGGCAAGCGCCCTGTACCTGGTGCACACCCAGTACGAGTCGCGCCGCCTGTTCACCGAAATCGACCGCGCCCAGACCGAGGCCCGCCGGCTTCAGACCGATGCCGAACGGCTGATGGTTGAAAAGCGCGCGCAGTCCACCCCGGGCCGGGTGGAAAAGCTCGCCAAGGACCAGTTGCAGATGCGCACGGCCACGCCGGCGATCACGCAGTACGTGCAGTACAGCGCACCCGCTGCAACCACCGCTGCTTCAGGTGCCAGGCCATGAGCAGCCGCAGCGTCCTCTACACATCAAGCCCGCTGCTGGCCAGCAAGACGCCCGTGTGGCGCAGCAAGTTCATCGTGGCCGCCATTGCGCTGGGCTTTGCCGGCCTGGCGGCGCGCGCCGCCTGGGTACAGGTCATCAGCAACGACTTCTTCCGCAAGCAGGGCGAAGTCCGCTTTGCCCGCACGCTGGAGCTGCCCGCCAACCGCGGCCGCATCCTGGACCGCAACGGGCTGTTGCTGGCCACCTCGGTGCCGGCGCCCAGCATCTGGGCCATCCCCGAAGACGTGGACGCCACGCCGGCGCAACTGGGCAAGCTGGCCAAGCTGCTGGAGATGCCGCTGGCCGACCTGAACAAGCGCCTGGCCGACGAGGACAAGACTTTTGTGTGGCTCAAGCGCCAGGTGGACGAAGCCGTGGCGCAGAAGATCACCGAGCTGGACATCAAGGGCATCTACCAGCGCAAGGAGTACCGTCGCAAGTACCCTGAAGGCGAGGCCGCAGCCCATGTGGTGGGCTTCACCAACGTGGAGAACAACGGCCAGGAAGGCGTGGAGCTGTCCTTCAACGGCGATCTGGCCGGCCGCGCAGGATCGCGCCGGGTCATCAAGGACCGCCTGGGCCGCGTGGTCGAGGGCGTGGGCGAGCAGACCCCGCCGGTGGACGGCAAGGATCTGCAGCTGTCGATTGACAGCAAGGTGCAGTTCTTTGCCTACCAGAAGCTGCGTGACGCCGTGATTGCCAACAAGGCCAAGGCGGGCAGTGTGGTGGTGCTGGACAGCGGCACCGGCGAGGTGCTGGCCCTGGCCAACTACCCCAGCTACAACCCCGACCGGCGCCAGAACCTGACGGGTGAGCAGCTGCGCAACCGCGCGCTGACCGATACCTTCGAGCCCGGCTCGACCATGAAGCCGATCACCGTGGCTGCCGCGCTCGAGCTGGGCCGGGTCAAGCACAACACCATCATCGACACCTCGCCCGGGCGCTACAGCATGGGTGGGTTCACCATCAACGACACCCATAACTACGGTGTGCTGGATGTGGACGGCGTGATCCAGAAGTCCAGCAACGTCGGTGCACTCAAGATCGCTCAGCGATTGACCCCCAAGGAAATGTGGGACGTCTACACGGCCCTGGGCTATGGGCAGAAGCCGCAGATTGCCTTCCCCGGCGTGGTGCCGGGCCGGCTGCGCCCCTGGAAGACCTGGAAGCCGATCGAGCAGGCGACCATGTCGTATGGCTACGGGCTGTCGGCGTCACTGTTCCAGATGGCCCGCTCCTACACCGCGTTCGCGCATGACGGCTCCATCATTCCCGTCACCATGCTCAAGACCGACACACCGGCAGCCGGCGTGCAGGTGTTCTCGGCTGCGCATGCGGCGCAGGTGCGGCACATGCTGTGGCTGGCCGCAGGGCCGGGCGGTACCGGGCAAAAGGCCCAGACCGTGGGCTATTCGGTAGGCGGCAAGTCCGGCACGGCGCGCAAGCAGGTGGGCAAAAGCTATGCGACGGGCAAGTACCGTTCGTGGTTCACCGGCATGGCGCCCATCGACAAGCCGCGCATCATCGTGGCCGTCATGATCGACGAGCCCAGCGCCGGCCATTACTACGGCGGTACCGTAGCGGGGCCGGTGTTCAGCGAGGTGGTGCAGCAGACGCTGCGCATGATGGGTGTTCAGCCCGACATGGCGGTCGTGCCGCAGATCGTGGCCAACACGGTCGAGGAATCGTTCTGATGCTGGAACTGGACACCCCCCAGCAGGCCGCCCAGTGGCTGCGCGAGCGCGTCACCGGCGCGCTGCAGACCGACAGCCGCAAGATCGGCCTGGGCGACGGCTTCATTGCGTGGCCTGGCGCGGCAACGGACGGCCGCAAACATGTGCCGTCGGCCATGGCGCAGGGCGCTGCGGCCTGCATTGTCGAGAAAAGTGGCGCCGACGCGTGGGGCTTCACAGGCGACACCATTGCCCTGTACGGCCAGCTCAAGGCCGCCACCGGCCCGATTGCTGCGGCGTACTACGAATCGCCCTCGCAAACGCTGGACGTACTCGCCGTAACGGGCACCAACGGCAAGACATCCACCGCCTGGTGGCTGGCGCAGGCGCTGTCGGCCGTGCAGGCACCCGCGCCCATCCCATGCGCCGTGGTGGGCACGCTGGGCACGGGCGTGCCGCCTCGGGTGGAGTTCAACGGCCTGACCACGCCTGACCCGGTGCTGCTGCAGCGGCAGTTCCGCCGTTTTGTGGATGGGGGCCTGCGCGCCTGCGCGATCGAGGCGTCGTCCATCGGCATCGTGGAGCGGCGCCTGGACGGCACGCACATCCGCGTGGCCATCTTCACCAACTTCACGCAGGACCACCTGGACTACCACGGCACCATGCAGGCCTATTGGGAGGCCAAGGCAGAGCTGTTCCGCTGGCCCGGCCTGCGCGCGGCGGTCATCAACCTGGACGACGCCCGCGGTGCCCAGCTGGCGGCGTCGCTTGGTGGCTCCGGGCTGGACCTGTGGACGGTGTCGTGCGAAACATCCGCCCGCCTGGTCGCCCGCGACATCGGCTATGACACCCAGGGCCTGCGTTTCAGCGTGTGCGAGGGCGATGAGCGCCATGAATTGCAAACCCAACTGGTTGGCCAATACAACGTGTCCAACCTGCTGGGCGTGATTGCCGCCATGCGGGCCATGGGCGTGCCGCTGGCGGCGGCGGTGCAAGCCTGTGGCGGGCTGCTGCCGGTGCCCGGGCGCATGGAGCGCATCGCGCTGGAAGGCCAGCCGCTGGTGGCGGTGGACTATGCCCACACGCCCGACGCCCTGGACAAGGCATTGCAGGCGCTGCGCCCGCTGGCAGACCAGCGCGGCGGCCAGCTGTGGTGCGTGTTTGGCTGCGGTGGCAACCGCGACACCACCAAGCGTCCGCTGATGGCCGCGGTCGCCGAAAAGAATGCGGACCGCGTGGTGGTCACCAGCGACAACCCCCGCAGCGAAAAGCCCGAGGCCATCATCAGCCAGATCCTGCTGGGCCTGAGCCACCACCAATGCGTGCAGGTGCAGGCAGACCGTGCGCTGGCCATTGCCGATACGCTGACCCAGGCGGGCGCGGGTGACGTGGTGCTGATCGCCGGCAAGGGGCATGAGGACTACCAGGAGATCGGCGGCGTGAAGCACCCGTTCTCTGACCTGGACCACGCACGTACGGCGCTGGAAAGCCGGGGGGCCGCAGCATGATGACGCTGGCCCAGGCCCTGCAATGGCTGCCCGGTGCGCGGCTGGTGGGTGATGCCACGGTCGCGATCCAGCGCGTGCACACCGATACCCGCACGCTGCAGCCCGGCGACCTGTTCGTGGCGCTGAAGGGCGAGCGCTTTGACGCCAATGATTTCCTGGCCGACGCGCTGGCCCAGGGCGCGGCCGCCGTGCTGGCACACCGTGGCAAGGTGCCAGCCGGTGCATCCGGTATTGAAGTAGATGACACGCGCATCGCACTCGGCCAGCTGGCCGCGGGCTGGCGCAGCCAGTTCAGCCTGCCGCTGATCGCCGTGACCGGCAGCAACGGCAAGACCACGGTGACGCAGATGATTGCGTCCATCCTGCGCGCCTGGCAGGGCGACGCGGCACTTGCCACGCAAGGCAACCTCAACAACGACATCGGCGTGCCGCTGACGCTGTTGCGCCTGCGCGCGTCGCACCGCGTGGCCGTGATCGAGCTGGGCATGAACCACCCGGGCGAGATCGCCTACCTGGCCGACATCACGCGCGCCAACGTGGCACTGGTCAACAATGCGCAGCGCGAGCACATGGAATTCATGGCGACGATTGAAGCCGTGGCCCGCGAGAACGGCAGCGCCATCAGTGCATTGCCGGCGGTGGGCACGGCAGTTTTCCCGGCGGATGACGAGTACACGCCCGTGTGGGAGGCGCTGGCAGGTGGCCGCGCCAGCCTGCGCTTTGGTGACGCGTCCGCCGATATCAGTTTGGCCGGTACTGAGTGGGTGTCAGGGCATTGGCAGGTGGGCGCCCAAACGCCGGCCGGGCCGTTGGCGTTCTCCCTCCACATCGCCGGCCGCCACAACGTGCGCAATGCGCTGGCCGCCGCCGCGTGTGCGCTGGCCGCGGGCGCGCCGCTTGAAGCCATCGCGCGCGGGCTGGAAAGCTTTGCGCCCGTCAAGGGCCGCTCGCGCGCGTTTGCCATCACGCTGGGCGGGCGCCGGTTGACCGTGGTGGACGACACCTACAACGCCAACCCCGATTCCGTGCGCGCTGCGATCGACGTGCTGGCCGAGCTGCCGGGCCCGCGCCTGCTGGTGCTGGGTGACATGGGCGAGGTGGGCGACCACGGCCCGCAGTTTCATGCCGAAGTG
>CALRZF020000106.1:0-10593 GCA_943372585.1 Ramlibacter sp. 2FC | reverse complement strand
TCGATCACATGCGCGACTGGGCCCTGGGCTCCAACGGCAAGTGGGTCACCATGGGCATCCCCTCCAATGGCGACTACGGCATCCCCAAGGACGTGATGTTCGGCTTTCCCGTGACCACCAAGGACGGCAAGTACGAAATCGTCAAGGGCCTGGAGATCGATGCGTTCAGCCAGGAGCGCATCAACAAGACGCTGAAAGAGCTGCAGGACGAGCAGGCCGGCGTAGCCCACCTCCTGTAATTTCGTGGCACACCCGCGCGACGTACTTCTTGGCGCCCAGGCGCGGACCGGATTCCTGCCGGTCTGCGACCATTACAGCGGCGTCGAAGCGCGCATGCGCAAGAGCCTGCAACTGCAGGCTGAAATGACCGAAGAGTTTGGCGCCTGCGTCTTTGACGTGACGCTGGACTGCGAAGACGGCGCGCCCGCGGGCGGCGAGGCCGACCACGCCGCGCTGGTGGTGGCATTGGCCGCATTGGCCAGCCCCCGTGCACGTGTGGCAGTTCGGGTGCACGCCGTCGACCACCCGGCGTTCGAGCAGGACATCGCCACGATTGCCGGCAAGGCCGCTCAGCGCCTGACGCACATCATGCTGCCCAAGGTTGAATCGGTGGACGACGTGGCGCGGGCGGTGGCCGCACTGGACGCCGCCGGTGCCACAGCGTTGCCACTGCATGCGCTGATCGAATCGCCGGCCTCTGTGCACCGGGTGTTTGAAATTGCAGCCCATCCCCGTGTGCAGTCGCTGAGCTTTGGCCTGATGGACTTTGTGTCGGCGCATGGCGGGGCTATCGGCTCGGATGCCATGACCTCGGCCGGGCAGTTCAGCCACCCGCTGGTGGTGCGCGCCAAGCTGGAGATCGCCTCGGCCTGCCACGCGCACGGCAAGGCGCCTTCTCACTGCGTCGTGACCGAGTTCACCGACGCGCAGGCCATGCAGGCCGCGGCCCGCCGCGCCGCGCGTGAGCTGGGCTACACCCGCATGTGGAGCATCCACCCCGCGCAGATCAGGCCCATCCTGGAGGCCTTCGCACCGGGTGTTGATGAAATCGAGATTGCTACAAAAATAATAGCGGCTGCCGAACACGCTGAATGGGCACCCATCAGCATGGCCGGACAGCTGCATGACCGGGCAAGCTACCGCTACTTCTGGCAGGTGCTGGAGAGGGCACACCAGACCGGAAGAGCGCTGCCCAACGAAGCGCGGGGCTGGTTTTCAGCCGCGTGACCACAACCATCCTGGAGACACCCCATGAAAGCCCTCTGCACCCTGTTGTCCGCTGCCGTTCTGGCTGCACTGCCCGCCCTGGCTGTGGCACAAACGGCGGCACCCGCCAAACCCGCCGCCAAGCCGGCGCCCAAGCTGGCCCCGTCCGCGCAAAAGGCGGTGGAGGAAGTCACCCCCATTGACGACGACCCCGATATCAAGCTGACGCCCGCCGACCTGGAAGTCGCCAAACGCGTGCATGTGGGCGAGCTGCCCTGTGAACTGGGTGCCACGGTCAGCCTGCGCCCCGCACGCCGCGAGGGCCTGTTTGTGCTCACGACCCGTGGCTACAGGTTCCTCATGCACCCTGTTGAAAGCCGCACCGGCGCCATCCGCCTGGAAGACCCCAAGCGTGGCGCCATGTGGCTGCAGCTGGGCAACAAGTCCATGCTGATGAGCCAGAAGCTGGGCCAGCGCCTGGCTGACGAGTGCATGAACCCGGCCCAGCAGGCCGTCAATGAAGCCCTGAAGAAGAACCCGGCACCGAGCTTGCTTGAGCCTTTGCCTGGTCCCCAGACAACATCGCCGGCGAAGACCGGCCCGAACTGACCCTTTTTGATTTGAACGGAGAACCCCATGTTGAAAGCCTATCGTGAACACGCCGCCGAACGCGCTGCGCTCGGCATTCCGCCGCTGCCGCTGACGGCCCAGCAAACGGCCGACCTGATCGAGCTGATCAAGACCCCGCCGGCCGGCGAAGACGCTTTCCTCATGGACCTGCTGACCTACCGCGTGCCCCCCGGTGTGGATGACGCGGCCAAGGTCAAGGCCAGCTTCCTGGCCGCCGTGGCGCATGGCGACATTTCCGTGGCCCTGGTCAGCAAGGCCAAGGCCACCGAGCTGCTGGGCACCATGGTGGGCGGCTACAACGTCAAGCCGCTGATCGACCTGCTGGACGACAAGGACGTGGCCGCCGTGGCCGCCGCCGCTCTCAAGAAGACGCTGCTGATGTTCGACTTCTTCCACGACGTGGCTGAAAAGGCGAAGGCCGGCAATGCATTTGCCAAGGACGTGATGCAAAGCTGGGCCGACGCCGAGTGGTTCACCACCCGCCCCGAAGTGGCTAAGAAAATCACCGTGACCGTGTTCAAGGTGACGGGCGAGACCAACACCGACGACCTGTCGCCAGCGCCCGACGCCTGGAGCCGCCCCGACATCCCGCTGCACTACCTGGCCATGCTCAAGAACGCACGACCCGGCATCACGCCGGAGGAAGACGGCAAGCGCGGCCCGATGAAGTTCATCGACGAGCTCAAGAAGAAGGGCCACCTGGTGGCCTATGTGGGCGACGTGGTGGGCACGGGCTCCAGCCGCAAGTCGGCCACCAACAGCATCATCTGGGGCTTTGGCGAAGACATCCCCTTCGTGCCCAACAAGCGCTTTGGCGGCGTCACGCTGGGCGGCAAGATCGCCCCGATCTTCTTCAACACGCAGGAAGACTCCGGCGCGCTGCCGATCGAAGTGGACGTAGCCAACTTCAACATGGGCGACGTGATCGACGTCTACCCCTATGACGGCAAGATCGAGAAAGACGGCGCTGTCGCAGCGCAGTTCCAGCTCAAGAGCGACGTGCTGTTTGACGAAGTGCGCGCCGGCGGCCGCATCAACCTCATCATCGGGCGCAGCCTGACGGCCAAGGCGCGTGAATTCCTGGGCCTGCCGGCCAGCACGGTGTTCCGCCTGCCGACGGTGCCCACCGCCACCCAGGCCGGCTTCACGCTGGCGCAGAAGATGGTCGGCCGCGCCTGCGGCCTGCCGGTGGTCGATGGCGTGCAGCAGGGCATCCGCCCCGGCACCTATTGCGAACCGAAGATGACCACGGTGGGCAGCCAGGACACCACCGGCCCCATGACCCGCGACGAGCTGAAAGACCTGGCCTGCCTGGGCTTTAGCGCCGACATGGTGATGCAGTCGTTCTGCCACACAGCCGCCTACCCCAAGCCGGTGGACGTCAAGACCCACCGCGAACTGCCGGCCTTCATCAGCAACCGCGGCGGCGTGGCCCTGCGCCCGGGCGACGGTGTGATCCACAGCTGGCTGAACCGCCTGCTGTTGCCCGACACCGTGGGCACGGGCGGCGACAGCCACACGCGCTTTCCCATCGGCATCAGCTTCCCCGCGGGCTCCGGCCTGGTTGCCTTCGGCGCGGCCACGGGCGTCATGCCGCTGGACATGCCCGAGAGCGTGCTGGTGCGCTTCAAAGGCACAATGCAGCCCGGCATCACGCTGCGCGACCTGGTGCACGCCATTCCCTACTACGCCATCAAGCAGGGCCTGCTGACGGTGGCCAAGCAGGGCAAGATCAACGCCTTCTCGGGCCGCATCCTGGAAATCGAAGGCCTGCCGGACCTGAAGGTGGAACAGGCATTCGAGCTGTCGGACGCATCGGCCGAGCGCTCTGCCGCCGGTTGCACCGTCAAGCTCAACCCCGAGCCGGTCAAGGAATACCTCACCAGCAACATCGTGCTGATGAAGAACATGATTGCCGACGGCTACGCCGACAAGCGCAGCCTGGAGCGTCGCATCAAGGCCGTGGAGGCCTGGCTTGCCAAGCCCGAATTGCTGGAAGCCGACAAGGACGCCGAGTACGCAGCGGTCATCGAGATCGACCTGGCCGACCTGAAGGAGCCCGTGCTGTGCTGCCCCAACGACCCGGACGATGCGCGCCTGCTGAGTGAAGTGGCCGGCGCCAAGATTGACGAGGTGTTCATCGGTTCGTGCATGACCAACATCGGCCACTTCCGTGCAGCGTCCAAGCTGCTGGAAGGCAAGCGCGACATCCCCGTCAAGCTGTGGGTCGCACCGCCGACCAAGATGGACGCGGCTGAGCTGACCAAGGAAGGCCACTACGGCGTGTTCGGCACGGCAGGCGCCCGCACCGAAATGCCCGGCTGCAGCCTGTGCATGGGCAACCAGGCCCAGGTGCGTGAAGGCGCGACCGTCGTGTCCACCAGCACCCGCAACTTCCCCAACCGCCTGGGCAAGAACACCAACGTGTACCTGGCATCCGCCGAGTTGGCCGCCATCGCGTCCAAGATCGGGCGCATCCCGACTGTGGCGGAATACCACGCCGACATGGGCGTGATCAACGCCGACGGCAGCAAGATCTACAAGTACATGAACTTCGACCAGATCGCTGAGTACAAGGAAGTGGCGGACGGCGTCACGGTGTAAGCCTCAGCGCACCCCCAAAAAAAGCGGCCTTCGGGCCGCTTTTGCTTTCAGGCGCCTGCTTTGGCAAACCCTTCATACGCGTTCTGGATCCACATCTTCAGGCGCTGGCGCTCCATCAGGCCCAGGCTGGGGCCTTCGGCGGCAGGGTTGTTGCGCGCGGCCCAGAAGCTGCTGTTGCCCGCGTCGATCTTCAGCGCCACGCTGTCGTGCAGGTGTTTGAGCGTCATGATGCTGGCGCCCAATGCGACTGCCCGCGCCTGCAACCCCGACTTTTCAAGCTGGCTGAAATCGTCACCGCGCAGCGCATTGCGCACGATGACGTAGCGCAGCCGGTTGCCAAAACGGTCCAGCAGGCGGCCCAACAGGTCCACGGAATCGCGCCCGGCGTCCATCACATGCCAATAGTTCAGGGTGAAACCGGCGTCGTGCGCCATGTCGAGCACGCCCGAGTCTTCCATCCAGCGCACCAGCGGCTCCTGGGTCTGCGCGGCCAGGTCTACCAGCACGCGGGTGCCGGGCTGGGCTACAGCGGCTTCCACGATATGGTCCATCGCCTCGTACCGGTCGATCAGCACGGGCGAGGCATAGCCCGCATAGAAACGCAGCAGGGCGCCGTGCGATCGGTCGGTGTCAAAGCCCGTGAAGGGCAGGTCATGGTCGATGAAGTACTGGGCCAGCAGGCGCGACACCATGGACTTGCCCACGCCTCCTTTTTCGCCACCGATCAGGTGAATGGTGGACAAGGGGGCGGCATGGGAAAGGGTGTCAGACATGGAGGGCTCAGGGGAGTGGATGCCTTCGATTGTGGCGCAGATAGGCGCCCCCAACGGCCCCAATTGGCCCTAAGCCGCAACCGTCATCTTCTGCAGCAACTCACGCGTGAAGTCATCCGCGGGAAAGAACGTTTCCAGCGCCAGCTCCTGCAGCGTCACATCCACCGGCGTGCCAAAGATGGTGGTGGTACTGATGAAGCTCAGCAGGCCGTGGGTCGTGCGGAACTGGAACGGCATCACCACGCCCGGGTGCTCGCCTTCCAGGTTCTGGTGGCTGGCGCCTTCGGGCATGGGGTAGGCGCGAAGCTCTTCCAGCAGTGCCGCCAGCACCGGGTCGGCCGTGGCGGCCACCTGCTGGCGCAGGCGTTCAAACAGGTGGGTGCGCCACTGGGCAATGTTGGCGATCTGGGGCGCCAGGCCCTGGGGGTGCAGGCTCAGGCGCAGCACGTTCACCGGCGCCTGCAGCAGCGACGGGTCGGCGCCGGCCATCAACAGGGGGACCAGGCGGTTGTAGCTGACCAGATTCCAGTGCCGGTCCATGGCCAGTGCGGGGTAGGGCTCGTGGCTTTTCAGGATCAGCTCCACGGCCTGGCGCGCGGCTGCCAGAGCGGGGTCGTCCAGCTTGCGCTCGCGGTACATGGGCGCGTAGCCTGCGGCCACCAGCAGGGCGTTGCGCTCGCGCAGCGGCACGTCCAGCCGCTCGGTCAGGCGCAACACCATTTCGCGGCTGGGTACCGAGCGGCCGGTTTCCATGAAGCTCAGGTGGCGCGTGGAAATCTCGGCCTCGTCGGCCAGGTCCAGCTGGCTCAGCCGGCGGTGCTGGCGCCAGTGGCGCAGGTGTTCACCAAACGACCGGGGCAGGGTGTGGGGGGGTGCGGTGGCATTCATGGCGCGGATGTTAGGCCCAAAGCGCGCCTGAACCCATTACCTCGCAGGTTATCGCCCTGCTGCTGCCCCCCGCCGCGGCTTATTCGCCGTGGTGCATGGGCAGGCGCATCGTGAAAACAGTACCGGCCTCCAGTGTGGAGGTGACGTCGATGGTGCCGTCATGGCCGCGTGCCACCTCACGCGCGATGAACAGGCCCAGGCCCAGGTTGGTGGCGTTCATGCTGGCCTTGATCGCTGACTTTTCCGACAGCTGGACCAGCGGGTCAAAGATCACCTGCAGCGATTCAGGCGGGATCGGCGCGCCCATGTTGCGCACCGACAGTGCGATCAGGTCGCCCTCGGCGCGTGCCGTCAGGGTGATGGCCGAGTCGGTGTCGCCGTGCTGCACGGCGTTGTTCAGCAGATTGGACAACGCCTGGCGCAGCCGCGCGGCGTCGACCTCGCCGGCCAGCGACTCGGGCGCATTCAGCAGGAATTCGCGTTCGGGCTGTCCCGAGCGCATTTCTTCCAGCGCCTGGCGGCAGATGGAGGAAATGTTGGCCTCGTGCACCACCACGGGGATTCCCTTGCCCAGGTGGGTGCGGGTGTACTCCAGCAGGTCGCTGACCATGCTGCCCATCTCGCGCGCGCTGCGGCGGATCTGCCCGGCCTGGGCGCGGGTCGTTTCAGTGGCGGAGTTTTTCTCCAGCAGCATGCTCAGCAGGTTGATCGCGGCCAGCGGGCTGCGCAGGTCATGCGCCAGGATGGCCATGAAGGTGTCGCGCGACAGGGCGAGCTCTGCCGCATAACGCGCGGTGGACTCGGCGATGGCCTGGTCCACGGCCTCATTGAAGCGGATCATGTCGTCGATCACCGCCAGGTCCGCCGCCACCTGGGTCTTTTGCGTCCACAGCCGGATCACGCTGGCACGCAGCGCGCGGTATTCCGCGCCGAGCTGGTTCATGTCAAAGCCGCTGACCTGGCGCAGCGCGCCGTGGGTGGCGGCGGCGGTTTCGCGCGCGGAAAGCGGCGCCGACAGGCCCTTGGACTTTTCTTTTTGTTCTGCCGGGGTCTGCTCCGATTGCAGATCGCGCGCAATGGCTTGCAGGATTGCTTTGGCGTGGTCTCGCAGGGCCAGCGTGCTCATGGTAGATGCCGCAGGCTCCATGGTCATGGCAAATGCCTGCCATTCCGCCACGATAGCGTCCATGTTGTCCGTGATGAATTGCGAAAGTGGCATGGGTCCTGTCTGTTGGCAGCCCCTTGCCGCGCTTGAGTTTGAACAGTTCTAACACAAGCCGGACAAGGCCGTATGTGCGCAAGCGAACCTGCGTTGCCCCCAGGGCAATGGCGTGCATTGCACAATGGGGTATCCAGAAAAAAACCGCAGGAGTAGCCGCTATGACCCACGCATTCGCCAGCACCCTCAAGACCTTCAAAACCGCCTCGGGCAAAACCGGGCAGTTCTATTCGCTGCCGGCCCTGGCCAAACAGTTTCCCAAGATAGCCCGCCTGCCGGTGTCCATGCGCATCGTGCTCGAATCCGTGCTGCGCAACTGCGACGGCGCCAAGGTCACGGCCGACCATGTGCGCCAGCTGGCCAACTGGTTCCCCAACGCCGACCGCAGTGATGAGATTCCGTTCGTGGTGTCGCGTGTGGTGCTGCAGGACTTTACCGGTGTGCCGCTGCTGGCCGACCTGGCAGCCATGCGCAGCGTGGCCGCGCGCATGGGCAAAAAGGTGGCCGCGATCGAGCCGCTGGTGCCGGTGGACCTGGTGGTGGACCACTCCATCATGATTGATTACTACGGCACCAAAAATTCGCTGGACCTGAACATGAAGCTGGAGTTCCAGCGCAACCGTGAGCGCTACGAGTTCATGAAGTGGGGCATGCAGGCGTTCAGCACCTTTGGCGTGGTGCCCCCGGGCTTTGGCATCGTGCACCAGGTCAACCTGGAATACCTGGCGCGTGGTGTGCACAAGGACAAGGCCGGTGTGTACTACCCCGACACGCTGGTGGGCACTGACAGCCACACGACCATGATCAACGGCATTGGCGTGGTGGGATGGGGTGTGGGCGGCATCGAGGCCGAGGCCGCCATGCTGGGCCAGCCCGTGTATTTCCTGACGCCCGACGTGGTGGGCTTTGAGTTGACAGGCCGCCTGCGCGAAGGCTGCACGGCCACCGACCTGGTGCTCAGCGTGACCGAGATCCTGCGACAGCACAAGGTGGTGGGCAAGTTCGTTGAGTTTTTTGGCGAAGGCACGCGCACGCTGGCGCTGCCCGACCGCGCCACGATTGCCAACATGGCGCCCGAATACGGCGCGACCATGGGCTTCTTCCCGGTCGATGAAAAGACGATCGACTACTTCACCGGCACCGGCCGCACCAAGGCAGAGATCGAGGCGTTCGAGGCCTACTTCCGTGCGCAGGGCCTGTTCGGCGTGCCCAAGGCAGGCGACATTGATTACTCGCAGGTCATCAGGCTGGACCTGGGCGAAGTGACGCCCAGCCTGGCCGGCCCCAAGCGCCCGCAGGACCGCATCGAGCTGGGCCGGGTGGCGCAGCAGTTCACGTCGCTGTTCAGCAAACCTGCCGCCGACAACGGCTTCAATCAGGATGCCCAGGTGCTGCTCACGCGCCACCTGGTGCACCCGTCGGGCGACACGCCCAACCCCAAGGTGCCCGACAACCCGCCGTCGCCAGAAGGCGCGTCGCGCACCGTGGGCGAGATGGAAAGCAACAAGCCCAAGCTGGCGGCCGCGCAGTCTGAAGCCTCAGCGCCGGTCAAGACGTCCAAAGGCATCACCATTGGCAACGGCGACGTGCTGATCGCCGCCATCACCAGCTGCACCAACACCTCCAACCCCAGTGTGCTGCTGGCCGCCGGCCTGCTGGCCAAAAAGGCGGTGGAAGCGGGCCTGAAGGTGCAGCCACACATCAAGACGTCGCTGGCGCCCGGCTCGCGCATCGTGACCGAATACCTGACGCAAACCGGCTTGATGCCTTATCTGGAGAAGCTGGGTTTTGCGCTGGCCGGCTACGGCTGCACCACCTGCATCGGCAATGCAGGCGACCTCACGCCCGAGATCAACGAGGCCATCACCCAGAGCGACCTGGTGTGCGCGGCCGTGCTGTCGGGCAACCGCAATTTCGAGGCGCGCATTCACCCCAACCTCAAGGCCAACTTCCTGGCAAGCCCCCCGCTGGTGGTGGCCTACGCGATTGCCGGAACGGTGCTGAAAGACCTGATGACCGAGCCGGTAGGCAAGGGCAAGGGTGGCAAGGACGTGTACCTGGGCGACATCTGGCCGACCAGTGACGAGATCCACAAGCTCATGAAGTTCGCCATGAACGGCAAGGCCTTCCGCGAAAACTACGCCAAGGTCAAAACCGAGCCCGGCAAGCTGTGGGAAAAGATCAAAGGCGTAAAGGGCGATGCCTACACCTGGCCCCAAAGCACGTACATTGCCGAGCCGCCGTTCTTTGCAGACTTTGCAATGGAACCTGCGGCGGCACAGGGCGGCGCCGTGTCGGTGCAGGGCGCGCGCATCATGGCGCTGTTTGGCGACTCCATCACCACCGACCACATTTCGCCGGCTGGCTCCATCAAGGAAAGCTCGCCCGCCGGCCAATGGCTGCTGGCCAACGGCGTGATGAAGCCCGACTTCAACAGCTACGGCGCGCGCCGCGGTAACCACGACGTGATGATGCGCGGCACCTTTGCCAACGTGCGCATCAAGAACCTGATGATCCCCGCCGGCGCTGACGGCTCGCGCGAGGAGGGCGGCGTGACGCTGTACCGCGACGCTGCAGGCAAGGCGAACAAGATGTTCATCTACGACGCCGCCATGAAATACATGGCGGAAGGCCGGCCCACGGTGATCTTTGCGGGTGAGGAATACGGCACCGGGTCGAGTCGCGACTGGGCGGCCAAGGGCACGCAGCTGCTGGGCATCAAGGCCGTGGTGGCCAAGAGCTTTGAGCGCATCCACCGCAGCAACCTGGTGGGCATGGGCGTGCTGCCGCTGCAGTTCAAGGGCAGCGATACCTGGCAGTCGCTGCATCTGAAAGGCGATGAGCTGGTGGATGTGATCCCCGCGCCGGACCTCAAGCCGCAGAGTCCGGCCAAGCTGGTCATCACGCGTGCCGACGGCACGCGTGACGAGGTGGAAGTCATCCTGCGCATCGACACGCCGATCGAGGTGGACTACTACCGCCATGGCGGCATCCTGCCGTTTGTGCTGCGCCAGTTGCTGGCGGCGTGACAGCGCAGGCGCTGATCGCGGGTGGGGGCATCGGCGGCCTGGCCGCCGCCACGGCCTGCGCCCGCGCCGGGCTGGAGGTGCGGCTGTACGAACAGGCTGCGGCTTTCAGTGAAGTAGGCGCCGGTGTGCAACTGGGGCCCAATGCCGTGCGGCGCTTGCAGGGCTGGGGGCTGGGGGCCGCGCTGGATGCAGTGGCCGCGCAGCCGCAGCAACTGTGCGAGCGCAGCGCCCTGGACGGCCGTGA
>CALRZF020000105.1:0-10657 GCA_943372585.1 Ramlibacter sp. 2FC | reverse complement strand
CACCGGCTCCCGCGCCGGCTCCTGCGGCGCAGCCCACTGCAGTCATTTCCCCGGGTGGTGCTGCAACCCCGGCGCCGACCGTGTCGCCCACCTTCTCGGTGGCGGTGTCCACCCCCACTGTGGTCAGCCCCACGGCTGTGGTGACACCTGCCGTCGCGTTGCCGACAACCGGCATCGTGGTGTTCAAGACGGTTGGCGAGTCCTGGGTGGAGGTGACCGACGCCAAAGGGGTGATTGCCGTACGCAAGACGCTTGCTCCGGGCGAAGTGGTGGGCGCCAGCGGCGCCTTGCCGCTGGCGGTAGTGATAGGCCGGGCCAATGCCACGCGTGTTGAAGTCCGCGGCCGCCCGTTTGACCTGAACACCGTGGCCAAAGACAACGTAGCCCGGTTTGAGGTGAAGTGATGCAGCCCTGCCTCCCGATTGAACCCGCCGCACCCAAGGCACGCCGTTCGCGCCAGGCGCAAACGGTCTGGGGATCGCGCATCGTGACTGTCGGTGGCGACGCACCGGTGCGCGTGCAGTCCATGACGAACACCGATACGGTGGATGCCATTGGTACAGCCATCCAGGTCAAGGAACTGGCCATTGCCGGGTCCGAGATGGTGCGCATCACCGTCAACACCCCTGAGGCGGCGCAACAGGTGCCCTACATCCGCGAGCAGCTGGACCGCATGGGCATTGATGTCCCCTTGATCGGCGACTTCCATTACAACGGGCACCGCCTGCTGACCGACTACCCGGCCTGTGCCGAGGCGCTGTCCAAATACCGCATCAACCCCGGCAACGTGGGCAAGGGCGACAAGCATGACCGGCAGTTCGGCCAGATGATTGAAGCCGCCATGCGCTGGAACAAGCCTGTGCGCATCGGCGTCAACTGGGGCAGCCTGGACCAGGAACTGCTGGCCAGCCTGATGGACGAAAACAGCCGCCGCGCCACGCCCTGGGATGCCAAGTCCGTCATGTACGAAGCCCTGGTCACGTCCGCCATCGACTCCGCCCGCCGGGCCGAGGAAATGGGCATGGACGGCAACCAGATCATCCTGAGCTGCAAGGTCAGCGGCGTGCAGGATCTGGTCTCGGTGTACCGTGAGCTGGCCAGGCGCTGTGACTACGCGCTGCATCTGGGCCTGACCGAAGCCGGCATGGGCACCAAGGGCACTGTGGCATCGGCCACCGCTTTGTCCATCCTGCTGCAAGAGGGCATTGGCGACACCATTCGTGTTTCGCTCACACCGCAGCCCGGTGAATCACGTACGCAGGAAGTGGTCATTGCCTCTGAAATCCTGCAGGCGCTCGGCCTGCGCAGCTTTGTGCCCAGCGTCACGGCCTGTCCCGGTTGCGGGCGCACCACCAGCACCACGTTCCAGGAACTGGCCAAGCAGATTGACGATTACCTGCGGGCGCAAATGCCCGTGTGGCGCAAGAAATACCCCGGGGTCGAGAAGATGAAAGTGGCCGTCATGGGCTGCATCGTCAACGGCCCGGGCGAAAGCAAGCATGCCGACATCGGCATCAGCCTGCCCGGCACTGGCGAGGCGCCGGCCGCACCCGTGTACATCGACGGCGAAAAAGCGCTCACCCTGCGCGGTGACAACATCGCCAACGAGTTCCATCAGCTGGTTGAAAACTACATTGAAAAGCGGTTTGGTCACGAACACGTGTCCGAAACCGCCTGATCCATCACATGGCCGAGAAACTGAGTGCCGTCAAAGGCATGAACGACATATTGCCGCCCGCCGTACCGCGGACGGAAAAACTGCCTGACTCCGTCCTGTGGCAGTGGTTTGAGTCCACGGTGCGCACGGTGCTGGGGCGCTATGGCTACCAGTACCTGCTGACGCCCATCGTCGAGCCCACGGCGCTGTTTGTGCGCGGGCTGGGTGAGGTGACCGACATCGTCGAAAAGGAGATGTATTCCTTTACCGATTCGATGAACGGCGACAAGCTCACACTGCGCCCCGAGGCAACGGCCGGCATCGTGCGCGCCATGATCGAGCACAACGCGCTGTATAACGGCCCGCTGCGCGTGTGGACGGTGGGGCCGATGTTCCGTCACGAGCGTCCGCAAAAGGGCCGCTACCGCCAGTTTCACCAGCTGGACGTCGAGGCCCTGGGTCTGGCCGGCCCCGATGTGGACGCTGAAATGATCCTTGTGGCCCGGGCGCTCTGGCGCGAGCTGGGCTTGGTCGAAGGCCATCATGTGCGCCTGGAAATCAACAGCCTGGGCCAGCCGGACGAGCGCCGCGCGCATCGCGACGCACTGGTGAAGTATTTCGAGCAGAACGCAACCCAGCTGGACGCTGATGCCCAGCGCCGCCTGCACAGCAACCCGCTGCGGATCCTGGATACCAAAAACCCTGCGATGCAGGCGCTGATCGAGGCAGCCCCGCAACTCATGGACTTCCTGGGGGCCGAGTCGCTCGCACACTTCAACGCCGTGCGCGGGGTGCTCGACGCCGTGGGGCTGGCGTACCGGGTCAATCCACGCCTGGTGCGTGGCATGGACTACTACAACCTCACCGTGTTCGAGTGGGTGACCGACCAGTTGGGTTCCCAGGGCACGGTCTGCGGCGGTGGCCGTTACGACGGGCTGATCGAGCAGCTGGGTGGGAAGAGCGCGCCTGCCGTGGGCTTTGGCCTGGGCATCGAACGGCTGCTGCTCCTGATCCAGGCGCTGGGCCTGCCTGTGCCGGATGCGTCGCCCGATGCCTATGCCATCGTGCCGCCGGGCGCACCATTGGCGCAGGTCATGGCGGTGCTGGAGGCCTTGCGTGCGCAGGGCGTGCGCGTGCAGCAGCACGCAGCAGGCGCAGACGGCCAGGGCAGCATGAAGTCACAGTTCAAAAAGGCCGACGCCAGTGGTGCGGCGCATGCGCTGATTTTTGGCGCCGACGAACTGGCTCAAGGCATGGTGACCGTGAAGTCGCTGCGTGACGGCGCCGGCGCGCAGGTGCAACGCCCACTGGCTGATGCGGCTGCTTGGGCGGCCTCTCTACAATCCACGGTTTGATACCGATACCCCATGGCAAAACACCTCGACCTTGAAGAACAGGAACAGCTTGACCAGCTCAAGCACTTCTGGAACCAGTACGGCAACCTGATCACCTGGGTGCTGATTGCGGTATTCGGCTCCGTGGCGGCCTGGAATGGCTGGCAGTACTGGCAGCGTACCCAGAGCGTGCAGGCCTCCGCCTTGTATGAAGAAGTCAACCGCGCCGCACAGACGGGCGACGCCGCGCGGCTGGACCGCAGCTTTGCAGACATCAAGGACAAATTCGGCAGCACCGTCTATGCGCAGCAGGCCGGTTTGCTGGTGGGCAAGGTTCTCTATGAAAAAGGCAATGTGGACGGTGCCAAGGCAGCGCTCACCTGGGTGGCTGACAAGGCCAGCGACGCCGGCTACCAGTCGCTGGCGCGCTTGCGTCTGGCCGGCGTGCTGATCGAGGCCAAGGCTTACGACGATGCACTCAAGCAACTGGCGGGCACATTCCCCGCTGAAATGCAGCCGCTGGTAAGTGACCGCCGCGGTGACATCTACCTGCTCCAGGGCAAAAGGGCCGAGGCGCGCGAAGCCTACGCACAAGCCTTCAAGGGCCTGGACGAACGCGCGGAATACCGGCGCCTGGTCGAAGTCAAACTCAATTCGCTCGGCGTGGACCCCCAGCCACCCAAGGCCGCGCCGGCCGCTGACGCAGGAGCCAAGCAGTGACCTTCCAAAAGCCCTCCCTGTCACCCCTGCGCGCAGGCCGTGTTTTTGCGGTCGCTGTAGCGGCCGTCGTGCTGGTTGCCTGTTCAAGCAAGCCCGAGCGGCCCAAGCCTGCGGAGCTTGCCCCCAGCGCGGCGCTGATCGGCGTGCGGCAGGCCTGGACGGCACGGGTGGGCGAGGTGACATTTCCGCTGCAGGCCCAGATCAGTGGCAACACGCTGGCTGTGGCGGGCGGTGACGGTACCGTCGCCCTGCTGGACGCAGCCTCAGGGCGGGATATCTGGCGCGGCAGTGCCGGCGCCCCCCTGTCGGCCGGTGTGGGCAGCGACGGCAAGGTCGCCGCTGTGGTGACCACTGCCAACGATGTTGTTGCGCTGGCGGATGGCAAGGTGCTGTGGCGCCAGAAACTGCCCGCGCAGGTTTACGCCGCGCCGCTGGTGGCTGGCGCACGTGTATTTGTTCTGGCCGCTGACCGATCCGTCACTGCTTTTGACGGGCAGACCGGCCGCCGGCTGTGGGCGCAGCAGCGCCCCGGTGAGCCGCTCATCTTGCGTCAGGCGGGTGTGATCCTGGCCGTCGGTGACACCTTGGTCGTGGGCCAGGCGGGCCGCTTGGTGGGCATGAACCCGATCAATGGCAGCGCACGCTGGGATGCCCCGATTGCCACGCCACGCGGCACCAACGACATCGAGCGTCTGGTTGACCTGGTGGCGGGCGTTTCGCGTCTGGGCGACTCAGTCTGCGTGCGCGCGTTTCAGGCCAGCGTAGGTTGCGTCAACACGGCGCGCGGCGCGGTGCAGTGGACCAAACCCGCCAATGCCGCGGTTGGCGTTCATGGCGACGACCGCCACGTGTACGGCACCGAGTCCGACGGCAAAGTGGTGGCTTGGCGCCGCGCCGACGGCGAGCGCGCCTGGACCACCGACCGCCTGCAATACCGCACCCTGACCGCGCCGCTGGCCTTGGGCCGTTCGGTCGTTGTGGGTGACAGCACGGGCCTGGTGCACCTGCTGTCGCGCGAAGACGGCACGCCGCTGAACCGGTTGTCCACCGACGGCTCGCCCATCGTCGCTGCCCCGGTTCTGGCCGGCGGCACGCTGGTGGTCATCACCAAAAACGGTGGCGTATTCGGGTACGCGCCTGAATAAGCCTCCTCCATGAAACCTGTCCTGGCCCTTGTTGGCCGTCCGAACGTCGGCAAATCGACGCTGTTCAACCGCCTGACCAAGTCGCGTGATGCCATCGTCGCCGACTTTGCCGGCCTGACGCGCGACCGCCATTACGGCAACGGCCGCCAGGGCAAGCACGAGTACATCGTGATCGATACGGGCGGCTTCGAGCCCACGGCCGAAAGCGGCATCTACATGGAGATGGCCAAGCAGACGCGCCAGGCCGTGGCCGAAGCCGACGCCGTGATCTTTGTGGTGGACGCCCGCGCGGGCATATCGGCGCAGGACCACGACATCGCGAAATACCTGCGCCGCCTGGGCAAGCCCTGCGTGCTGACGGCCAACAAGGCCGAAGGCATGCAGGAGGGCGTGCAACTGACCGAGTTTTATGAGCTGGGCCTGGGCGAGGTCATCCCCGTTTCCGCCGCGCACGGCCAGGGTATCCGCAGCCTGGTGGACCTGGCATTGGCGCCACTGAACCTGCCTGATCCGGACGAAGAAGCCGAAGCCGAAGATACGGGCGTCATCAAACTGGCGGTGGCGGGAAGGCCCAACGTGGGCAAGTCCACGCTGATCAACACCTGGCTGGGCGAAGAGCGCCTGGTCGCCTTTGACATGCCGGGGACCACACGCGACGCCATCAGCGTCCCGTTTGAGCGAAACGGCCAGAAGTTCGAGTTGATTGACACCGCCGGCCTGCGCCGCAAGGGCAGGGTGTTCGAGGCGATCGAGAAGTTCTCTGTCGTCAAGACGCTGCAAGCCATTGAGTCAGCCAACGTCGTGTTGCTGTTGCTGGACGCCACCCAGGGCGTTACTGACCAGGATGCCCACATTGCAGGCTACGTGCTGGAAAGCGGACGTGCGGTGGTGCTGGCCATCAACAAATGGGATGCGGTGGATGACTACCAGCGCGAACTGCTGCAGCGGTCCATCGAGACGCGCCTGGCGTTCCTGAAATTTGCCGCGCTGCATTTCATCTCGGCCAAAAAGCGCCAAGGCCTGGGCCCGCTGTGGGCCTCCATTGCACAGGCTCACAAGTCGGCCATGTGCAAGATGTCTACGCCGGTATTGACCCGTCTGCTGCTGGAGTCCGTGCAATTCCAGAGCCCCAAGCGGGCCGGCATGTTCCGCCCCAAGCTGCGTTATGCCCACCAGGGGGGCATGAACCCGCCGGTAATCATCATTCACGGCAATTCGCTGGAACACGTGACCGAGGCTTACAAGCGCTTCCTAGAAGGGCGTTTCCGCAAGGAATTCAACCTGATCGGCACACCCCTGCGTATCGAGATGAAGACCTCGCACAACCCGTACGCCGACCGGGACGAAAGCTGAGGGGTCTGAAAAACCCTGTGGTTATCGGTTTTGGACTACTTGATTACCCTAGGCCTGTGGTAAGGTGTGTTTTCCAACAACACTTCCGAACACGGAGAATATCGTGAGCAACAAAGGGCAACTCCTACAAGACCCATTCCTCAATACGCTGCGCCGCGAGCATGTGCCTGTGTCGATTTACCTCGTCAACGGCATCAAGCTGCAGGGCCAGATTGAGTCCTTTGACCAGTACGTCGTCCTGCTGCGCAACACGGTCACCCAGATGGTGTACAAGCACGCCATTTCGACCATTGTGCCGGGCCGTGCCGTGAATTTCACGGCCGCTGAAGGCACCGAAACCACCGCTCCCTGAGCGGCCTGGACAAGTGGGCTGACGCAAGACGCGCCGTATTTCCCGGATCTACAGCCGATTTGAGTTCGCCCGCTTCGTCCGTTCCTCCTCGCGTTCCTGCCATTCTGGTCGGCGTGGACTTGGGGGTTCCTCATTTCGACTCTGAACTGGAAGAGTTGGGCTTGCTGGCCCAGACCGCCGGCTTGGAGCCTATAGCCCGCGTGGCCTGCAAACGCAAGGCGCCGGATGCCGCACTGTTCGTGGGCAGCGGCAAGGCCGATGAAATCCGTATGCTGGCTGATGCCACCGGCGCGCAGGAAATCCTTTTTGACCAGTCCTTGAGCCCGGCGCAGCAACGCAACCTAGAGCGCCACATTGGCCTGCCGGTCAACGACCGCACGCTGCTGATTCTGGAGATCTTTGCCCAGCGCGCCCGCAGCCACGAGGGCAAACTGCAGGTCGAACTGGCCCGGTTGCAGTACCTGAGCACCCGATTGGTACGTCGCTGGTCCCACCTTGAGCGGCAAACCGGTGGGGCAGGTGTGCGCGGCGGCCCCGGCGAAAAGCAGATCGAGCTGGACCGCCGGATGATTTCCGAGTCCATCAAACGGACCAAGGAACGCCTGCACAAGGTCAAGCGCCAGCGCCAGACCCAGCGCCGCCAGCGCGAGCGGCGCGACGCTTTCAACATTTCACTGGTCGGCTACACCAACGCCGGCAAATCCACGCTGTTCAACGCGCTGGTCAAGGCACGCGCCTATGCCGCCGACCAGCTGTTCGCGACCCTGGATACGACGACGCGCCAGCTTTACCTTGGGGACGGGCAGGGCGGCGGACGCACTGTGTCGCTTTCGGACACCGTCGGCTTTATCCGTGACCTGCCGCACGGGCTGATTGACGCTTTCCAGGCGACGCTCCAGGAGGCCGTCGACGCGGACTTGCTGCTGCATGTCGTAGACGCCGCCAACCCGAATTTTCCCGAGCAGATTGAGCAGGTCCAGCGGGTTCTGGCTGAAATTGGCGCTGCTGACATCCCGCAGGTTCTGGTCTTCAACAAGATTGACGCACTTGAAAACGCGCAGCAACCGCTGCAACTGAGGGACATGTACGAGCTTGACGGCGTTGCCGTTCCCCGCCTGTTTGTCAGTGCCCGCAGTGGCGCTGGCCTGACGGCGCTGCGCGAACAACTGCTGTGCGAGTTGGCCGGCAGGGCTTTGCCGGAAGGCATACCCCCGCAAGATGCTGCCCCATTGCATGAGACCGCCGCCTGATTGGGCACAATCCGGTTACGACAAGAAAAGAGACCGCACCGAATGAATCTTCATCCAAGCCGCCTGTCCTGGGTAGGGGTCAAGGACCGCGTCAGGGGCATGTTCAACCTTAACGACCCCCGCTGGGGCCGTGGCGATGACAAGCCCGCCGACGAAAACCGCCCCGAGGGCGCCCGTCCCGACAACCAGCCGCCGCCCAGCGGCAACAATGGCAACAACGGCCCGCGGGGCCAGGGACCCAACCAGGGCCCGCCCGACCTGGACGAACTCTGGCGCGATTTCAACCGCAAGCTCGGCGGCCTGTTTGGCGGTGCGCGTAATGGCCGGCGTCCTGATCCGGCGGGCGGTGGCGGCGGCATGGGCGGCGGCGGTGGTTTCCAGCCCGACATGAAAAGCGCAGGCATTGGCGCCGGCCTGATTGCCGGTGTCGTCGCACTCATCTGGCTGGGCACGGGTTTTTTCATCGTGCAGGAAGGCCAGCAGGCCGTGATCACGCAGTTTGGCCGCTACAAGTCCACCGTGGGTGCGGGCTTCAATTGGCGCCTGCCGTATCCCATCCAGCGCCATGAACTGGTGTTTGTGACGCAGATCCGGTCCGTGGACGTGGGCCGTGACAACGTGATCAAGGCCACAGGCCTGCGTGAGTCGGCCATGCTCACCGAAGACGAGAACATTGTCGAAATCAAGTTTGCGGTGCAATACCGCCTGAACGATGCGCGCGCCTACCTGTTTGAAAGCCGCAACCCCGCTGAAGCCGTGGTACAGGCAGCAGAGACCGCCGTGCGTGAAGTGGTCGGCAAGATGAAGATGGACTCGGCACTGGCCGAAGAGCGTGACCAGATCGGCCCGCGCGTGCGCACACTGATGCAAAGCATTCTGGACCGCTACAAGGTGGGCATTGAGGTGGTGGGCATCAACCTGCAGCAAAGCGGCGTGCGGCCGCCAGAGCAGGTGCAGGCCGCCTTCGATGACGTGCTCAAGGCCGGGCAGGAGCGCGAGCGCGCCAAGAACGAAGCCCAGGCTTATGCCAACGACGTGATTCCCCGTGCCGTGGGTTCGGCGGCGCGGCTGAAGGAAGAGGCTGACGCCTACAAGGCCCGCATCGTGGCGCAGGCGCAGGGTGATGCGCAGCGCTTCCGCTCGGTGCTGGCTGAATACCAGAAGGCTCCACAGGTCACGCGTGACCGCATGTACCTGGACGCCATGCAGCAGATTTATGGCAATGTGACCAAGGTGCTGGTGGAGTCGCGCCAGGGCTCCAACCTGCTGTATCTGCCGCTGGACAAGATCATGCAACAGACCGCCCAGGGCGGCGTTGCAGCAACGCCTGAGGCGCCAGCGCCAGCGCCGGCGGCCGCAGCCGCCACCATACCGGGCACCCCGGGCCCGGCAGCCGGCCTTGCCGCCGATTCGCGTGCCCGCGATGGTTCGCGCACCCGTGACCGCGAAACGCGCTGAACGAGAACAACACCATGAACAGAATTGGTTTCATCGCTTCTTCGCTGCTGGTGGCCCTGGCGCTGCTCAGCTCCATGCTTTTTGTTGTGGACCAGCGCCAGTTCGGCGTTGTGTATGCACTGGGCCAGATCAAGGAAGTCATCACCGAGCCCGGTCTGAACTTCAAGCTGCCGCCACCGTTCCAGAACGTGTCGTACTTTGACAAACGTTTGCTCACGCTGGACAGCGTGGACGCCGAACCCATGCTCACGGCCGAAAAGCAGCGTGTGGTGATCGACTGGTATGTGCGCTGGCGCATCACCGACCCGTCCGAGTACATCCGCAATGTGGGCCTTGATGAGGCTGCCGGCGCCAACCAGCTCAACCGCGTGGTGCGCAACGCGTTCCAGGAAGAGATCAACAAGCGCACCGTCAAGGACCTGCTGTCGCTCAAACGCGAACAGCTCATGGCCGATGTGAAGCGCGAGGTGCTGGAGGTTGTGCGTGGCGCCAAGCCCTGGGGCGTGGATGTAGTGGATGTGCGCATTACCCGGGTGGACTATGTGGACGCCATCACTGAATCGGTCTATCGCCGCATGGAGGCAGAGCGCAAGCGCGTGGCCAACGAGCTGCGTTCCACCGGTGGCGCCGAAGGTGAAAAAATCCGTGCCGATGCAGACCGCCAGCGCGAAGTGGCCATTGCCAATGCCTACCGTGATGCCCAGAAGATCAAGGGCGAGGGCGATGCCGAAGCGGCGCGCATCTATGCCGATGCATTCGGTCGCGACCCGCAGTTTGCGCAGTTTTACCGCAGCCTGGATGCGTACAAGGCCAGCTTCAACAAAAAGAGCGACGTGATGGTTCTGGATCCGTCATCTGAGTTCTTCAAGACCTTCCGCAACGGCGGCGGCACCGCAGCAGCACCGGCCAAGAAATAACTTGGACGGCGACACCTTCTGGGCCGCACTGGCCCTGGTGCTGGTTCTGGAGGGCCTGTTCCCGTTCCTGTCGCCCGGTGGGTGGCGGGGAATGTTCCAGAAACTGCTGACCTTGACAGATGGCCAACTGCGATTTTTCGGGTTGGCCAGCATCCTTGGCGGGCTGCTCATGTTGTGGCTTGTGACCTGATTGCAGGCAGGTTGCGGCATACCGGCCCGGCGACACCGGTAAAATACCGTTTTTAACAGCACCCCAAATCCCATGTCCGCCTGGGTCCTGCCGGATCACATCGCCGATGTATTGCCCTCCGAGGCCCGGCACATCGAAGAACTCCGCCGCGAATTGCTCGACACCGCCCGTGGCTATGGCTACGAGCTGGTGATGCCGCCGCTGCTGGAACACCTGGAGTCGCTGCTGACCGGCACCGGCGAGGCGCTGGACCTGCAGACCTTCAAGCTGGTGGACCAGCT
>CALRZF020000104.1:0-10663 GCA_943372585.1 Ramlibacter sp. 2FC | reverse complement strand
GCGTATTTGGACAGGCCGATCACGTTGGTGTGCTCGTTGGGCAACACGCCGATCCAGATCTTGCCGATGACCGGGCAAAAATGGTGGCTGCAGGCGCTGCGCACGGTGATGGGGCCGACGATCATCAGCTCGTTCAGGTGTTCGGCGTTGGGGAATTCGGTGATGGCAGGCGGCTTGACATAGCGGCCATTGAACACCTCCTTGACATACATCTTGGCCACGCGGCGCGCGGTGTCGCTGGTGTTGTGGTCCCGCTCGGTGTCGATCACCAGGCTGTCCAGCACGCCCTCCATCTTGGAGGCTACTTCGTCCAGCAGCTTTTCCAGCTCGCCGGGTTCAATGAAGTCGGCGATGTTGTCGTTGGCATGGAAGCGCTTGCGGGCCGCCTTGATGCGTTCGCGGATCTTGACTGACACCGGCGTGCCAGCGTCTTCGTCGGCTGGGTTCATGGAGGGGATGGCTTTGGTCAGCATTCAAAGATGCTAACACCGGCGCATTCAGGGGCCAATCGCTGGGGGCTTTGCAAGCTGGCCGCCAAACCGGGCTACCAGGCGGGTCACCGTATTCCAGTTCCTGCTGGTGACCGGCAAGCCCAGCGTCTTTTCCAGATAGGCGTTGGGGCTGCCCGGCGTGTTGCCGACCATGAGGCTCAGGCTCAGCACCTCTGACGCGGTGATCTGCACCAGCCGCACATCCCCGCGGCTGGACGGCTTTATGGCTTTGGGGGGCCAGTCGGCTCCGGGTTCAAGGAACGAAATGCACAGCGCATAGACAGACGCCGGGTCAATGCCCTTGAATGGCTCCGATTTCACCAGCCCCGCCAGATACGGCACGGTGCGCACAAACCCGGGCTCCACCAACCCGCAGGCGGCGTGCAGGTTTTTGCTGGCCCGGGCCATCACCACCTTGGCGCTGGCGCGCCCGCGCAGTGCAAACACCAGTGTCCCGTTGGTGAGGAACGACGTGGCTTCGATGGCGCCGGCGTCCAGAAAGGCCTGCTCGAACTGGGTGCGCGTGGGGCACTTCGGGCGGCCCAGGTTGAGGTTGCGGTAGAAGGCGGCGTAGAGCATGTGGGCGGCGGTTCAGGGCAGCAACGCCTCCAGGTCCTGCAGCGTGTTGGCCTCATGCAGCGGCTTGTCATGCCGGATGCGCAGCATGCGCGGAAAGCGCACGGCAATGCCACTTTTGTGGCGGGGGCTTCGGCTGATGCCTTCAAAGCCCAGCTCGAACACCAGCGACGGCCGCACGCTGCGCACGGGGCCGAATTTTTCCAGTGTGGTTTTTCGGATCACGGCGTCTACTTGCTTGAACTCTTCATCCGTCAGGCCGGAGTACGCCTTGGCAAAGGCCACCAGTTGCAGCGCACCGGGCTGGGCGGGCTCGCGCCGGGCGATGGCGTCTAGCACGGCTTGCGCCTCGGCTTTGTTGGCGGGCGGTCGATTCCACACGGCGAAGGTGTAGTCGGTATAGACCGATGCGCGGCGGCCATGGCCGGCCTGCGCGTAGATCAGCACGCAGTCGATGGTCATGGGGTCGACCTTCCATTTCCACCACAGGCCATCGGCTTTGGTCCGGCCCGTGCCATACGCTGCGTCCACGCGCTTGAGCATGAAGCCCTCTACGCCCCGCGCGCGCGACTCCTGGCGCAGCTGCGCGAATTCAGGCCATGATGGCGCCGTTTCCACAGGCGACACGCGAATGCCGGTGCCCTGCAATGTCTTTTCAAGACGCGAGCGGCGCTCATGCTGCGGCAACGCCCGCACATCCACCCCGCTGTCTTCCAGCAGGTCGTAGGCCATGAAGCTCACCGGTGCATCGGCCAGCACCTTCTTCGTCAGTGTCTTTCGGCCTATGCGTTGCTGCAGCAATGCAAAGGGCGCGGGGCCGTCCTGCCAGACCATGATCTCGCCGTCCAGCACCGTGCCGTTGGGCAAGGCCTGCGCCAGCGCCACCAGCTCGGGAAAGCGCTCCGTCACCAGCTCTTCACCGCGCGACCAGACCCACACCTGGCCGGCGCGGCGCACGATCTGGCCGCGAATGCCGTCGTATTTCCATTCCACCTGCCATTGCGCCACCGGGCCCAGGCGTGCGTCCAGCGCATCCAGCGGCGCGTCCAGCTGGTGCGCCAGGAAAAACGGGTACGGCTGGCCGTCGTCTTGCGGCGCTGTGGCATCGTCGCCCTGCGCAATGAGCGCCGCAAAGCGCGCGGCTGAAGGCGTGGCCTTGCCGTCGGTGTAGCCCATCATGCGCTGCGCCACACGGCGCGCGTCCATGCCTGCATGCGCGGCCAGCGCCCGCTGCACCAGCAGCTTGCTGACGCCTACGCGAAAGCCGCCGCCCACCAGCTTGATCAGCAAAAAGCGTCCCTGTGCGTCCAGCTCGGCCCAGTAGCTGCGCACGCGCGCGGCCACTTCATCCTCAGGCAGCCCGCGCAGCGGCAGCAGGCGCTGCTCAATCCACTCGGCCAGGCCCACGTCCGACACCACGCCCGGCAGCGGCAGCACATGGGCAATCGTCTCGGCCAGGTCGCCCACGGCCTGGTAGCACTCTTCGAACAGCCAGTCTTCAATGCCCGCCATGTCGCAGGCCAGCGCGCGCAGGCGGGCGGTGGCCACCACCTGGCGCGGCTTGCCGCCCGACAGGAAGTACACGGCCCAGGCCGCGTCATGCGCGGGGGCGACGGCAAAGTAGCGCTGTAGCGCCTCCACCTTGGCGTTGGTGGACGTGGTGGTGTCCAGGTCGTTGAACAGGCGGGCGAATTGCTTCACGCCGCGTCCTCCCGCCCCGGCAGGCCGTCGCCGTATTCGGTTTCAAACGCCTGTGCCTGCAGCCCCAGGCCACTGAGGTAACGCACCATGACTGGCACGCTGCCGTGCGTGACGATGATGCGTTGCGCGCCGGTGGCGCGGATGGCCCCCATCAGGCCCGGCCAGTCGGCATGGTCGCTCAGCACAAAACCGCGGTCGTAGCCGCCGCGCCGGCGCGCGCCGCGCAGCTGCATCCAGCCACTGGCAAAAGCGTCGCTGGCGTCGCCAAAGCGGCGCATCCACGGGCCGGCGGCCGCACCCGGCGGGCACAGCACCAGCGCGCGCTTCAGGTCGGCCTTGTCGGCCACATCGTCCACGCCCAGGGTGTCGGGCAGCGCCACGCCAGCCTCGCGGTAGGCACGGTTCAGCGG
Source organism: Ramlibacter sp. 2FC (assembly GCA_943372585.1). Taxonomy (GTDB): domain Bacteria; phylum Pseudomonadota; class Gammaproteobacteria; order Burkholderiales; family Burkholderiaceae_C; genus RAM1. The sequence continues at coordinate 7,485 of CALRZF020000104.1, read as the reverse complement.
TTCCACCGCCCCGTGCACAACGATAGGCCCGATGGACGAGTCCACCCCCGCCAGGATGCGCTGCGCCTTGCCAAAGCTGTAGCACATGAGCACGCTGGCACGGCCGTGCACCCCATTGGCGGCCCACCATGCGTTGATGTCGGCAAACACCTGCTCATCGGGCTGCCAGCGGTAGATGGGCAGGCCGAAGGTGGACTCGGTAATGAACACGTCGCAGCGCACGGGCTCAAACGGTGCGCAGGTCGGGTCCGGCGCCACCTTGTAATCGCCACTGGCCACCCAGACTTGGCCGCCGTGCTCCAGACGCACCTGGGCCGAGCCCAGCACATGCCCGGCCGGGTGCAGTGAGATGGTGACGCCGTTGTGCACGATGCGTTCGCCATACGCCAACGGCTGCAGCGTGATGCCGCCCAGCCGCGCGCGCAACACACCTTCGGCCGGCGCCGCCGCCAGGTAGTGGCCGTGGCCTGTGCGCGCATGGTCTGCATGGGCATGGGTGATCACGGCCCGGTCCACCGGACGCCACGGGTCAATGTAGAAGCCGCCCTGCGGGCAGTACAGGCCCTCGGGCTTTTGCACGACCAGATCGGTGCTCAGAGGTACTCCTTGCCGTGCACCAGCAGCGCCAGGCGCATCAGGCCCAAGGCCAGCCATTCAAACGTGCGTTCGCGCAGCGAGCGGTTGGCAAACTGCGCAGGCTCCATGCGGGTGCCGGCCTCCTGCATGGCGCGCAGCAAGCGCGTGCGCAGCGCACCGGCAAAGATCGCGTCGTCCACCACCACGTTGGCCTCACGCGCCAGCAGCATGCTCAGCGGGTCCAGGTTGGACGAGCCCACGGTCGCCCAGTGGCCGTCCACCACCGCCACCTTGGCATGCAGGAAGCTGGGCGCGTATTCGTGGATCTCCACGCCGGCCTGCAGCAGCGCGCCGTACACCGGGCGCGACGAGTAGTACTGCATGAAGTATTCGTACTTGCCCTGCAGCAGCAGCTGCACGCGCACGCCGCGCTGGGCCGCACGGATGAGCGCCTTGCGCATCTTGCGCCCCGGCACAAAGTAGGCGTTGGCAATGATCACTTCGCTGCGCGCCGTGCTGATGGCGCGGCGGTAGGCGCGCTCAATCCGGCTGCGGTGGCGCACGTTGTCGCGCAGCACCAGCGCGGCGCGGGTCAGTGCGCCCGCCGGGTCGGCCACGCGTTGCGGCGGCTGCGCCGCATGCGCGTCGCGCAATGACTCCAGCGCACCCGTCAGCCGGTTGGCACGCAGGCGCCGCGCGGCCTGCATGCGTTGCCACAGCACGCTCATGGTGTCGTCCACCTCAGCCACCAGCGGGCCGCGCACGCGCACGGCAAAGTCAAAGCGCGGCGCGCTCAGGCTGCCATGGTTGGGGTCGTGCAAATCGTCCAGGATGTTGATGCCGCCGCAAAACGCGACCTCACCGTCCACCACACACAGCTTGCGGTGCAGGCGGCGCCAGCGGCCCGGCAGCAAAAGGCCCAGCGTGCCCGAAGGCGAATACACCACCCAGTGCACACCGGCGGCGGCAAAGCGGTCTGGCCAGGGATGGGCTGCGGCCACCGTGCCAAAACCGTCCACGATCACCTGCACCCGCACACCCCGGCGTGCGGCATCCATCAGGGCCTGCGCTACATCGGCGCCGGTGCCGGTCAGGTCGAAGATGTAGGTTTCAAGCCGCACATAGCTGCGCGCGGCGCCGATGGCGGCAATCAATGCGGGGAAGTACTCCGCGCTGCCTTCCAGCAGTTGCACCTCGTGCCCGTCGCGCAGCAAGGGGTTGGCATGTGACACGGGCGGGCCCTACAAGGCGAACTCCGCAATCAGCGGCAGATGGTCGGACATGCGCCACCAGATGCGGCCCTTGGGGATTTCCACCCCAATGGGCTTGAGTCCGCGCGCGTACACAAAATCAAGCTGCGCCAGCGGCAGCCGGGCGGGAAACGTGAGTTGCCGATCGCCCACAAAGTCCTTCAGTCCCATGGCGTTCAGCGCGGGGCGCAGGCGCGCCCCCCAGTCGTTGAAATCACCCGCCACGATCAGCCGCTCGTCCTTGGGCACTTCGCGTTCGATGAACTGCTGCACCTGCCCCACCTGGCGCAGCCGGCTGCCGGGAATCAGCCCCAGGTGCAGCACGATCACGTGCACGCGGTGGCCGTGCGCGTCAATGATCACGTGCAGCAGGCCGCGCTGCTCCAGGCGGTGGTCCGACATGTCTTCATGCCCCTGCGACACCACGTCCCAGCGCGACAGCAGCGCGTTGCCATGCTCGCCATGGCGCGTGATGGCATTGGTCTGGTACACGGCGTGGTAACCCTCGGGCGCCAGGAATTCGGCCTGCGGCATCTCGGGCCAGCTCTTGAAGTAGCGCTCTTCACGGCGGTGCACCTTGCGCACCTCCTGAAGGCACACCACGTCGGCGTCCAGCTGTTCCACCGCATGGCCCAGGTTGTGGATTTCAAGCCGCCGGGCGGGGCCGATGCCCTGCACCCCTTTGTGAATGTTGTAGGTAGCGACGCGAAGAATGTCCATTGCGCAAACCTTAACGCAAAAAGCGCGGCAGCATGAGGATTGCCTCGGCATTGGACGGTGAAAAGCAGGTGTCTGCGGCTTCGTGCCAGGGCAGCCACTGGTAGTCGGTGTGTTCCGCCGGGCACAGGCGTATGGCCGTGCCCGCCGGCACCTGCAGGCCGAACACATGCTCGGTATTGCGTGTGACGCCCGGCGGGTAACGGTGCAGCCAGGCCGGGTAAATGTCGTAAACATTCTCCAGGTGCCAGTCGGTCAGCCCCGCGTGCAGTGCGCTGCCCGGTGCGCAGTCGATGCCCGTTTCTTCTGCTACTTCACGGATGGCCGTCTGGATGAACGGTTCATCCGGCGTGTCCTTGGACCCGGTAACCGACTGCCAGGTGCCGGCGTCTGCGCGGCGGATCAGCAGCACGTCCAGCACCGGCGTGTGGATCACCACCAGGACGGATTCGGGGATTTTGGGTGGGCGGCTCATGAAAAAGGGCGCCAGCAAGGCGCCCTTTGATTCTGCCGCATGGGTGCGTCAGGCCGGCTGCGTGTTGCGCAGCTTGATGTGCAGCTCGCGCAGCTGCTTTTCATCCACCGGGCTGGGCGCTTGCGTCAGCAGGCACTGGGCGCGCTGGGTCTTGGGGAAGGCGATCACGTCGCGGATGGACTCTGCCCCCGTCATCAGCGTGACGATGCGGTCCAGGCCAAAGGCCAGGCCACCGTGCGGCGGCGCGCCGTATTGCAGCGCGTCCAGCAGGAAGCCGAACTTCAGCTGCGCTTCTTCCGGGCCGATCTTCAGCGCGTCGAACACCTTGCTCTGCACATCGGCGCGGTGGATACGCACCGAGCCGCCACCCATTTCCCAGCCGTTGAGCACCATGTCGTAGCCCTGCGAGATGCACTTCTCGGGCGCGGTAACCATCCAGTCCTCATGCCCCTCCTTGGGCGCGGTGAAGGGGTGGTGCACGGCCGTGTAGCGCTGGTTTTCCTCGTCGAATTCAAACATCGGGAAGTCCACCACCCACATCGGGCGCCAGCCGGCTTCAAACAAGCCGTTCTTCTTGCCGAATTCGCTGTGGCCGACCTTGATGCGCAGCGCGCCGATGGCGTCATTGACGATCTTTTCCTTGTCGGCGCCGAAGAAAATCAGGTCGCCATCCTGCGCACCGGTGCGCTCCAGCACGGCCTGCAAAGCCTTGTCGTGGATGTTCTTGACGATGGGGCTCTGCAACCCGTCGCGGCCCTTGGCCAGCTCGTTCACGCGGATGTAGGCCAGGCCCTTGGCGCCGTAGATCTTGACGAATTCGGTGTAGGCGTCGATTTCGCCGCGGCTGATGCCGCCGGCTTCTTTCGAACCGCCGGGCACGCGCAGGGCCACCACGCGGCCGCCCTTCATGTTGGCGGCGCCCGAGAAGACCTTGAAGTCCACATCGCCCATCACATCGGTCAGTTCGGCAAACTGCAGCTTCACGCGCAGGTCGGGCTTGTCAGAGCCGTACAGGTGCATCGCGTCCTGGTAGGTCATGACGGGGAATTCGCCCAGGTCCACGCCCATGGTGTTCTTGAACACCGTGGTGATCATGCCCTGGAACATCGCGCGGATTTCTTCCTCGGTCAGGAACGAGGTTTCGATATCGATCTGCGTGAATTCAGGCTGGCGGTCGGCGCGCAGGTCTTCGTCGCGGAAGCACTTGGTGATCTGGTAGTAGCGGTCGTAGCCCGCCACCATCAGCAGCTGCTTGAACAGCTGGGGCGACTGCGGCAGCGCAAAGAACATGCCGTCGTGCACGCGGCTGGGCACCAGGTAGTCGCGCGCGCCTTCGGGCGTGCTCTTGGTGAGCATGGGGGTTTCGATGTCCACGAAGCCGTTGGCATCCAGGAACTTGCGCACTTCCATGGCCACGCGGTAGCGCAGCATGAGGTTGTTCTGCATGTAGGGGCGGCGCAGGTCCAGCACGCGGTGCGTCAGGCGCGTGGTCTCGCTCAGGTTGTCGTCGTCCAGCTGGAACGGCGGCGTGACCGACGGGTTGAGCACCTTCAGTTCGTGGCACAGCACTTCGATCTTGCCGCTCTTGAGGTTGTCGTTGGTGGTGCCGTCCGGGCGCGCGCGCACCAGGCCCTTGACCTGCACGCAGAATTCATTGCGCAGGCTCTCGGCCACGGCAAACATCTCGGCGCGGTCGGGGTCGCACACCACCTGCACGTAGCCTTCGCGGTCGCGCAGGTCCACAAAGATCACGCCGCCATGGTCGCGGCGGCGGTTGACCCAGCCGCACAGGGTCACGGTTTGGCCCATCAGGGCTTCGGTCACAAGACCGCAATAAGTCGTACGCATTTGGGACATGGCATGGCTGCGCCGCTGAGGGCGCGTTACTTGATGTTCTGGTTGAAGGGGCCGCCGGGAACGACAACACCCATGGAGACGATGTACTTGAGCGCATCGTCCACGCTCATCTTGAGCTCGATGCAGTCCTCGCGGCGCAGCATCACAAAATAGCCGCCCGTGGGGTTGGGCGTGGTGGGCACATAGACGCTGAGGTACTCGCCCAGCAGGTAATTGGCCACGTCACCGCCCGGCGTGCCGGTAACGAAGCCGATGGTCCACATGTTCTCGCGCGGCCACTGGATCAGCACCGCCGTGCGAAAGGCGTTGCCGGTTTCCGAAAACAGCGTGTCCGAGACCTGCTTGACGCTCAAGTAGATGGAGCGCACGACCGGAATGCGGCCCAGCAGGTTGTGCCACCAGCCCAGCAACGTGCGGCCAAAGAAATTGCTGGCGGCCGCACCGACAGCCAGCAGGATGGCCAGCGCCAGCACCACGCCAAAGCCGGGGATGTGAAAGCCCAGCAGCTTGTCGGGGTGCCAGTCGCGCGGCAGGATCAGCAGCGTCTGGTCCAGCGTGCCGATGATCCACTGGAGCACCCAGACCGTGATCGCCACGGGCACGATGACCAGCAGGCCGGCGAAAAGCCATTTGCGCAAGGCAGCCATGGTGCCTCAGTTGCCCGTGGATGCGGGCGAGGCAGGCGCTGCCGTGGCGGGGGTGCTGTCAGCAGGTTTGGCGTCCGGCTTGGCGTCGGCGGCAGCGCCGGCGGCCGGCGCCGCTGCGGATGCTGCACCGCCGCCCTTGAAATCAGTGGCGTACCAGCCCGAGCCCTTGAGCTGGAAGCCCGCGGCGGTAACCTGCTTGGAGAACGTGGCCTTGCCGCAGGCCGGGCATTCGGTCAGCGGCGCATCAGACATTTTCTGCAGGACGTCCTTGCTGTGCCCGCAGGACTCGCATTTGTAGGCGTAGATAGGCATGGCGGTGGAGGGTCAGGTTTGCAAAACCCTCAATTATAGGCGGGGGGCCAATGCGCAAGCCCCCTGCCCGCCCCGGGGCTCCTGCGCCGTCAGGCGTTCAGCCCGCCATGGGCGCCTTGGCTTCCTTGCGGTCGCGCAGCTTCTGCGGCGCCAGGGAGCCGACGATCATGCCCGCCAGGGCGGCCAGCAGTCCGGCAAGCTGACCCGGGAACATTGCGGCCAGCGCCTCCCCGCCGACCTGCGGGAAGAAGATGACCCACACAGAAATACCCGCGGCGACGGAGCAGATGGCGCCTTGCGTGGTGGCCCGCTTCCAGTAGAGGCCCATGACCAGCGGCACGAAAGCCCCCACCAGGGTGACCTGGTAAGCCGCAGACACCAGGTCATAGATGGGCGTGCCCTTCATGGCGATGGCATACGCCAGCACCACGCCGGTAAACACCACGATGGTCACGCGCATGGCAAACAGCTGCTGGCGATCGGTCATGCCAGGGCGCAGGTTCTTGAGGATGTTCTCGACAAAGCTGGTGGACGGCGCCAGCAGCGTGGCCGAAGACGTGCTCTTGATAGCCGACAGGAGCGCGCCGAAAAACAGGATCTGCATGAGCAGCGGCATCTGCGTAAGCACAAAGGTCGGCAGCAGGCGCTGGTAGTCGTCCTTGGCCAGTTCCATGGCCTTGTCGCCCATCACCACCACAGCGCTGAGCACGATGAACATGGGCACGAAGGCAAACAGGATGTAGCTCACGCCGCCGATCACGGCGCCCTTCTGGGCCGTACCGGCGTCCTTGGCGGACATGACGCGCTGGAACACGTCTTGCTGCGGGATGCTGCCCAGCATCATGGTCATACCCGCGGCGATGAAGAACATGATCTCGGTGAAGGTCGGCGCCGGGAAGAAGTTCCACAGCTCTTTGGACGTTGCAACCGCCAGCACCTGATCGGTGCCGCCAGCGAGGTTGCTGGCAAAAACGGCAATGACGGACATGCCCACCACCAGCACGATCATCTGGATGAAGTCGGTCCAGGCCACAGCCAGGAAGCCGCCGATCACCACGTAAATCAGCACAGCCAGCGTGCCGACGATCATGCCGGCGGTTTCGGACATCGCGCCGTTGGTGAGAACCGAAAACACCAGGCCCAGGGCTGTGATCTGGGCGGCCACCCAGCCCAGGTAGCTCAGGATGATGGCGGTGGAGCAGAACACCTCAATGCCGCGGCCATAACGCTCGCGGTAAAAATCACCGATGGTCAGCAGGTTTTTCTTGTACAGCTTGGCCGCGAAGAACACACCGACCAGGATCAGGCAGGTGCCGGCGCCAAAGGGGTCTTCCACAATCGCATTCAACCCGCCCTGGGCGAACTTGGCGGGTATGCCCATCACCGTTTCTGCACCAAACCAGGTCGCAAAGGTCGTGGTAATCACCATGACGAGCGGCAACCGGCGCCCGGCAATGGCGAAGTCGGTGGTGTTCTTGATGCGGGTACCGGCCCAGGCCCCGAGGGCCAGCGTGCCCAGCAGGTAAAGGACGACAAACGTGATCAGCGTGTAGTTCATCGAGTCTCTCTCCTCCGTCCGTTTGAATGACGGGCCGGATTATGCCTTGGGGGGCGTCAAAACAAGCGAATTCTCACCAGCAACTGCATGGCA
>CALRZF020000103.1:0-10953 GCA_943372585.1 Ramlibacter sp. 2FC | reverse complement strand
GGGCTGCGGTTTCCGCTCACCCGCGCCAGCACGCTGGTGCCGGCGGACCATTTCATGCAGATGCGCGAAGCCCCTGAGGACGCCGCAGGCACTCCCAATGCCCACACGGACATCGAATGGCTCGAAACGCAGGGTGGCCATGCCCGCTACCGCCTGCGCCCGCTGACCGGCCGGCGGCATCAGCTGCGCGTGCACATGGCGGCGCTGGGCCTGCCTATTCTGGGCGACCGCATCTACCCCACGCTGCAGCCGCCAGGCGGCGACGAGGCGCACAACCCGTTGCGGCTGCTGGCGCAGGGCATTGCTTTTCGTGATCCCATCACCGGTCAGGCGCGCAGCTTTGCGAGCCGGCAACAGCTGCACTTCCCCGGTGACGTGGCGCTTACGTAGTTCTGCGCTGACAGAAGGTTGGTGAGACGCTCTGACGGGCCTGCAACGCGGGCGCTCTTAAATTGGAATGGCGGCGCACACAGCGATGCGCCGGCCCTTCTTTTTGACACACAACAGGAGCCCCACATGAGCAAAGCACCCCCGAAAAAAGGCGACGCAGTCGACCTTTTGGACGCCGACCACGTCGCCGTCAAAAAACTATTCCAGGAATTCAACAAACTGGCCGAATCAGACGCCCCGGCCGACCAGCGCAAGAAAATTGCCGACCAGATCTGCCTGGAGCTGACGGTGCATGCGCAGCTGGAAGAAGAGCTGTTCTATCCCCCCGTGCGTGAAGCCACCGGCAAGGACGACCTGATGGACGAGGCCGATGTCGAGCATGCCAGCGCCAAGGACCTGATTGCCCAGATCGGCGCGATGGACGCTGATGAGAGCCACTTCAACGCCAAGGTCAAAGTGCTGGGCGAGATGATCGACCACCACGTCAAGGAAGAGCGCGAAAAGATGTTCCCCGAAGCGCGCAAGAGCGGCCTGGACCTGGTGGCCATGGTGCCCGCGCTGGAAGAGCGCAAGGGGCAGATCAAGCAGGAATTGGGCGAGGGCGTGGCGGCCTGAACGGGCGGCTGACCAGGCAGTTTATTGATCGCAGACAATGGCCGGCATGGTGCCCCACCCGGGGCACCCGTACCCACAGGGACTGCCGCCATGAAGCTCACAAAAATTGCCCTCGGCCTGCTGGCCGTGGTGGCAGTCGCCGGCACGGCCGGCTGGTTCAGCCTGGACAAGGAAACGCGGGGCCTGCTGGCCACCGTGCCCACCAACCGGGACCTGTTGTTCTGGACCGTGCCGCAGCGCGACGCCGCCTTCCGTGCGCTGGACCGCATCCCGCTGCTGGCCAAGGCGCGCCCGATCGCCGCCGGTAATGCGCCCATGCCTCTGCCGGCCGGCGCACCGCTGAAGCTGGGGATGGATGTGGACGCCTTCATGGCGGGGCAACGCAGCGCGGCGGTGGTCGTGCTGCACGACGGCAAGCTGCGGCTGGAGCGCTATGGGCTGGGCTTTGACGCCACCGGCCGCTGGACCAGTTTTTCGGTGGCCAAATCGATGACGTCCACGCTGGTCGGCGCGGCCATTCGCGACGGGCATATCAAGAGCATGGACGACAAGGTCAGTGACTACATCCCGCAGATGAAGGGCTCGGCCTATGACGACGTGAGCATCCGCCAGCTGCTGACCATGACCTCGGGGGTGCGCTGGAATGAAGACTATGGGGACCCCAATTCCGATGTGGCGCGCTTTAACAACCACAAGCCCGAAGCGGGCGTGGACGCACTGGTGAGCTACATGCGCCAGCTGCCACGCGTGGCGCCCGCGGGCACGCGCTGGCACTACAGCACCGGCGAGACCAACTTGGTGGGTGTTCTGCTGAGCCAGGCCACGAAAAAGCCGCTGGCCACCTACCTGTCTGAAAAAATCTGGGTGCCCGCCGGCATGGAGCACCCCGCCACGTGGATTCTCAGCAAGACCGGGCAGGAGATCAGCGGCTGCTGCATCCAGGCCGCCACGCGCGACTTTGCGCGCATGGGGCAGTTCGTCATGAATGGGGCAAAGGTCAACGGCCAGAGCATCGTGCCTGACGGCTGGCTGGCGGAGGCCACCACCACCCGCATGCCCATCGGCCTGGCCGATCGTGGCTACGGCTACCAGTGGTGGACGTATGCCGACGGCAGCTATTCGGCGCGCGGCATTTTCGGCCAGGGCATCTTCATCGACCCCAAGCGCAAACTGGTCGTGGCGCTGAACGCCAACTGGGGCACCGGTGCCAATGACCGCGGCTCAAGCGCCCAGCGCGAAGCGTTCTACCAGTCGGTGCAAAAGGCCATTGACGACGAGGCGCGCTGATGCGTCAGCGCGGCGCCAGTGCGAGACGCCGCTCTACCGCCGGCACCAGTCCGCCGCGCACCAGTTGCGCCGCGTGCCCTCGTTGCTGGCTGTCGGGCGACACGTTGGACGTGACCGCCACCACCAGGTTCAGCGGCGGATAGACCCAGACCAGCTGGCCGCCGTAGCCGCTGGCCATGAAGATGTGGCGTGACGCACCTTCGGCCGGTACGGTCCACCACAGGTAGCCGAACGGCAGGCCCACCGGCGGGCCACCGCGGTACTGCGGTTGCGTCGCGGCAGCCACAAAATCGGCGGGCAGCAGGCGCTTGCCGTTCCACAGGCCGCCGTCCAGCATGAGCTGGCCCAGGCGCGCCATGTCCAGCGTACGCAGCGACAGCCCGCGTTCGTAGCCGGGCTCGGCCATGCCCAGCGGGCGCACAAGCTGTTCACGGGCATAGTCTTCCACGCGCTGGCCGGTGGCCCTGGCGAGCACGGCCGACAGCAGGGCGACCGTGGCGTTGTCATACGCGAAGCGCTCGCCCGGCGCCGCCGCAAGCGGACGGGCCCAGGCGTCGCCGGGCTGCTGGCGGTAGTAGCCATTGCGCCTGTCGATCTCGAATCCGGCCGTCATGGTCAGCAGGTGGCGCAGCGTGATGCGTACCGCGCGCGGGTCGGGTTGCAGCGCCAGCCACTCAGGCACCAGTTGCGTCACAGGCACGTCCAGGCCCGCAATGCGTCCCTGCTGGATCGCCATGCCCACCAGCACCGCCACCGTGCTCTTGTCTACCGATTGCACGTCGCGCAGCAGGTCGGGTTTGCCGTCGCGATAAAACTCGTGCGCCACACGGCCCTGCACCGCAATCACCACGCTCTGGATGTCGCTCAGGCGGTCGGCCAGCACGCGGTCGATTTCTGCAAACCCCTGTTCGTCCAGCGTTTTCTCCTGCGGTGTCGCGGGCCGCAGGTCGGCGCGCGCCAGCAGCGGCAGGGCCGCCATCAGGGCCAGGCAGCCGGCCGCCACGCTGCGGGCCATGGCATGGATACGCATCATTTGCCTTTGTCTTTTTTTGCACTGTCCGCAGGGGCCGTCAGCCGCCCCCGCTTGACCAGCGCCTCGCGCAGCAAAAATTCGACCTGCGCGTTGGCGCTGCGCAGCTCCTGCGCGGCCAGGCGCTCGATTTCTTCCCACAGCACGGGATCAATCCGCAGTGGAAAGGCTTTCTTGCCGGGACTTGCCATGAAGTTGCGTCAGCGCGCTGCGCGCGGGTCAGTTGTAAAGCGTGCCGGCGTTGATCACCGGCTGGGCATTGTTGTCCGAGCATAAAACCACCAACAGGTTCGACACCATGGCCGCCTTGCGCTCGTCGTCCAGCGTGACCAGGTTGCGCTCGGACAGGCCGTTGAGTGCGGCTTCCACCATGCCCACGGCGCCGGCCACGATCTGGTGGCGTGCGCTGACGATGGCCGTGGCCTGCTGGCGGCGCAGCATCACCTGGGCGATCTCGGGCGCATAGGCCAGGTGCGTCAGCTTGGCGTCCAGCACCTGCACACCGGCGGTGGAAAAGCGCTGGTTCAGGTCGTCCTTCAGCGCATTGGCCACGGTGTCCAGCCCGGCGCGCAGCGTGACTTCATCCGCGTCCAGGTCCTCGCCGCTGTCATAGGCGTACAGCGTGGCCAGATGGCGGATGGCGGCTTCGGCCTGGATGGTGACGAAGCGGGTGTAGTCGTCAATGTCAAACACGGCCTGCGCCGTGTCGTGCACGCGCCAGACCACCGCCGCGCCGATCTCCACGGGGTTGCCGCGCTTGTCGTTGACCTTCAGTGGCGCGGTGTTCAGGTTGCGTGCGCGCAGCGATATTTTCTTGCCGCTTTGCAGCGGGTTGCGCCAGCGCAGGCCCTCGGTGCGGTCGGTGCCCTGGTATTTGCCGAACAGCGTGAGGATCACGCCCTCATTGGGTTGCAGCATGTACAGGCCCACCAGCAACACAATGCCTGCCACCAGCAGTGCGATGCCCAGCAAGCCGGGCGCCATGCGTTGCGAAAGCAAGTAGATGCCCAGGCCGATCAGCAGCACACCGGCGCCTGCCATGCCGTAGCCGTTGCGCGAGTGGTAGGGCTTCTCGCGGGTGACTTGCCGCGCAGGGGGTTCCACAGGGTTGACCATGTTTGACTCCAGGAAAAAGTGATATCACTTTAATATCCCCCAGGGTCTGTGTCAAATGTCTTTTCAACGCCCCGATGTTCAGCCCTTCAACCCGCGCGCTGCCGTCTCCATGATGTCCTGCGTGGTGGCGCCGCGCAGGCACATCGCCCCCACCCGCTGGCCCGAGCCGCCCAGGGCATGGCGCTGCGCGTCGCTGCCTTCGCCATTGAGCAGCGTCACATCCGCGCCCAGCGCCTTCAGGCGGTCGGCCAGTGGCGTCTGGGTGGCCCACACCACGTTGCTGTCCTTCAGGTCGCCCAGCACAAACACGCGCAGCTGCGGATGAAATACCTCGCGGCGCAAATGGTCCACCGGCTCATATGAATCGGCATGCCCGGTCAGGTCTGCCGTGCGGCCCATGCCCTGCCAGCGCAGCCGCGGTGACGACACGGACGACGTGGGCACGGCGCACACGATGTCGGTGCGCCAGCCCAAAAGCGACGCCACGATGTGCCCGCCGCCGCTCAGGCCCACCAGCACCAGTTCGCTGACGCCGTGGCGTGCCTTGATCGCATCCAGCGCAGCCGACATCAGGCGCGGCTCCAGCTCCCGGCGGCGCTGCTTGTGCTCGCCCGACGAGCCGAACGTGCCGGGGCGCGACAGCAGGATGAACGGCACGCCCGCACGGGCCTGCATGCCATCGGCCAGGCCCTGGATGTTTTTGGGGTTGCGCGCGGTGTAGCCTGCGTCGGCCTGGTCAAACGCCATCTGGTCGCCCGGGATGTAGACCATCACACGCGGCACGGGGCCACCGGCCGGCAGGCCCGCAGCCCAATAGCGGATGCATTCGGCAGCGCCGCCCGCAGCCTGCGCCCACACGGCGTTGGGCACGCCGGCGCATTGGTCTGCCGTGGCCGCCACGCCCTGCACCAGCGCCTGGGCCGTGAAATTTCCGTCGCCCGTGTCCATGGGAATGCGCTGCGCGTGCGCGCCGGCGGCCAGGGTGGCGGCCAGCGTGATGGCCTGGATGATGCGGATCGTCATGGCGTGCCTCCGGTGTTTGTGCGCATTGTGTCGCGGCCGCGCCGCCCACACCAGCTGCTCAGTACACTTGACGCCCTATGAACCTGCTCTCCCTGGCGATCCTGGCCGCCATCGCCCTGTGGTTTGTCCGCGCCAAAGACCAGCGCCAGCGCATCGCATTGCTGGCCTCGCACCTGGGCCAGCACCAGATCGAAAAGCACATGGAAACGCTGACCCAAGGTTACCTGCGCGCCCTGGATGAGGCTGATGGGCCGCGGCGCGAGCAGATCTTCAGCATGCTGCAGTCCACCGAGCAGGCCCTGGCTACGCAGATGCGTGCGCTGGTGGCGAGCTTTGCGCAGGTGGACGCGGCCAGTGCGCGCGTGAGCCGCCTGCCGGTGTACCTGCCCTGGGTCACACAGCTGATGCCGCAGGCCACGTTTGACATGCGCCAGGCGCTGGCGGTGCACGCTGACGGCATCGCCCGCATGGTGGACGCTGCGGACATGCCGGCACGCGACCGCGCCTTCACGTTGTCGGCCGAGCTGTTTTTGCTGCAGCACACCTGCCACTGGTTTTGCAAGTCGCGCATGGTTGCATCGGCTCGAATGCTGGCACGCCACCAGACGGCGTATGCGCAGCTGGTGCAGTCGGTGTCGCCGCAGACGCGTGCGGCTTACCAGGCCCTGGTGGGTTAGCTCAGTCGACCGCAGGCCGGTCCGATTGCGCCCAGGTGTAGGCCACGCCCACGCCCACGGTGGCGCCGGTGGTCTGGCGCACCAGGGGGCTGGCCTTGTTGGCGGCGCCCGCCACGCTTTGCAACCGGGCAAAGGCAAACAGCCGCCAGTCGGGTGCGAGCTGGCGCGACGCCGACAGCGACAGGCGCCACGCCACCAGGCCGCTTTCAGCGGTGTAGGTGGGGCGCCCCGGCGTGGCGTAGCGCGGCGCCACGCCGTAGAAGGTGTCGGCCAGTTTGCGGTTGGCAAAAACGGCGCTGACGCCGGTGCTGTAGCGCCAGCCGCCGGCGCCGGCGCGTTCGTACTGCAGCTCGGGCTCGAACGCCACGCCGCGGTTGGCCGCACCATCGCTCAGGTCGAACACGCCACGCAGCGGGAATTCCGCCTGCCAGCGCCCGCCCAGCGCCGGGCCCAGGTCCCATTTGAGCCGGGGGCCAAATTCCACCAGCGTGCCCAGGTCGGGCATGCCGCGGCGCGCGTCGATGTCGTCGGAGCTGGAGCCAAAGGCGCCGGACACGCCGATGTCCACCTCGACCGTGGGCGTCTTCAGCGCGCGGATGCCTAAAGCGTTGCGGTCAGCGCGAAAGTATTTGCCGCGGTAAATGAAATAGGGCAGGGCAATCGCGCCATTGACCTGTTTGTCCGCGCCCGGATAGGCCTGCTGGCTGTAGGCCGCGCCGAACGCGCCCAGTTCCCAAAGTGGTTGTGCGGGGCGGTCTTGCGCCAGTGCCACGGTGGGGATGCACCCCAGAGTCATCAGCAGGTATTTGTTCATCATGCAGGGTCTTTGTGGAGTGTGTCGATCAGCGCGTCTTTGTCTTCCCAGATTTGGGCCAGCCAGCGGTGAAAGGTTCCGCGAAATTCGCTGTCACCATCGTAGTCGCCGTCGGTGAATTCTGCCGGTATGGGCAGCTGGCGTGCACGCAGGATGATGCGCGGCGTGCGCCCGCACAGGAACTGCCAGAACGTGGGCACGCCGGCGGGGTAAACAATGGTCACGTCCACCAGCGAATGGAACTGGTCGCCCATGGCATTCAGCGCCAGCGCCAGCGCACCGGCCTTGGGTTTGAGCAGGTGGCGGTAGGGGGACGACTGTGCACGGTGCTTGGCGGCGGTAAACCGCGTGCCCTCGGCAAAGTTCATGACGCTGGTGGGCACCAGCGCAAATTTCTCGCAGGCGCGCCGCGTGGTCTCGCGGTCCTGGCGGCGCAGGTCGGGATTCTTGCGCAGGTCGGCCTTGCCATGGCGCTTCATGAACGGGAAGTCCAGCGCCCACCAGGCCAGGCCGATGACCGGCACCCAGATCAGCTCCTGCTTCAAAAAGAACTTCAGCATGGGAATGCGCCGGTTCATCACATGCTGCAGCACAAAAATGTCCACCCACGACTGGTGGTTGCAGTTGACGAGGTACCAGCCCCGGTAAGGCAGGCCGTCCACCCCCTGCACGTCCCAGGAGGTGCTCTGCGTCAGGCGCATCCAGGCGCTGTTGCAGCTGATCCAGGCGGTGGCGATGGTGTTGAGCACCGGGTCCACGCGCCGGCGCACCGGGGCAAACGGCAGCACCAGCTTGACGACCGACATGGCAAACAGCAGCGCGCACCAGAACAGGGTGTTCACGACAAGCAGCACAAAGGCGATGACGCCCCGCACGAGCGGGGGCAGGAATGAAAGCATGGACGTTGGACCTGAAAGCGGTGGCAAAGCCGTATTGTCAGCGCCGCGACCCCGCTTTTTGCTGAGGCAGATCACAATACGTGCACCATGCAGTTCCAGGTCGTGCGCGCAACGCGTTTTGTCAGGGTCGAGGTCAAGGGCCCGGCCGATGTGGGCGCGTTTGTGAAAGGCATTCACGCTGTGGCGGCCGACACGCTGGCCCAGGGTGACCGGCTGCTGCTCGTGAACCTGCTGCAGGTGGAAGAAAGCCTGGACTCCACCGGCCATTTTGTCCTGGGCGAACAGGTGGCCCGGCAGTTGGCGCACCTGAGCCGGCTCGCCTCTGTGGTGCCCACCGCGCGCATGACGCGCACCAGCGAGAAAGTCGCGCGTGCGCATGGTGTGCAATTGCGCGTGTTTGACACCGAGCCTCCGGCGCTGGCCTGGTTGCTGGACGATGACGGCGCGAGCGAGCCTGCCGCCAACGCCGACGGCAGCCTCATGGACCCGGTGCGTACCGCATTCTGGGACGCTTACCGTCACCTGTTTCCGCCCAATGCGCAGGCCGTGCAACTGTCCAACGGCAACCTGGTGATTGCCTGGGCCCTGGCGCGCGACCCGCAGGCGCTGTTTGAAATGTCCACCCCGGTCACCGTGCGCTTTGAACCGCAGTTGCTGGCCAGCATGGCGCAGGCGTCCGCGGTGCAGCGCCGGCGCATCGCGGCCAGCCAGGAAATGACATTTCGCGCGGGCCTGCTGGGGTACGACCCCTACACCCGCGTGCCCCAGGCGCGGGTGATCGTGCTGGGGTAGGGCGCACTCAAGACTTTCGCGCACGGTGCCGATAAGAGGGGGATGTGGAGCAAACCTGGCAACCCCGTCCCGATCGACCCGTCACAGGTCGTCGTGGGGCTGTACATCTGGCTGGACATTCCCTGGGCTGACCATCCCTTTCTGACCAGCCGCGTGATGGTGCGAACGCACAAGGATGTGGAGGTCATCCAGGCCAGCGACCCCAAAGGCAGGCTGTACTACTACCCCGAGCGCAGCACGGTGGTGCCGCCGCCCGCCCATGCGGCGCCGTGGGTCGCAACCGGCGCCGGGCGGGAAGCGCTGGTGGCGGAAATGGAGTCGCGCCGCGAATCCAAAAGCAGGCGGCAGGCCCGGCACAGCGCCGCGCAGTCCAGCGCCGGGCGCAACTGGGATGCCGCTGCGCGTGCCACCCGGGAGGCGCTCACCAACTTCGCCCAGTCGCCGCGAACAGCGGGCGCGCGGCTGGTGCAGTTGTCCTCGCAGGCTGCCAAAGCCATTACCCATGGCCAGCGCGTATTGCTGCACCTGCTGGGTGACAAGAACGGCAAGGGGCAGTATTACCATGCGCTCAACACCATGACGCTGGGCTTGCTGCTGGGCCGCCACGCAGGCCTGAACGAGCGTGAGCTGGCCGACCTGGCGCTGGGCGCCCTGGCGCACGACGCGGGCAAGGGGCAGGTCCCGCCGTCCATCCTGCAGTCGTCCCGGCGCAGGAAGTTCGAGGAAGATTTCTACCGTCAGCACGTCCAGTTCAGCCTGCAGCTGGCAGAGCAGTCCGGTGCCTTCACCCCGGGTGCGCTGGCTGTGGTGGCTGACCATCATGAGGCCGCGGACGGCACAGGCTGGCCCAGAGGCACCCGTGAAGCGGGCAAGCCCGCGCTTATCCTGGCGCTGGTCAACCGGTTTGACCGGCTGTGTACGCCGGAGTCCGCTGAACGTGAGTCCATGACGCCAGCCGAGGCGCTGGCGTTCATGTTCCGGCATGAGCCGACCCGGTTTGACGCCGCACTGCTCGGCCAGTTCATCAACCTGCTGGGTGTTTACCCGCCCGGCACCTATGTGCAGCTGGCCAACGGCGCGCTGGGCATGGTGGTTTCGCCGGGGCAGCAAAGCCTGCAGCCCAAGGTGCTGGTCTACAGCCCCGAGATGGCACGCCAGGACGCGCCGATCCTGGACCTGGGCGAGGAGCCCGAGCTGAAAATCGTGGATGCACTGCGCCCCGAAGCGCTGCCACCGGACGTGCTGGAATGGCTGAACCCGCAGCAGTCGATGACGTTCTATTACTCAACGCACGAAGACAACGGCTGAGCGGGCGCCTCAGGCCGCCATGGCCAGACCGCAGGCATACAGCGCCAGGGCCAGCACAATCCCGCGAAACGGGATGCTGAACCAGTAGCGCCAGCCCAGGTGCGCATACGCGCCCAGCAGTGCCAGGCCCAACACCTGCAAAAAGCGGGACTGGGCCAGCACGCCCGGTTGCCACAGCGCCAGGTAGCCCCACACCAGACCGAACAACATGACACCGTAGCTGTGGCTGGCGTTGAAGCCTATCCACGCCTTC
Source organism: Ramlibacter sp. 2FC (assembly GCA_943372585.1). Lineage (GTDB taxonomy): Bacteria > Pseudomonadota > Gammaproteobacteria > Burkholderiales > Burkholderiaceae_C > RAM1. The sequence continues at coordinate 749 of CALRZF020000103.1, read as the reverse complement.
CACATCGTCGTGTCACGTGTGATGAAGGGCGTGGTCTGCTGCATGCCGGCCTGAACGGCCGCATCACGCGCATGAAAGCGCCGGCCATGAAAGGTGAACACCAGGTGCATCAGGCCCAGGGTAAAGACAATGGCGGCGCTGGCGGCCATGAGCCAGGAAACGGCAGGTGGGTTCATGCGGGGCTTTCGCAAAGGGGTACATCGGTGATGGGTGCGGCCACGGCTTCAGCCAGCCCGCAGCGCGCCATCTGCAGGCAATAGGCTTGCAGCCGCGCCGAATCGCAGTGCACGGCCAGCATGTGGACCCGGCCCCAGCGCAGCACGAACTCGTGCACACCCACATTGGTGCCGCTGCTGCCGTCCGGCAGGCTGAACCGGTCATGCCAGCTGACGGTGGCCACCGTGTGCCAGGGCCATCCGGTCACGGCAATGGCCTGCACGTCAAAGCGCAGGCCGGGCAGCAGCCGCTGCAGCCGCGCATACCACCGCGCCGTGCTGGCATGGGTGTGCCGTTCCCCGGCCAGTGCGTGCCGGCCGTACATCACATGCCGATGGCGCGGCGCGAACTGCACCACGACGCCGCTGTAGTCGCCGCGGTTGATGGCCGCAAAAGCCCGGCGCAGCTTGCTGCGAACGATCAGGTGGTACATGGCGCCGCTCCTTATCTTTCTAAGCGAAAGATTAACGCATCATGCGCGTCAATGTTTCTCGTGTCAAGATGGTGTCATGGCAACTCCAAAACCCCGCCCG
>CALRZF020000102.1:0-10954 GCA_943372585.1 Ramlibacter sp. 2FC | reverse complement strand
AAAGTGGCGAGCCTGCTCGCGCGCCCCGGCTGGACCTGGCGCACGGCATGGGGCGGTGCGCCGCGGCTGGAGCTGATGGCCGCCGAGCTGGACCTCCAGTCCACACACACCATCTCGCAGACCATGCAGGCGCAGCTGGACCCGACGCTGCAATGGGACGACATCCAGTGGGTGCGCGACCGCTGGCCGGGCAAGCTCGTGGTCAAGGGCCTGCTGGACCCGGCGCAGGGGCGCCGTGCGATGGAGATCGGTGCCGACGCGGTCGTGATCAGCAACCATGGCGGGCGGCAGCTGGACGGCGCCGTCGCACCGGTCAGCATGCTGCCCGAGTTTGTGCAGGCCACGCAGGGCAAGTTGGCGCTGCTGGTGGACAGCGGCTTTCGCACGGGCAGCGACATTGCCCGCGCCCTGGCGCTGGGCGCCACGGCCGTGCAGATCGGCCGGCCCACGCTGTACGCGGTGGCGTCGGGCGGCGAGCCCGCCGTCACGCGCGCGCTGGACATCCTGCGCGCCGAGCTGGACGTCTGCCAGTGCCTGATGGGCGCGGCGCAGACGTCGGATATCCACAGCGGCATGGTGCGACGGCGCGGCGCCCACCACCCCGAAAAGGAATTGGCATGACCATCCAGCGCCTGCACAGCAACGCCCTCATGAGCCAGGCAGTGATCCACGGTGGTGTGGTGTATCTCTCGGGCCAGGTCGACTTGGCATCACCCGCGTCCACGGTGGCCGAACAGACGCAGCGCATCCTGGCCCGCATTGACGACCTGCTGGCGCAGGCCGGCTCGGACAAATCGCAACTGCTGAGCGCCACCATCTGGCTCACTGATCTGGCGGAGTTTCAGGCCATGAACGAGGTGTGGAAGCAATGGCTGCCGCCGGGCTGCGCACCTGCGCGCGCCACCGTGCAGGCGGGGCTGGCGTTGCCGGGGTTGCTGGTGGAAATTGCGGCGATCGCGGCGAGGGATGCAGGCAAGTGAAGCAGGCCTGTAGCCTCGCGCCGCTTACTGGCGCGGCACGTTCGCCCGCGCGATCACATCAGACCAGCGCTTGATCTCCGAGCCCAGCAGCTCGCGCAGCTGCTCGGGCGTGCCGCCCGCGGGCGCGACGTTGATGTCGGCCAGCTGTTTGCGCAGCTCGGGCAGGGCCAGCACCTTGTTCACCGCCGCGTTCAGCGTGGCGATCACCGCAGGCGGCGTGCGAGCGGGCGCAGCCAGCGCGTTCCACGACGCGGCGTTGAAGCCGCGCACGCCGGCCTCGGCCACCGTGGGCACCTCGGGCAGCGATGCTGCGCGCCTGGCGCCCATCACGGCCAGCGGCTTCACGGCTTTGGATGCGATCTGGCCCATCATCGGCCCCAATATCTCCACCGCTGCATCCACCTGCCCACCGCGCAGCGCCGTCAGCACGGCCGGTGAGCCGTTGAACGGCACCACCTGCACGTCGATGCCGGCCGTGCTCTTGAACAGCTCGGCCGCCAGGTGCTGGGTGCTGCCGATGTTGATGGTGGCCACATTCAGTTTGCCGGGGTTGGCTTTGGCAAACGCCAGCAGCTCGGGCAGGGTCTGGAAGCGGCTGTTGCCGTTGGCCAGGATGGCAATGTCAAAAAAGCCCAGCGTGGCCACCGGCGCAAAGTCTTTCTGCGCGTCAAACGGCAGCGTCTTGAACAGCCCCGCGCTGACCGCCGTGCCGTTGCTCATTAGCAGCAAGGTGTGGCCGTCGGGCTCGGCCCGGGCCACGGCCTCGCCGGCCACGATACCGCCCGCGCCGGGTTTGTTGTCGATCACCACACTTTGCTGCAGCACGTCGGCCAGCTTCTGGCCGATGGCGCGCGCCGTCAGGTCGGCAATGCCGCCCGCGCCGAACGGCACAACGATGCGGATGGGGCGTGTGGGAAAGGCTTGAGCAAACGCCAGCGACGGCAGCGCCGCGCAGGCAGCCAGCAGGCGTCGCCGGGGCAGCACGTTCAGTCGCGCGGAACGTTGATGCCCAGCAGCGAGAAATAGCGCGACAGGTCGCCCTCTTCACGCACGATTTCCTGCATCAGGTCGGCCAGCGACATCTGGCCCCAGCTGACCGCGCGCTTGACCAGGTACGGCGTGGGGCTGTGCGGCTCGGTGCGCTGCAAAAATTCGGCCGCGGCCTCCAGCAGGCGGTAGGCGTCTTCACGGCTGGTGATGGGGCCGGCGGGCAGGGCTTCGCGCGCTTCATGCGTGTAGGCATCGGCCATGGTGTGGCTGTCCGTCATGGTCTGCTCCTGGGGTGTATGGTCAACATGCTGCACGGGTGCAGCGGGTGCCGGCGGGGCTGCGGGGTAGGGGTTGCGCCCGTTCATCAGGCTGGCGCAGGCGCGCTGCATGCGGCGCAGCGTGTCGCTGACCTTGCCCAGGCTGGGCGCTTCCAGCGCCAGCTTGTCGTCCAGCTTGCGTGACAGGGCGTCCCAGTCTTCGGCGGCTTCATTCACGCTGCGGCTCAGGTCGTCCAGGAAGAGCAGGCCCCGGCTGTCGATGGCGGCAATCAGCTGTTCGCGGTCCAGCGGCGGGTCATCGCCCTCGCCCTGCTGTTCGGGCACCGCACCGGCGGCCAGTTGTTCCCAATGCGCCAGATTGATCCATGACGGGCGCCGGTCCGCCAGCGTGGCCACCGGCACATGCAGGCGCAGCAGCAGCGACAGGTTTTCGTTCATCCAGACGAATGACGCCACGCGGGCGTCCACGTCCCCGTCTTCGATCTGCGGGTGCACGCTGTCCCAGAATTGGTCCACCAGCCCATTGAGGACTTTCACGCCCGCCAGGAAGCCGTCCATGCGGTGCTGGCGGGTCCAGGCCTCGCACAGCCAGGCGGCCAGCTGCAGGTCCTTGGCGCGCGACGACAGCAGGCCGGCGCACTGGTTGGCGATGGCGCGCCAGTCGGCCTTTTTGAGCGGGCGCTCCCATTCGCGCATGGGCAGCGTGGGGTCGTCTTCTTCACGGGCCTGGCGCAGCTGCAGGAACACGGGGTCATAGCGCAGCGATGTGCCCGACGGCGTATCAGCGGCTATGGGTACCAGCAGGGGCTCTGTCTCGGGGGCGAACCGGTCTCGTTCAAGCATGGACGTTCAACGTGTGTTCCATTCAGGGGCGCGCACGGGGAACAGGCCCGGCCAGACCAGCGGCGTCTTTTTGCCCACGGGCGACAGCGTCATGCGCAGGTACACGCGCGAGCGGGCTTCCATGCCCTGGGCGCGCGGGTCGTCACTGCTGTTACCCACCAGCGGGAATTCCATGCGCAGCAATTGCGAGCGGCCGTCTGCGCGCAATGAACCATCGGGCTCGCGCTGGCGCTGGATCATGGTGATCAGCGCCCACGGGTCGGTGTAGCGGAAGCTCACGGCCTTGCCTTCGGCCAGCATGGCGGGCTGCTGCGGGTCGGGCACCACGCTCAGCGGGGAGTCCTTGGCCAGGCGCAGGGTCAGTGTTACCGGCGTGCCGGGTTCCCAGCGCAGCACCTTGGGGCCGTCGCGCAGGCGAAGCACCTGGCCGCCGATTTCCAGCGTCCAGTCGATCACCTTGTTGCCGTCGATCTCGGCAGCCTGGTTGGCGCGCAGTTCGGTGGTGACGTCGTAGCCGGCCGCCGTACCTTCTTCGGTGGGGTACAGCGGCGCCAGGAAGGTCTTGACGCGTTCGAACTGGTCCACGAAACGGCGCGCCTGCGGTGCCTGCGGGTTGTTGCGCATGGCCGGGTCGGCCTGGATTTCTTTCAGCGTGCGTGAGGCGCGGTCGAACGTGCGGATGAGCTGGCCCACTTCTTCCAGGTCGGCCACCGGCACATCGCGCGACAGCGACTGGCTGAAGGGCTGGCGCCCGGCGGCGGCGCGGTTGAAGTTGCCGGCAAACATCGCCCATTGTTCCTGCTGGTCGCGCGTGCGCAGTTCGTTGCAGCGCGTGACCAGCGATGTGTAGATCTGCAGGTGGCGGTCGGCAAAGTAATCGCCGGGGCGGCTGCCCGGGCCCTTGCCCGTGAGCTTTTCGCTGCAGTTGTAGCGGTCCAGCTCCGGCCCCTGGGTCAGCAAGAACTGCTCCAGCATCACCAGGCTGCTGTTGGGGTTCTTGAGCTTGTAGCGTTCCAGGTCGCGGCTGATCGCCTGCCAGCGCAGCGTGATCGGGCCGGGCGCCGGCAGGTCCAGCGAGGCAATGTAGTTTTCAGCCTGACGGGCCAGGGTTTCGGCGCGCGCCTGCTGCTGCGCCAGGTACTGCTGCATGCCGGCGGCGTCCTGCACGCCAAAGGCCTGCAGCAGCGGGCCTTTTTCGCCCGTCCAGCCACGGAAGTCGCGCCCCCGCACCGAATACAGCTCGGCGCGGCTCAGGCTTTCGTCCACCTGGCGCAGCCGCGCAATGGCGTCGCGTGAGATCAGGCCGCGCAGTTCGTCGGCCTTGCCGCGCGCGTTCAGCTCCATCAGCAGTGCCTGCACCTTGATCAGCCGTGCGCGCGATGCGTCAAATGCCTGGGCATCGGCCTGAAGCCCCGGCTCGGACCGGGCCGTGACGGACAGCGCTTCCACCACCTGGTCGTTCACCAATCGCGCGAACTGCTGGTTGACGAAGTTCTCGACACTGGGGCGCACGGCCGGCGGGAATTTGAGCAGGCCTTCGGCCGTGAAGCGCTTGCGCACATCGCCCAGCGCCATGGCTTGGTCCAGCCGCTGCGCGTCCCATGCAATGGCGCCCTGCACCGGCACATCGGGCAGCTCGCGGTCGCGCGGGTTGGTCATGAACGGCTGGTTCAGCAAGTTGCCTAAAGCGTCGCGCACGGCGATGCGGTCGGGCGACAGCGCAAAGCGCGCTTCCTTGTCCTGCCAGATCACGCCGCTTTGCGTCTCGGAGCCCAGCCGGGCCGAGAATTCGGCGCTGAATTTCTGGAAAGCCACCGCGGCCTGCTGGCGCGTCTGGTCGGCCACGTCGGCGCCCAGCAGGCGGATCTGCGCAATGCGGGCCAGCACGCGGTCATAGGCCGGGCCCAGCGCCAGCGAGTTCTGGCGCATCCAGCCGCCCTTGCCCGCGGCCAGCAGGGTTTCCTGCTCTTTCACTGCCGCCAATACTTCGCGGTAGGCGTCCACCGTCTGCCCGTAGGTACCGGCATTGCCGTCGGTCACAAACAGGCGCACGGCCAGCTTGGCCAGCCGCTGCTCGGACACCAGCAGGTCGTTGTTGACGAACAGGCGCGCCTCCAGCGCATTCATGCCCTTGCCCAGGGTGCAGCGCACAGCCTGCTGCATGGGCGTGACGCTCAGCGTGGCCGGGCCGCCGCGGAAGAACTTGACGCTGCGCGAGATGTTGCCAGGCAGCTCCGCGCCCAGGGCGTACTTGACCAGCATGCGCAGGTCGGCGGCCTCGTTCTGGCTGGGCTTTTGCAGGCGCTGCATGGCGGCGATGGCGTTGTCCAGCTGCTCCAGCTGCGTGAGGTACTGCAGCATGGCCGAGAACTCGTGCAGATCTTCCACTGCCAGGGACGGCTTGCGCGGCAGCTCGGCAATGGCAGCAAAGCCGGTGGGTGCAGAGCATTCGCCACCGATGATCAGCTCGCCCGTGCTGGCGTCTTGCGCCACACCGGTCATGTCGCTGGCCCGGGTGTACAGCTCGCGGCGCAGGGTGTTGATGGCGATCTCGCCAAACTCGCGCTCGATGCGCTCGCCCGCGCGTTCTTCCAGGTCGTCAAACACACGCCACGAACCCGGCATGAACACCGTCCACGGTGTGTCGATGCTGAGCTTTTCGATAGCGGCGAGCAAGGACAGGGCCTTGCGCCGGTACCAGTCAGACGGGATGATCTCCCCGCGCTCGGCCGAGCGGGCACGGAAGTCGGCGTCGGCCTGGATCTGCTGCAGTGCGCGGGCCAGCTCGCTGTGGCGCGTCTCGATCTGCACGGTGGCCACCACCAGCCCCACGCTCCAGGTGCCCAGCACGGCAATGGCGCCCCAGCGCGCGGCACGGCTCAGCGCCGGACGGCTCAGCTGCTGGCGCGACGGGCGAGCCAGCCCGTATTCAGAGAACACCTTCTTTTCGAACAGGTCGCGCAGGAAGGCCGGTTCGCGCATGAGCTGCGACACCAGGTCGGCGCCGTGCTCGCCGGCGCCGGCGTCCATGTCGGCTGCGGCATCGGCCTCGTCCATGGCCAGCGCCTTTTGCGCTGATTCGCTGCTGTCGCCTGTGAGGTAGATGCCGCGGAAGAAAAACGGCTCGTGGTAGGCGCTGGGCCGCATGAGCTCGTCCACATACAGCTGCAGCTGCGAGCGGATGCGCTCAATGCGCGAAGGCAGCAAAAAGAACTTGCCGGCGTCGCCCGCCGGATTGTTCTGCGCAAACAGCTCGGCACTGGTGTCTGACACGGTGCGCACCACGGTGTCTACCGCGTCGCCCACCCATTCAGACTGGTAGGTGGTGGACAGATCAAACGGCGACGACCAGCCCAGCATGCTGGCGCGCATGGAATCAGGCACACGCCGCGCAAACTGTGCAAAGCCTTCGATCTGCTCGCATTCAGACACCACCACGTAAACCGCAAAGCGCATGGCAAAGCGGTTCTGCGCGAGCCACAGGCGCCGGTGCGCCAGCTTGGCCAGCTTGCCCAGCTCCAGCCGGGCGTCGGCGTTGTCGTCCAGCAGCAGGCTGGCCGGCACGGTGATGACGACGGAGTCAAACGGGCGCTGCGGGCGGTACTTGCGGCACAGGCCCAGGAATTCATCCCAGGGTTTCTCGGCCGCGTCTTCGTCATCGGGCGAGCCCAGGTAGGTGCCCTGCAGGTCGATGACCACGCCGCGATCAAAAAAGTGCCACGAGATGCCTTGCGCCGACGCAGCCATGGCGGCTTCGGAGCTGAGCGCGCTGGCGACGCCGGACTGCTCAATGGGCAGCTGGCGCTGGCCCTTGCCTTCATTGAGCACCATGACCCAGGGGATGCTGTAGCGCTCCGAGCGCGAGGCGATGTTCTGCTCGATCAGCTCCACTGCCTGCTTGAACGAGCTGCGCAGCGAGTCAAACCGCAGTTTGGTGATCTTGGGGTCGGACGATGTCTTGGCCGATGAGCGGCGCACGGCAAAGTACAGCACCAGGCCCAGGATGACCAGCACCAGGGCAATCAGGATGCCCAGCGACGCCAGAAAGAGGTTGTCCCTCAACATGGCAGGCCTCCGGCACTGTGGCGGCGGGTCATCGCTGGACCTCCGTCACGGGAGCGGGGCCGCCCTGCAGCACCTGGCGCACCGGCCACGACTGCCACAGCCACAGGATCTCAGAGATGGCCAGAAGCCCCAGCATGCCCAGCAGGAAGATCACCGTCCAGCGGCTGAGCGTGGGCAGCTTGCGCGGCGCGATGTGCGACAGCGTGCTGGCATAGGCCCGCTCGGACAGCACACGGTCGCGCGTGCCGATGGACGGGGGGCGCTGGTAGACGAACTGGAAGAGCTCTTCGCGGTAACCGGCAAAGCGGGCCGAGTCAGCCGCGGCGCCGCGGTATTTGCCCTGGAAACCGAGCGCCAGCGCAAACAGGTACAGCCGCGCAATGTCGCGGCGCGACGGTTCGCGGCTGGACAGGACTTCTTCAATGCGTTCAAACACCTTTTCGCCCGCAATGCTGGTGCGAAACAGCGACGCCTCCAGCAGGTGCTCGGTCCAGTGGTCGCGGCCGATCCATTGCGTGTTCAGCAAAATCTCATCGGCCAGCGCGGCCTTGAGGTAGCGCGAATCGGCAATGCTTTCCAGCTCAAAGCGGCTGCCGTCACGGCGCGACTCCAGCGTTTGCAGCTCAATGAGGTTTTCAAGGTGGCGGCTCAGGTTCTGCGCAGCCAGGGCGGGGTCGGTCTCGCGCATGTCGATGGCGCGCGCCTGGGCTTTGGACACTTCGTCGAAAAAGGCACGGAACTGCTGGACCAGGTGATCGTCGTCCGCTTTGTCCGTTGCTTGGCGTGCCATGGTGCGTGGGGTTCCTTTGGCCTCAGCCCTTGACGAACAAAACCAGTTCCTGCGGACGCTGGGCTGCAGCGCTCTCGGCGGAATTGCTGATGATCAGGGGCTGCGCCGGAAGCGTCAGCCCCGGGCTGGCCTGCACGGCAAACAGGGTGTAGCCCGAGCTGGTGCGCACGCCCAGCTCTTCGGCCACCTCGATCGGGGCGCGCACAGCCCCCAGCACGCGCCGCTCGCGCAGCGAGGCATAGGCGGACTGCGAGCCGATGATGGCGCCTTCCAGCCAGGCGATCAGGTCTTTTTCGGGCTGGCCGCGCAGGCCCACCACCAGGCGTTGGTCGATCCATTCGGGCAGCAGCGTGAGCTCATAGGCCCCGTGCTTGAACTCGAACTTGACCTCGCGGTACTCCTGGCTGACTTCCAGCAGGGCGTCTTGCAGCGACGCCACCAGCGGCTCCAGCGTGGCGGACGGGTCGGCATGGTCATAGGCCGGCGGCACGGGCGGCAACGCGCCGGGCTTGAGCATGCTCAGCGGGCCCAGCAGCGCGCACAGCGCCAGGTACAGCGAATACGGGTGCAGCGAGGGCGTGCGCAGCACGGCTTCAATCTGCGGCAGACCGCTGAGCAGGTTGCGCAGGCGCTCCTTTTGCTCCATGTAGGCCAGGCGGTCCTCGGTTTTGGACGACGGGATGGCCGTCTGCTTGGCCACAAAGGCAGCCTTGGCACGAAGCTGGCCGACAAAGCCGGCCACGCGGTCCCACAGCTCGCCATCTTTGGGCAGGTCAAGAAGAGGGGGCAACGCGGCCCCCATCTTGATCAGCTCGTTGTCTTTGTAGACCGTTGCCAATCGGAAGTGGGTGTACAGCCCCGACGGCGTGGCACCGGCGGCCAGGCTGAGGTTGGGGATCAGGCGGGGCACGTCGGCCGGCACGGCTTCGGAGACCTCGTCTTCCACCGGCTGGCCGGCCACCGAGCGAAAGCGCGACGGCGTGCCGCGCTCACGCGTGCTGCGTGACAACGGCAGCACCAGGTGAATGTCCAGCGGGCCAGCATCCAGCTGGGCAGCAAAGGGGCTGAGATCCAGGTCCAGCGTGCCGTGCATGGAATCGTCGGCCGAGAACACCACCGCCGTTCCGTCGGGCAGGATGGCCTCCAGCAGGCGCACGCGAAACAGGCCCGCGGGCAGCAAGGCAGAGTCGAGGACCAGCTTGCGCACGCCCCAGCCGAACGGCGAAACAGCCAGGGTGTGCCAGGCCACCAGCGCGTCCAGCCGGGCTGAGACCTGCTGGAAGTGCTGCGGCGCGAGCAGCATGCCCTCATGCCATTCGATGCGTTGCGGTACGTTCTGGGGGTTCAATCGGCCTCCTAATCCACCTTGTGCGGTTGCACGGTAAACCCACGTGCCGCCAACTGGACCATTATCCCGTTTTGCAGCTCATCTACTCTCATTCTGTGCTCTCCGGGCGCCAGGTAGTCCGCAAAAACAAACACTGTCAGCACATTGGGCGAACCAAAGACCGAGCCGGGCAGCCGCAGGACCTGGCCGGGCGTGATCTCCCAGCTCTTGTAGCTGAACTCGCCGGGGAAGGTCTTGAGCAGGTCGGCGCGTGTGGCAAACCACTTGGACGCCGGCAGGGCCGACAGCTTTTCAATCGCTGCTGCTTCCAGCACCAGCACGATGTCCACGGCCACGGCGCTGTTCTGGTTGGCGCCGTCGGCCGCCGCGATGACGACCTCTTTCCAGGCCAGGCGGGTGCCTGCAAAGCCCACCAGGTTCATGACCCGGTTGACGGTGCCGCAGCCGGCGAGCAAGGCTGCGCCCACGCCCCCCAGGGCGGCTGCCAAAAAGCGTTTTCGGTTCATCACGATCGGGTTGTTTCCAGTGTCCGTACATGGCCCAGGTTCAGGCCCGGGGCCTGCGCGCCCTCGCCGCGGCGCATGCCTACGCCAATGCCCAGCATGACGATCAGCAGCGCGACCACCATCGAACACACCGCGGCGATCATAAGGTCGCTGCGGGTGAATGCAAAACGCACCGGCAGCGCGGCTGCGGCCGCTGCCGGGTCCTGCGTGGCCTGGCGCTCGGATGGCAGGCCGCGCGAGACCAGCGCCATCAGCGCGCAGGAGACCATCAGCGTGAGCCAGTTGCGCGGGGCTTCGCAGATCAGGTCAATGGCCAGGAACAGCGCCAGCGCCGCTTCAGCCGGAAGCTGCAGCAACGCCAGCACCATGCTCGCGTAGGCCACATTGGCCAGGCTGTTGCTGCCGGCCGAGGCAAAAGCCGCAACCGCCGCGCCCCCGCAGATCAGGGCCAATTGGTCGGGCGTCAGGGCCCGGCCGTAGAGGTTGGCCACAAAAACAGCCAGCAGCGCGTAATACAGTGCTGAGCCCGAGCGCAGGAACACCGACGAAATCGGCGTGACCAGCTCCACCACGCCACGGCTGAAGCCCAGGCGCGTGCTCATGGCCTCAATGGTGTCGGGGATGCTCGCCGTGGTGCTGGCCGAGGTGAGGCTGATCAGCGCGGGTGCCTTCAGCGCCTGCAGCACGGCCAGCACCGAAAGCCCTGACTGGCGCGCAATGACGCCCACAGCCAGCGCGCCCAGGGCCAGCGCCATCACCACAAAGCTCCACAGGAAGCTCTGCATGGCGGCCACTGTGCGCGGCTCGGTCACCGCAAAGAATGAAGCCGCCACACCGAACACCAGCACGGGAATGAACAGGTTGACGCGGGAGATGATGATTTCCAGAGCGCGGTAGATCGCCTCGAACACCTGCGTCAGCGGGTTGTTCTGCGTCTTGCTCAATGCCGCAAAGGCAAGGCCAAACAGGATGGCGCACAGCAGGATGCCCAGCGACTTGCCCTCAGCCAGGGCGCGAAAGAAGTTGTCGGGGAACACACCCGCCAGGAAGTGCTTTTCGGCCACCACGGCCTCGCCGGGCTCCATCAGCGTCATCTCGGCACTGGCTGCATCACCCCCGGCGCTTTGCACCATGCCGCCCAGGTATTCGCGTGT
>CALRZF020000101.1:0-10990 GCA_943372585.1 Ramlibacter sp. 2FC | reverse complement strand
TGGACTGCTTTCTTCGGAACCGAAGTTGCGACGCTCGCGGGATCAATTTTTCTTGTAGGCATGTGCCACCGTACAAGAACGATGGCACCAATGTCTCAGCAAACTGTGAGGATGAGTAAACCAGCTTGGTGGTCAGGGGGCGCAATGCCGTTTAGTGTGCGTGCCGAATGAACTATTGAACCGGGAGTCGCGCGCCACGCGAGTAGTCACCGCTGTTCCTCCGCCAACCCCCATGAGACTCCGGAGCCATGATAGTTCTCACACGAGAGGCAGTACAGGCGCTTGCAGGTAGTACATTGGAATCTGCACAGGACCAAGTCGTCCCACTCTCCTTTCACGAGGCGTGAAAAGGGGGTCTGCCACTCACCAGCGACGCCAGGCGATGTAACTTCCATCAAGACACCGCGCGCGACTTCAGCGGCAGTTCCGTCGATCACGCGCTGAAGGTCGCCAAGGGTGCGAATGCGAAACAACGGCTGAAGCTCCGCACAACGATGGCAAGGCGTTGAACTCACGGTCTAACGTTGAAGACAAGCGGAGCCGCAGGCTTCCGTCTTGGTTTACCAGTTAGACCGCATTGCTTCTAGCTGCGAAATCTCGCGCGAATTTGGATACTCGACATTGCATAAATGCACTCCCTTAGTCTGTTTCGTTCTTCACAAATCGATCGTCTAATCGAGTAGCGATCCTCATTCCGACAACTAGGGTCAGCATCGCCAGCCCAAATGCCATCAATGCGCTGACAGGGGCAGCAATCAAAGCCAAACCCAAACTGGGACCAAATGCTTCGCCGGCCAGCCAATACAAGCCGAAGTATCCGTACCAAAGCGACGCGACCACGGCTGCTGAAATGCAACTCCATGACAGTAAGGCGACGAGGACTCGCATGATGAGGTCTAACGTAATTCAAACCGCACGCAGTGCGGGATACCGCTGCTGGCTAAACTGGACTTCAGATTCATTTCAGCCACGTAAGCCGTTGATTTCAAAGGGGTTGCCTCGCACATCTGCGTCACTTTTAGTTGTTAAGTGTACGCACAAACCCAGCACCCGCTCCATCACTAATTGGTCATCGCTCGCGCCTGTTTTCCCTTGCGAGCAGCGAAAGTTGGCCGAGGGAAACAGACGCGTTTGGTTCGCAGTGGGCCGCACACGAGGAGCCAGATAAAAACCCGAAGGCCCTGCACGAAAGTGCGGGGCCTTTGTCTTTCAGGGCCCCGTCGAGGACCCGTCGCGCGCTCTGCTATAACCTCGTGATCAAAAAGCCCCGGGGAACAGCGCATGCCAATTGAAGATATGGTCCAGGTCAGCGAGGCGTTGGGCAAGGTCACCATCGTCACACGCTCGGGCAGCAGGATCGGCATCGACGACCCCAACAAGACGCTGTGCTTGCAGGACATCAGCGGCAACAAGATCGAAATGGGCCCCGAGGGCATCACGATTACCAGCGTGAAAGACATCACCTTCGTGGCGGCCGGCCAGCTCCAGCTGCAGGCCACAGGCAATGTCGTCACCACGTCCCGCGCCGATGTCGTCCAGAGCGGCCTGAACATCAATCACACCGCACAGTCGGCCTATGTCGCCAAGGCAGCTGCCTCGGCCGAGATGTCGTCCACCGGCACCACGACCGTCAAGGGCGCGATGGTCATGATCAACTGAGCCCAGGAGAAGCCATGCCACCCGCGGCCAGAATCACCGACATGCACCAGTGCCCCATGCAGACGCTGGCGGTGCCGGTACCCATTCCCCATGTAGGCGGCCCCATCACAGGACCGTGCTCGCCAACCGTATTGGTCGGCGGCCTGCCCGCCGCTGTCCTGGGTGACATGTGTGTATGCGTCGGCCCTCCGGACAGCATCGTGAAGGGATCCGCCACGGTCAGGATCGGGGGCAAGCCCGCTGCGCGCATGGGTGACGCCACCGCCCACGGCGGCTCGATCGTCCTGGGCGCCTTCAACGTCATGATCGGCGGCTGAAACCCCGCAGCACGCCCGGGCGCCGCGCGGTGTAGCCTTGTGCACATGAAGCTACCCTGGCTGGAACCCGCCGAGCCTTTTCCTGATGCAGCCCGGGCATGGGGACCATCAGACCCTGCCCCAGGCTTGCTGGCCGCAGGCGGTGCACTGGATGTAGCGACGCTGACGCGCGCCTACAGCCACGGCATCTTCCCCTGGTTCAGCGACGGCCAACCCATCCTGTGGTGGAGCCCGGACCCGCGCATGGTGCTGCATGTGGACGAGTTCAAACTGCACCGGTCGCTGCGCAAGACGGTGGCACAGTTCAGGCTGAATGCCGCGTGTGAAATCCGCATCGACAGCGCGTTTGACGATGTGATCCGCGCCTGTGCGGGCAGCCCGCGACCGGGCCAGTCGGGCACCTGGATCGTGCCGGAGATGGTGTCGGCCTACCAGGCATTTCACCGCGCCGGTTGGGCCCACAGTGTGGAGACCTGGATCAACGGCGAGCTGGTGGGCGGCCTTTACTGCGTGGGGCTGGGCAATGCCGTCTTTGGTGAATCGATGTTCACGCGGGTTCCCGACGCATCCAAGATCGCTCTGGCAGCGCTGGTGGCGCTGTGCCGCGAGCACGGCGTGCGCCTGATCGACTGCCAGCAGAACACCCGCCACCTGGCGTCGCTGGGTGCGCGCGAAATCGAGCGCGCGGCTTTCGTGAAGCATGTCGCACAGGCGGCCCCCGAGCCAGGTCCCGTCTGGCAATTCGAGCCCGTATACTGGACGCAACTCCTGCCGCCAGCCGTATCAGCGTGACCCACCTCAAGGATCTTCCGCTTCAGGCCTTGCAGTTCTATGCAACGGCGCCCTACCCGTGCAGTTACCTCGCGGGCAAGCAGGCGCGCTCTCAGGTCGCCACGCCCAGCCACCTGATCCACAACGACACCTATTCCGACCTGGTCACCAGTGGCTTTCGCCGCAGCGGCATGTTTACCTACCGGCCGTACTGCGACGGCTGCCGGGCCTGCATCCCCCTGCGCGTGCAGGTCAACGAATTCGCCCCCGACCGCAGCCAGCGCCGCGCCCGCACCCGTCACCAGGGGCTGCAGGCGCGTGTGCTCAAGCTGTGTTTTGTGCCCGAGCACTACCACCTGTACCTGCGCTACCAGACCGGACGCCATGCAGGCGGCGGCATGGACCACGACAGCATCGACCAGTACACCCAGTTCCTGCTGCAAAGCCGGGTGAATTCGCGTCTGGTGGAGTTCCGTGAGCCAACCGACGACGGCTCGGCCGGTACCCTGCGCATGGTCTCCATCCTGGATGTACTGAACGACGGAATCTCGGCCGTGTATACGTTTTATGAGCCCGACGCCAACGCCAGCTACGGCACTTACAGCGTGCTGTGGCAGATCGATCAGGCACGCCGCCTGGGCTTGCCCCATGTGTACCTGGGCTACTGGATCAGCGAAAGCCCAAAAATGAATTACAAGGCCCGCTTCCTTCCCAACGAAATTCTGGTGGACGGCCAATGGGTGCCCGGCGACTCAACTTCACCGGGTTCAATTTCATAAGATAAAATTTGGCTGTCCAAGCGATTGGGGAGCCCATGAAAAAATCCAACCAGAGCGTTCCCGCGACACCGACCATTCAGGTCATTGAGCGCATGTTTTCGCTCATCGACGTGCTGGCTTCGCGCGAAGAAGCGATTTCCCTCAAGGAAATCAGTGAAAAAACCGGCCTGCACCCGTCCACAACCCACCGCATCCTCAATGACCTGGCCACAGGGCGCTTTGTGGACCGCCCGGAAGCTGGAAACTACCGCTTGGGCATGCGCCTGCTGGAGTTGGGCAACCTGGTCAAAGGCCGTCTGAGCGTGCGTGACGCTGCGCTGGCGCCCATGCGCGAGTTGCACAAACTGATCCAGCAACCGGTGAACCTGAGCATGCGCCAGGGCGACGAAATCGTTTACATCGAGCGCGCTTACAGCGAGCGCTCCGGCATGCAGGTAGTGCGCGCGATTGGCGGTCGCGCGCCGCTGCACCTGACATCCACGGGCAAGCTGTTTCTGGCGGTGGACGACCCGCAGCGCATCCGCGCCTATGCCACCCGCACAGGGCTGGCCGGCCATACGCGCAACAGCATCACGCAGTTGCCTGCACTGGAACGCGAGTTGTCCAAGGCACGCCAATACGGCATTGCACGTGACAACGAAGAACTGGAATTGGGGGTGCGCTGCATGGCCGCCGGCATTTACGACGACCAGAACAAGCTGATTGCGGGCCTGTCGATTTCAGCGCCGGCAGACCGGCTGGATGAAAGCTGGCTGCCCAAGCTGCAGGCAACCGCCAGCGAGATTTCAACTGCGCTGGGCTACAAGACGACCGGTCTCAGCCGTTGACCTGACGGATGACGATGTTGGTTGCTGGCTGAAGCGTCGTCGCAGGTGTCGATTCTACCCAGCGGCGCACGCGTTCAGCGTCCCCCAGGCGGCTGAGCTTGCCGGCGGAGTCCAGGAACACCATGATCAGCTTGCGCCCGGCAATCTTGGTCTGCATGACCAGGCATTGCCCGGCTTCAGAGATGTAGCCGGTCTTTTGCAGGCCAATGTCCCAGTCCGGGTTTTTGACCAGGCGGTTGGTGTTGTTGTATTGCAGGGTACGGTTGCCCACGGCGACCTGGTAGCCGGGTGACGTCGACAGCTCGCGCACCTGTGCGTCGTTGTAGGCCACGCTCACCAACGTGGCCAGATCCTTGGCACTGGACTGGTTGCGGCTGGACAAGCCTGTGGGCTCCACATAGCTGGTGTCGTTCATGCCCAGAGTGCGTGCGCGGGCATTCATTTGCTTCACAAACACGCCCAGACCACCGGGGTAGGTGCGGCCCAACGCATGGGCTGCGCGGTTCTCGCTGGACATCAGGGCCAGATGCAGCAGTTCGCCGCGGCTGAGCTCGGTGCCCACGCGCAGGCGTGAGGAGCTGCCCTTTTCGGTGTCCACATCGTCCTGCGTGATGGTGATCATCTCGTCCATCGGCAGGTGGGCTTCACTGATCAGCAAGCCGGTCATCAGCTTGGTGAGCGAAGCGATGGGCAGCACCGCAGAGTCGTTTTTGCTGAAGAGCACTTCGCGCGTTTCCTGGTCAATGACCAGAGCCACGCTGGACTTCAGGTCCAGCAGGTCCTGCTTTCCATGCAGGCCGGCAAGCTGACCAAAGGAAGGCCGCGCGGGCGCTGCGATACGGATAACGGAACGGCGCTTGGCAACAATCTTGACGGCCTTGCGGTTGACCACCACTGAGCTTTTGCTCTTTTTGGCTGTTGCTTTGTTACGGGTTTGCGCCTGCGCTGCTGGAATCGCCAGCACAGTGGTGACGACTGCAATTGCAAAAATTTGTAGGAGGCGATTCAAAGCATTGCTCGGTAAAAAGGCAGAACCAAGGACCATGAGTGAACTCCTGTACGCGGCGGCGACGGTCGCAGTGTACAAGGTCATAAAAAATCGCGCAAGATCAAAGACTTGCGCGACTTTCCTCAACCAGAGCCGGAATTATAGAAAATCAGCTCAGCCTTGGGCGGCCACCCGGTCAGCTTTACTTTGTAACTTGTTCAGCGCACTGAGATAGGCTTTTGCAGACGCCACCACGATATCGGGGTCTGCACCCACCCCGTTGACCACGCGGCCCGAGTTCTGCAGGCGCACCGTCACCTCACCCTGGCTCTCAGTGGAACCGCTGATGGCGTTGACCGAATACAGCACCATTTCAGCGCCGCTTTTGACGTGCGTTTCAATGGCTTTGAGCGACGCGTCAACCGGCCCGTTGCCATCTGACTCGCCGCGCACTTCCTTGCCGTCGACGGTGAACACCACGCTCGCATGCGGCCGCTCGCCGGTTTCGCTGTGTTGCGACAGCGAGACAAAACCGTATTGCTCTTTCTCGTGCGTCACGCTTTCATCGCTGACCAAGGCCAGGATGTCTTCGTCAAAAATCTCGCTCTTGCGGTCGGCCAGTTCCTTGAACTTCATGAACGCGGTGTTGACGTCGGCCTCGCTCTCCAGTGACACACCCAGCTCCTGCAGGCGCGCCTTGAACGCATTGCGCCCGCTCAGCTTGCCCAGCACGATCTTGTTGGCAGACCAGCCGACGTCCTCAGCCCGCATGATTTCGTAGGTGTCGCGCGCCTTGAGCACGCCGTCCTGGTGGATGCCGGACGCGTGGGCAAACGCGTTGGCGCCCACCACCGCCTTGTTCGGCTGCACCACAAAGCCCGTGGTCTGGCTGACCATGCGGCTGGCCGCCACGATGTGGATCGGGTCGATGTTCATCGTGAGGCCGAAATAATCCTTTCGGGTCTTCACAGCCATCACGATTTCTTCCAGCGAGCAGTTGCCTGCGCGCTCGCCCAGGCCGTTGATGGTGCACTCCACCTGGCGTGCACCACCGATCTTCACGCCCGCCAGTGAGTTGGCCACCGCCATGCCCAGGTCGTTGTGGCAGTGCACTGACCAGACCGCCTTGTCGCTGTTGGGGATGCGCTCGCGCAGCGTCTTGATGAAGTTGCCATACAGCTCGGGCACGGCGTAGCCCACGGTGTCGGGCACATTGATGGTGGTGGCGCCTTCGGCAATCACCGCCTCCAGCACCTTGCACAAGAAGTCCATTTCGCTGCGGTAGCCGTCCTCGGGCGAGAACTCGATGTCCCCGCACAGGTTGCGCGCAAAGCGCACTGACTGTTTGGCCTGCTCCAGCACCTGATCGGGCGTCATGCGCAGCTTCTTTTCCATGTGCAGCGGTGACGTTGCGATGAAGGTGTGGATGCGCGCGCGTTCCGCGCCCTTCAATGCTTCAGCCGCGCGCGAGATGTCGCGGTCGTTGGCGCGCGACAGCGAGCAGATGGTGGATTCGCGGATGGTGTCGGCAATCGCCTTGACCGCCTCAAAGTCGCCGTTGGAGCTGGCGGCAAAGCCGGCCTCGATCACGTCCACCTTCAGGCGCTCGAGCTGGCGCGCAATGCGCACTTTCTCTTCCCGCGTCATGGACGCGCCGGGCGACTGTTCGCCGTCACGCAAGGTGGTGTCAAAAATGATGAGTTTGTCGGTCACTGGAATGCTCCTTGTTCGGTGCGGCCGATGGAGGCGGCCGAAGTGGTGGATTGTGCCCGCTGCAAGCCAGACACAATCGCCTTCAATGAGGCGGATACGATGTTCGCGTCCATGCCAACGCCGAACAGGGTCCGGTCGTTGACACGCAGTTCCAGGTACGCGACGGCCCGCGCGTTGGCGCCAGAGCCCACGGCGTGCTCGTGGTAATCCAGCACGCGAATGGTCTGGCCTGTGGCTTCATTCAACCCCTGCACGAATGCATCGATCGGCCCCGTGCCCTCGCCCGCTACCGCATAAGGCCGGCCATTGACCTGCAGGTCTGCGGTGAGGCGCACTCTGCCGCCGTCCGCTTCACTGACCTGGTGCGCAAGCGCGGGAGCGCCCTGCAAACCGTATTCGCGCTCAAAAAGCGTCCACAGATTGTGCGCAGTGAGTTCCTTGCCGTCCGTGTCCATGACAGCCTGCACCACCTGGCTGAATTCGATCTGCAGGCGGCGCGGCAGCTCCAGCCCGAATTCGCTTTCCAGAAGGTACGCGATGCCGCCTTTGCCCGACTGGCTGTTGACGCGGATCACGGCCTCGTACGAACGGCCCACGTCCTTGGGGTCAATCGGCAGGTAGGGGATGTTCCAGGCGTCGCCGTCCTTGCGCGCGGCAAATGCTTTCTTGATGGCGTCCTGGTGCGATCCGGAAAACGAGGTGTAGACCAGGTCGCCCGCATACGGGTGGCGTGGGTGCACGGGCAACTGGTTGCAGTGCTCCACCGTGCGGCGGATTTCGTCGATGGCCGAGAAATCAAGCCCCGGCGCTACACCCTGCGTGTACAGGTTCAGCGCGACGTTCACGATGTCCAGGTTGCCCGTGCGCTCGCCATTGCCGAACAGGCAGCCTTCAATGCGGTCCGCGCCAGCCATCAGTGCAAACTCGCCCGCGGCCGTACCGGTGCCGCGGTCGTTGTGGGGGTGCACGGACAACACGATGGAATCACGCCGTGCGAGGTGACGGTGCATCCATTCGATCATGTCGGCAAAGATGTTGGGCGTGGAGTGCTCCACCGTGGACGGCAGGTTGACGATGCATTTGCGCTGCGGCGTGGGTTGCCAGACTTCGGTCACCGCATCCACCACCCGCTTGGAGAATGCCAGTTCGGTGCCTGAGAACATCTCGGGCGAGTACTGGAACGTCCATTGCGTCTGCGGCTGTTGTGCAGCCAGTTCCACAAAGAGTCGCGCCTGGCTGGTGGCCAGTTCGACGATACCGTCCTCGTCCAGTCCCAGAACCACTTTGCGCATCACTGGCGCAACGGCGTTGTACAGGTGCACGATGGCGCGCTTTGCCCCTTGCAGCGCCTCAAATGTGCGGCGGATCAGCGGCTCGCGCGCCGGCGTCAGCACCTGGATGGTCACGTCATCCGGAATCAGGTTTTCGTCGATCAGCCGGCGCAGGAAGTCGAATTCTGTTTGAGAGGCTGACGGAAAACCAATCTCAATCTCCTTGAAACCGATCTTCACCAGCATCTGGAACATCTGCAGCTTGCGTGCCACGTCCATGGGCTCGATCAGCGCCTGGTTGCCGTCACGCAGGTCCGTGCTCAGCCAGATCGGCGCGGCGCTCAAAACGGCGTCAGGCCATGTGCGATCACGCAAGCCAATGGGCTTGAAGGCGGGGTACTTGCTGGCAGGTTGGTTCAACATGATGTATGACAGGTTGTGTAAACCAGCAGCCCCAAAGAAAAACGGCCCGCTGCTGGTGCAAACGGGCCGTTGATCCGGGATGCGCGTGCGCTACCGTCTCCGCCCGTTGGGGGATAGCAGTAGAGCCAGCGAAATTTTGTTCATAAAATTACTGTAGCACAGTTTTCATTTGTGCAAGCCGCGCTCTTCGGGTTCGTCGGTAGACGTGCTGATCACGCTGGTCTGCTGGCCCTTGAACTTGCGCCAGCCATACAACGCATAGCCGCTCAGTCCGTACAACACAAACAGGCCGAACAACACAGTAGGCGGATGGATGTTGATGACAGCAATGCCCAGCGCGATCAGCACGATCACGGCGAAGGGCACGCTCTTTTTCATCTGAATGTCCTTGAAGCTGTAAAACGGCACGTTGGTCACCATCGTCAGGCCCGCGTACAAGGCGAAAGCGAACATGATCCAGGCCACGTCATAGCCCTTGACGCCCGTTTCTGTCATGAGCCAGATAAAGCCGGCGACCAGCGCTGCCGCGGCGGGCGACGGCAGCCCCTGGAAGTAGCGCTTGTCCACCACCGCCGTGTTGACGTTGAAGCGGGCCAGCCGCAATGCCGCGCAGGCGCAATAGACAAATGCCGCAATCCAGCCCCAGCGGCCCAGGCCTTTAAGCGCCCATTCATAAGCGATCAGGGCCGGCGCCGCGCCAAAGGAAACCATGTCAGACAGTGAATCCATCTGTTCGCCAAACGCACTTTGGGTATTGGTCATGCGGGCCACGCGCCCGTCCAGGCTGTCCAGCACCATCGCGCAGAAAATACCGGCGGCCGCCATGTCAAAGCGGCCGTTCATGGCCATGACGACGGCATAAAAGCCCCCGAACAGCCCTCCGAGCGTAAAGAGGTTGGGCAGGATGTAGATGCCCTTGCGGCGCTTGCGCACCACAATGCCTTCGCCTGTCGGATGCTGTGGTTCGTTATTCATGGTTTGAGTTTAAGTCAGCGCTGCCCAAAAATGTAAAAAGGCCACCGAAGTGGCCTTTTGGCTTTGGGAAAGAACCGCTTTTAGTTGCGGGTCTGGTCCACCAGCTTGTTCTTCTTGATCCAGGGCATCATGGCCCGCAGGGTTTCGCCCACGGTCTCGATCTGGTGCTCGGCCATCAGGCGGCGCTTGCTCAAAAGCGTAGGCGCGCCGGCGCGGTTTTCCAGGATGAAGCTCTTGGCGTATTCGCCGCTCTGGATGTCCTTCAGGACACGCTTCATTTCCTTCTTGGTCTCTTCGGTCACGATGCGCGGGCCCGTCACGTACTCGCCGTACTCGGCGTTGTTCGAGATCGAGTAGTTCATGTTGGCGATGCCGCCTTCATAGATCATGTCCACGATCAGCTTGAGTTCGTGCAGGCACTCGAAGTAGGCCATTTCGGGGGCATAGCCGGCTTCCACCAGCGTCTCGAAGCCCGCCTTGATCAGCTCAACGGTACCGCCGCACAGCACGGCCTGTTCGCCGAACAGGTCGGTTTCGGTCTCTTCGCGGAAGTTGGTTTCGATGATGCCGGCCTTGCCGCCACCGTTGGCCATGGCGTAGCTCAGGGCCAGGTCACGGGCCTTGCCCGTCTTGTCCTGATGCA
Organism: Ramlibacter sp. 2FC; assembly: GCA_943372585.1. Classification (GTDB taxonomy): domain Bacteria; phylum Pseudomonadota; class Gammaproteobacteria; order Burkholderiales; family Burkholderiaceae_C; genus RAM1. Next base: position 624 of record CALRZF020000101.1, on the reverse strand, counting down.
CGGCCACCAGGTGGGGCACGCCGCCACCCTGTGCGTACGTGCCGCGCACGGTATGGCCGGGAGCCTTGGGAGCGACCATCCACACGTCCAGGTCAGCACGGGGGGTCACGAAGCCGTAGTGCACGTTGAACCCGTGGGCAAACACGAGCGATGCGCCGGGCTTGATGTTGGCTTCGACGTCATTCTTGTAGACGGCGGCGATCTGCTCGTCGGGCAGCAGGATCATGACGACGTCAGCGGCCTTGACCGCGTCGGCCACTTCGGCGACCTTCAGGCCGGCCTTTTCGACCTTGGGCCAGGAAGCCCCGCCCTTGCGCAGGCCGACCACGACCTTCACGCCGCTGTCATTGAGGTTTTGTGCATGGGCGTGGCCCTGCGAACCGTAGCCGATGATGGCAACCGTTTTGCCCTTGATCAGGCTCAGGTCACAGTCTTTGTCGTAATAAACCTTCATGGTTTCTCCTGTTGAAATTGTTGGGTCAAAAAAATCAGACGCGAAGGATGCGTTCGCCCCGCCCGATGCCGCTCGAACCGGTGCGAACCGTCTCCAGGATGGCGCTGCGGTCAATGGCCACCAGGAAGGCGTCGTTCTTGGCCTGGTCACCCGTGAGCTCAATGGTGTAG
>CALRZF020000100.1:0-11126 GCA_943372585.1 Ramlibacter sp. 2FC | reverse complement strand
GCAGCAACAATGCGGCGGCCAGCAACAGAGCGGCCAGGCGCAATACGGGTTGCATCACGAAATCATGCCAGCGTGCGGCGCAGTTCGTCCAGCACCTGGGCTGACGGTGGGCGCACGCCGCGCCAGGCGGCAAATGACTCGGCGGCCTGTTCCACCAGCATGCCCAGGCCGTCGCGCGCCACGGCGCCGTGCTGGGCGGCCCACCGCATGAAGGCATCGGCGGCAGGGCCGTACATCATGTCCACAGCCAGCGTGCCGGTTTGCAGCACGCCGTCAGGCACGGGCACGCCGGCACCGGCCAGGCTGCTGGCCGTACCGTTGATCACCACGTCAAACGGCCCGCCCACGGCCTGCAGTACGTGCGCTGCCAGCTGCACGTCCTGCTGCGCAGCCAGCGCTGCGTGCCGCTGCACCAGCGCCTGGGCCTTGGCCACGGTACGGTTGGTGACCGTGATGTGCGCGGGCCGGGCTTCGATCAGTGGCCCCAGCACACCTGCCGCAGCGCCGCCCGCGCCGATCAGCAGCAGGCGTTTGCCCGCCAGCGGCATGCCTGCGTTGCGTGTGATGTCGTTGACCAGGCCCACGCCGTCGGTGTTGTCGGCAAAGATGCCGTCTGCATCAAAGCGCAGCGTGTTGCAGGCCTGGGCCAGCGCGGCGCGCGGCGTCATGTGCAGGCCGGGCAGGGCGCCGGCCTCAAACTTGAACGGCACGGTAATGTTGCAGCCGCGCCCGCCCTCGGCGCGAAAGGCTGCGACGCCTGCGACGAACCCGTCCAGCGGGATCAACCGGCGGCCGTACTGCAACGTCTGGCCGGTCAGTTCGGCGAAACGGGCGTGAATCCAGGGGGATTTGCTGTGTTCGACGGGGTTGCCCATCACACAGTAGAGGTCTGCAGTCATCGATTGGTCAATTTCGTCTCAAGCACTTCGTCGCGCGTGAACTTGAAGCGCGACACCACCACGATCTGGTCGGCACGTCGCCGCATGGCATCGCTGAACTTGCCAAACGGTGCGGCGTTGCGCGCAATCGTCTGCGCGCGCCGGTCCAGCGCGATGACGCCGGAGGTTTCCACGATTTCGGTGTCCAGCACGCGGCCGTCGTGGTTGACGGTGACGATCATGGTCAGCTCGCCGTACAGCTTTTTTCCGGCCAGCTCGGGGAAGTTCTGGGTGCCGCGGTCTTCAATACGACGGCGCAGGTTGTCGTAGTAGATGGCGTACACCTCTTCGCGCGTGGCGGGGCTGATGTAGCGCTTCTTGGGCCGTGCGTTTTCTTCGTTGATGCGTTTTTCAATCTCGGCCAGCAGCTTGATGAGCTGGCGGCGCTTTTCTTCGCGCGCAACTGCCTCGGCGTTGGTGCTGGGCTGTTTGGGGTCGGGCGGGGGCAGGGCGGCCAGCTGCTTTTTAAGCTGTGCCAGCAGCAGCGTCTGCTGTTCCTGCATGGCTTCGATCTTGCGTTGGGCGTCTTCGGCGGCGTCGCCCATTTCGGTCAGCGCCGACGGCGGCAGCGGGCTGGTGGCGCGGCCCTTGGCGGCTTCACCGCCGCCGGCCAGCGACGCCTGGGCGATGGCCTGGGCCTTGTCGGCCCGCTCATTGGTTTTGGTGTTGACCAGAATCACCTCCAGCGGCGTGTCCTGGAACACGCGGTTGAAGGATTCAGGGTCCACGAACCGAACCGTCAGCAGCACTGCATGCACGGCGACGGACGCGCCAAGTGCGATTTGCAGCGTGCTCAGGTTCTTGAGGTTCACGGGGGAGGATTATCGCCGCCTGAACTGCCGCTGCCGGCCTCGGCTTCGTTCATGTCCACCGCAATCGCAATGGGGCCTGCCACCGGTTCTTCGTCGCCGCTGTCTTCCTCAGGCGTAGCTTCCGCCGGCGTGTCCAGCCGCTCGGTGACGGTGCCCGCCACGTCCAGCGTGATCTCGTCGATATCGCCCAGCTTGACGCGCACGCGCGCACCGCGTGCCAGCCCCTGCGCGCCCACCACGGGCAGCACCAGCGGCAACTCGTCGGCGCGCACCAGCACGCTGCCGCCCGGCAGGTTGTCCTTGAAGACCGTGGCCGTCAGCTCGGTGATGCCCTGCTGCTGCAGGTACTTGAGCGTCCAGAAGCGTTCCATGCCGGCCTGGTAGCCGTTGTAGGCACTGTAGGCGGCATCAAACCCGCTGATGATGGAAAACAGCTCCGCGTCCTTGGGCTTGAAGGGGGCGGCCAGGGCGGCCGTCTTGCCGTGACGCGCCACGGCAATGATCTGCCACTGGTTGACCATGTCGGTGTAGCGGCGCAGGGGCGAGGTGCTCCAGGCATAGCTTTTGACGCCGATGCCTGCGTGCGGCAATGCCTTGGTGCCCATGCGCACCTTGACGCCGGGCGCCATGGACGCCTGGCTGCGGTAGATGCCCGGCACGCCATGATCGGCCAGCCAGTTGCCCCAGGTGCTGTTGGCCAGGATCATGGCCTCGGCCACCATCAGGTCCAGCGGCGCGCCGCGCTGGCGCACGCTGATCTGCACCTGCTCGGTGCCCTGCGGTTCGGCGCCGTTGTTGCCCACCAGCCGGAAGTTGTAGTCCGGGCGGTTGAAGTTCTCGGGCTTGCCGCGCACGATTTCGCGTTGCGCCTTGAGGTGTTTGGCCAATCGCCACAGAAAGCCCAGCGGCGCACGCAGGCCCGGTGCGCCCGGCAGCTCCTGGGCGTCGCCTTCGGCCTGCAGCCAGTCTTCAGTCACCACGCCGTCCAGCTGGTCGTGGCGCAGGTTGTGCGCGATGGGCACGCGCTCCAGCTTCGTTTCAGTGGCCCGGATGTCCAGCGAGGCTTCGTCCATCGTGACGTACAGCGACACGGCGGGGCAGTCGCGCCCGGCCTGAAGCGTGTAGATCTGCACCACGTCGTCGGGCAGCATGGTGACCTTGTAGCCCGGCATGTAAACGGTGGACAGGCGCTGCCGCGCCACGTTGTCCACCGCCCCGCCGGGCTGCAGCGCCAGACCGGGGGCCGCAATGTGGATGCCCACCACCACGGTGCCCGTGCCCAGGCCCTGCACCGACAGCGCGTCGTCGATTTCGGTGGTCTGCGAATCGTCGATCGAGAACGCCTGCACGGCGGCCACCGGCAGCTCGTCCTTGATGGCCGGTGCCTCCAGCGCGGGGAAGTTCGTGCCCTTGGGGAAGTTCTCGAACAGGAAGCGCTTCCAGTGGAATTGGTACGCCGAATCAATGGCGCCGGCCTTTTGCAGCAGGTCCAGCGGTGCCGTCTGCGTGGCCCGTGCGGCGTCCACCACGGCCTTGTACTCGGGTGCGTTCTTGTCCGGCTTGAAAAGAATCTTGTACAGCTGCTCGCGGATAGGCGCGGGGCAGGTGCCGTCGGCCAGGGCCTGCGCCCATTCGGCAATCTGGGCCTGCAGGGCTTTCTTTTTCTCGATGGCCACCAGCGCCTGCTGCACGATCTCGGCCGGCGCTTTCTTGAACCGCCCTTTGCCCGCGCGGCGGAAGTAATGCGGCGCCTCAAACAGCCGGAACAGCGCGGCGGCCTGCTGCTCCAGCGTGGCCTTGTCGCTGAAATAGTCGCGCGCCAGGTCGGCAAAGCCGAATTCCTCGTCCGGGGCAAATTCCCAGGCCAGCTCCAGCTCGATGCCCTGGCTCAGCGCCTGGGCCGAGCGGATCAGCTCGGCGGGCGAGGGTTTTTCGAATTTGAGCAGGACGTTGGCGGCCTTGACCTTCACGCGCTTGCCGCTGTCCAGCTCGATCTGAGCCGATGACTCGGCCTCGGACATGACGCGGCCACCCTGGAATTTTCCGGCTTCTTCAAACAATGCAAACATGGGCGGGATTGTCCCATGCGGGCCTGTTCAGGAATCCGCCAGCGCCAGAAACGCAAATACCTCGTCAATGTGGTCGTCAAAGTCGCTCAGGGCGTGGTCGGATGCGTCCAGCAGCTTGATGCGTGCGCCGGGGTAGCGCCCGGTCATTTCACGCCAGTCCAGCACCTCGTCGCCCCTGGCGATCACCGCGAAGTAGCGCTGCGGGTCGGCCACCGGCCCGCATTGCAGCGCGCGCAGTTCATCCACAAACCGCGGCTCGAAATAAAAGCGCTCCTTCGGGTCGTGCCAGGCGGTCTGTTCGCCGATGTAGTTGGCCAGGTCGCGCGCTGGATCCACGGCCGGGTTCAGCAGCACGGCCTTGCAGGCGCGGGCCTCGGCCACATGGGTGGCATAAAAGCCGCCCAGTGAAGATCCGACCACAGCCATGCGCCCGGCCGGCCAGGCTGCGGTGCCCTCCATCACCAGGGCCATGGCCTCACGCGGCGACGGCGGCAGTTGCGGGCACCACCAGGTCACGCCGAGGTGCTGCGCAGCCACACGGGCCGCGACCTGGCGTGCCTTGGCCGATTGGGGCGACGAGCGAAAACCGTGCAGGTACAGCAGGTGGGTGGTGGTCGAGGCGCGCGGGGGCGAGGCGGGTGGGGGCGTGACCATGGCGCGATGTTCCCATATTCATGGGATGCAAAGCGACGGGCGCGCCATGCGCCAGCCGCCTACACTTGCCGAAGGAGGGCCCATGTGGCTGGTATTGATCGTTGAGGATGACCCACAGATGCGGGACTTCTTCGCCGCGAGCGTGTCTCGCAGCGGCCAGCTCGGGCTGGCCGGCTGCGTGGGCACGCTGGGCGAGGCACGTGCGTGGCTGGATGACCCGGCCCATGCCGTGGACGTGCTGCTGGTGGACCTGGGCCTGCCGGACGGCAGCGGGCTGGATGTGATCCGCCACGCGGTGCGCCTGCACCCGGCGTGTGAGCCCCTGGTGATTTCCATGTTTGGTGACGAAGACAACGTGCTGGCCAGCATCGAGGCCGGGGCGCTGGGCTACATCCACAAGGATTCCACGCCCGATGACATTGCCAGCACCATCCTGGAAATGAAGTCCGGCGCGTCGCCCATCTCGCCCATGATTGCCCGGCGCGTGCTGTCCAAGTACTTGAGCCTGCGCGACGGGCGGGGGGCGGCCGCTGCGGCTGTTGCTGCCGCGCCGCCACCTGAACCTGCCGCGGCTGTACCCGCCCGGCCCGGGCTGTCCACGCGCGAACAGGAGGTACTTGAACTGATCGCGCGGGGCTTCTCCTATGCCGACATTGCCCGGCTTCAGTCGGTCAGCGTGCACACGGTGCAGACGCACATCAAGAACCTGTACCGCAAGCTGGCGGTGCGCTCGCGCGGCGAGGCGGTATTTGAGGCAACGCAGCTTGGCCTGCTGGCGCGCCAGGCCTGAGTCCGCAGGCCCGCACGCCCTGCGCGCCTTCCTGCGCGTTGCGTTGCTGGTATTCGGCTGGTGGTTGCTGGTACTGCCCGGCGCGCACGCCGAGGTGATGGAGCTGACCTATGCCCGCGCCACCCTCATGCCCAAAGGCCAGCCTGCGCAGGTGACGGATGTGACGTTGCCCTACCACTGGGACCGGCTGCACCGCGCGCGGGCAGGCGAGGCGGTGTTTGACGTGCCTTTTTCGCTGCCGGGCGAGCCGACCGAGCCCTATGGCATTTATTTCCAGCGCATTGGCAACACGGCGGAAATCTGGTTGAACGGCACGCTGCTCACGCGCATGGGCGATGTGCACAAGCCCAACTCCGACGATTACGCCAAGGGCCCGCAGTACATCACGGTGCCGCCGCGCCTGCTGGGCCGCGACAACGTGCTGCGCGTGCACATACGCGCCGACGGCGGCCGCCGGGGCGGCCTGTCGGCGCTGGCGGCCGGGCCCGAGGCTGACGTCCGCCCGCTGTACACGGACAACCAGCGCTGGCGGGTATCGGCGTCCATGGTGGTCACCATCTTCAGCCTGCTGGTGGGCTCGGTGGCGCTGGCCCTGTGGGCCACCCAGACTGAGCCGGGCACGGTGCGCTTTGGCCGCCGCGACAACATTTACCTGGCCGCCGGCCTGGCCGAGCTGTGCTGGGCCCTGCGCGTGGGCGATGTGGCCATTGAGCAGCCGCCGTTGCCCTGGCCCCTGTGGGGGGTGCTGGTCACGGTGGCATTTGCCGGCTGGTTCTGCGGCATTGCGCTGTTTTGCCACCATGTGGCCGGCTGGCACCGCCACCGCTCCATGCCGCTGGTGCGCGCCGCCCTGTGGGCGCTGTTTGGCTCGTCCCTTGTTGCTTCCACACTGTCGCTGGTGCTGCACAACCCGGTTTACCTTACGGCCTGGCTGGGCAGCGCCAATGTGCTGTTTGTCATTTATGCCCTGGTCTACCTGGTGGGCGCTCTGCGCCGGCCCGAACCCGCGCGGCTGCTGGTGGCGGCGGCCGGCTCGCTGAACGTGGCCATGGGCGTGCGTGACTGGATTGCCATCCGCGTCAGCGGCAGCCTGGCCGAAATCACCTGGATCCGCTATTCGTCGGTGCTGTTCGGCCTGGTGCTGGGCTACATCGTCATCAGCCGCTTTCGTGCGGCCAGCGCTCAGGCGCAGGACCTCATGGCCAACCTGGCCGCCCGTGTGTCAGAAAAAGAGGCTGCGCTGCAGCAAAGCTATGCGCGGGTGGAGCAACTGGCCCGCGAGCAGGAGCGCACCAGTGAGCGCGCCCGCATCCTGCGCGACATGCACGACGGCGTGGGTTCGCACATCAGCTCGGCCATCCGCCAGCTGCAGTCGGGCAAGGCCAGCAATGCGCAGGTGCTGCAGACCCTGCGCGACTCGCTGGACCAGCTCAAGCTGCAGATCGACTCCATGAACCTGCCGCCGGGCGACATCACGGCCCTGCTGGCCAACCTGCGTTACCGCCTGGAGCCGCGTTTTGCGGCGTCTGACATTGAATTGCAGTGGGACGTGGACCTGATCCAGCCCGTGCAGCGGCTGGACGCCCACGCCATGCGCCAGCTGCAGTTCATGGTGTTTGAGGCCCTGTCCAACGTGTTGCAGCATGCCCAGGCGACCGTGCTGCGCATAGAAGCCGGCGTACTGGGCAGCGGTGTGCAGTTGCGTGTCATCGACAACGGCTGCGGTTTTGACACCGCCGTGCCGCTGCGCCGTGGCCTGCTGAGCCTGCGCGAGCGCGCCGCCGCCATCGGTGCAGAGATGACTCTGGCCAGCCAGCCAGGGCGCACGGTGGTGGAAATCCTGATCGACTGAGGATAATGGCGCCATGGCCGCCGTATTCGACAAACCTTCCCTCTGGCAGCGGTCCGCGCCGCTGCTGCGCGGCTTTGACGGGCCGCTGGCCTTTGCCGTGTTCCTGCTGGCCTGCGCCGGCTTGCTGACCATGTACTCGTCAGGTTTTGACCATGGCACGCGCTTCATGGACCACAGCCGCAACATGCTGATCGCTGCCACCATCATGTTCCTGGTGGCGCAGGTGCCGCCGCAGCGGCTCATGAGCTTTGCGGTGCCGCTGTATGTGGTGGGGGTGAGCCTGCTGGTGGCCGTGGCCATTTTTGGCATCACGCGCAAGGGAGCGACGCGCTGGCTGAATGTGGGCATCACCGTCATCCAGCCCAGCGAAATCCTCAAGATCGCCATGCCGCTCATGCTGGCCTGGTGGTTCCAGAAGCGGGAGGGCCAGTTGCGTCCGCTGGACTTCATCGTGGCCGGGTTGCTGCTGATCGTGCCCGTGGCCCTCATCATGAAACAGCCCGACCTGGGCACATCGCTGCTGGTGCTGGCGGCGGGGCTGTCGGTCATTTTCTTCGCAGGCCTGAGCTGGAAGCTCATCGTGCCGCCGGTGGTGCTGGCCGTTGTGGGCATGGTGGCGCTGGTGGTGCTGGAGCCGCGGCTGTGTGCCGATGGCGTGCGCTGGGTGGTGCTGCACGACTACCAGCAGCAGCGCATCTGTACCCTGCTGGACCCCACCCGCGACCCGCTGGGCAAGGGTTTTCACATCATCCAGGGCATGATTGCCATCGGCTCGGGCGGCCTTTTCGGCAAGGGCTTCATGCAGGGCACGCAGACGCACCTTGAATTCATCCCCGAGCGCACCACCGACTTCATCTTTGCGGCGTTCTCTGAGGAGTTCGGGCTGTTGGGCAACCTGCTGCTGATCGCCGGTTTCATCTTCCTGATCCTGCGCGGGCTGGCCATTGCGCTGGAGGCGTCCACGCTGTTTTCGCGCCTGCTGGCAGGCGCGGTGACGCTGATCTTTTTCACCTATGCCTTCGTCAACATGGGCATGGTCAGCGGCATCCTGCCCGTGGTGGGCGTGCCGCTGCCGTTCATCAGCTATGGCGGCACGGCCATGGTCACGCTGGGCGCGGGCCTGGGCATATTGATGTCCATTGCCAAAGTCAAACGGCTGGTGCAGACATGACCCCAACGGTTGCGATCATCGGCGTTGGCAACATGGGGGGCGCCATGGCGGCCAACCTGCTGGCGCAGGGCTGGGCGGTACGGGTGCACGACATTGATGCATCGAAAGTGGATGCACTGGTGATGCAGGGTGCTGTCGGGGCAGCCACGCCGGGCGAATGTGCGGCGCACGCGGGCATCACTATCGTCTGCGTGGTGGATGCGCAGCAAACTGACGACGTGCTGTTTGGCGCCGGTGGTGTGGCGGCTGCTGTGATCGCAGGCCATACCGTCATGCTGTGCCCGACCATTTCACCGCAGGACGTGGAAGCCTTCGCGCAGCGGCTGGCGGCGCAAGACCTGCACACCATCGACGCGCCCATGTCGGGCGGCCCCGCCCGGGCGCGTGACGGCTCCATGAGCCTCATGGTGGCCTGTGCCGACGCGGTTTTCAACCAGCACAGCGCGCTGGTCAACACGCTGTCGTCCAAGGTGTTTCGCACCAGCCAGCGCCCCGGCGACGGCGCGCGCACCAAGCTGGTCAACAACCTGCTGGCGGGCATCAACCTGGTGGGCGCAGCCGAGGTGCTGGCGCTGGCGGCCCGCCTGGGGCTGGATCTGGACCGGACACTGGACGTGATCGAACAATCCAGCGGGCAGAGCTGGATAGGCTCGGACCGCATGCGCCGCGCGATCGCCGGCGACTACGCCCCGCGCGCCCATATAACCCTGCTGCAAAAAGACACCCGTCTGGCCATGCAGGCCGCGCGGGCGGCGGGTTTTGAAGGCCCGCTGGGGGCGGCGGCGTGCGACACCTTTGCGCGAGCCGGCGCCGCCGGCTTTGACGCCCTGGATGACGCCGCCATTTACAGGCTGCTGAGCGAATAAGTTCACCATGACCCAGCCGCTGCCAACCCCCGACGCCCTGGCAGCCGATCTGGTGCGTTACCGCACCATGGTCGAACACGCGGCAGAGGGCATCTGCGTGGGGCAGGGCGGGCGCATCCGGTTCGCCAATGCCTGTTGCCTGCAATTGCTGGGCGTGACGGCGCAGCAGGTCGCCGGGCTCGCCATGATTGAATACGTGCACCCCGAGGACCGCGAGTTCGTTACCCGCCAGCGCGACCGCCGCTCACGCGGCGAGCACGTGCCGGCGTTTGAGGCGCGCTTTCAGCGCCCCGACGGCACCGTGTGGTGGGCCGAAATTGCCGGCGTGGTGGCCGAGTGGGAGGGCGCCCCGGCCCACCTGTTCTATCTGCGAGACACCACCGGGCGTCGCCTGCTGGACGAGCAGCTCAAGGCCACGCTGGCGCGTGAACGCGAGCTGGGTGAGCTGAAGTCGCGGCTGGTGGCACTGGCATCGCACGAATTCCGCACGCCGCTGGCGGCCATCCTGTCGTCGGCCGAGCTGCTGGAACACTATGGCGACAAGATCGAGGCCGATGACAAGCGCAGCATCCTGGCGGAGCTGGTGCGCGCGGCCGGGCGCATGCAGCACATGCTGGATGACATGCTGCGCCTGGGCGATGCGGGTGAAGACAAGCTCAAGGAGCGGCTGGCCCGGGCGGGGCACATGCCTGCGCCACCCGCCACAACGTCCAATGAGTAAACTGGCAGCCATAACTCCTTCAAGCCATGCCCACCATCCTGATCGTTGAAGACGACGACGCCATCCGCAACAACATCACGCGGCTGCTCAAGCTCGAAGGCTTTGACATCGTTTCGGCCATCAACGGCCGCCTGGGCCTGGAACGCTTGCGCCAGGTCATGCCCGATGTGGTGATCTCGGATGTGAGCATGCCCGAGATGAACGGCTTTGAGCTGCTGGACGCCATCCGCGGTGACCGGGCGCTGGCGGCCATTCCCGTCATGCTGCTGACCGCGCTGGACGACCGCGCCAGCATGCGCCGCGGCATGACGGCGGGCGCGGATGACTACCTGGCCAAGCCATTCACGCGGGTGGAGCTGCTGGATGCCTTGCAGGGCCTGCTGAAGAAAAAGCAGCGGGTGGACGAGACCGTGCAGACGGCGGTGAGCACACACGAAGAGCATCTGCGCCGCGCCTTTGCCGAAAGCCTGGGCGGCGTTTCCACCGAAAAATTCGGGCTGGAGATGCCCAGCGGCGCCGTGACCGACCAGGTGATCGATGCCACCGTGCTGTTCTCGGACATCCGCAACTTCACCTCGCTGGCCGAGCGGCTGAACTCACAGGAAGTGGCGGAGCTGCTGACGGTGTATTTCGAACGCACCTGCGACCCGGTGCTCAAAAACGGCGGGCGCAACCTGAAATTCATCGGTGACGGGCTGATGGCGGTGTTCTCGGACACCCAAAGCGGCTCGCCGCTGCCCGCGGCGCGCCGCGCGGTGTCGGCTGCCTTGGCCATGGCGCTGGCCACGCATGAATTTCGCAGCTGGCTGCAGCACCGGTTTGCCGACCGCGGCCTGCCGCCGTTTGCCATCGGCGTGGGCCTGCATGCGGGTGAAGTCACGCTGTGCCGGCTGGGCACCATCCAGAACAAGGAAACCACGCCGATTGGCGACACGGTGAACGTGGCCGCGCGGCTGGAGTCGTCCAGCAAGGAGCTGGGCTGGACCGTGGTGGCCAGCAACCGCGTGCTGGAGCGCGCGGGCGACGGCGTGCAAACGGGCGGCATGACATCTCTGGCCGTGCGCGGCAAGAACCTGTACGTGGACGTGGCCGAGATCACGGGCCTGGTGACCAACATGGACGACAAGGTCCACGGCATGGCCACCCTGACCGAGCGCGCGGCCGAGGTGCGCGCGGCTGTGCAGATCAATTCTGAAATCACCGCACGGGCCGTCAAGGGCGCGCTCAAGTCCAAGCTGTCGGCCATGAAGGAG
>CALRZF020000099.1:0-11134 GCA_943372585.1 Ramlibacter sp. 2FC | reverse complement strand
AGCGTTCGTACACGGGGCTGCCGGCCTTGCCCAGGCGGTTGGCCACGCCCACGGTCTGAACCGAATAGTGGTCCTTGAATTCCCAGCGCAGGTCTTCGCAGGTCACAAAGCTGCCCAACCCCGGGTGGAACGGGCCCACGTGGTAGTCCTCCAGGTAGACCTCGATAAAAGTCTTCCAGTTGTAGTTGCATTCGTGCATGACCACGCGGTCCAGCACCATGCCGGTGAAGTCCAGCTCCGCGCGCGGGCCCATGCCGGCGAGGTCGGCGCAGACGTCGCGGCCTCCTGGGCCCTGTTCAAACAGCAGGCCGTTCCACTCCTGCAGCGGGTAGTTGCGCAGGTTCAGGCAGGGGTCCTGCGCAAAATGTGGTGCGCCCAGCAAGGTGCCAGCCGGGGCTGCGTCACCAGCGCTGTATGTCCAGCGGTGCAGGGGGCACACGATGTTGCCGCCCGACGCGGCATTGGTGTGCACCGAGCCGCGCCCCTTCAGGATGACAGCCTGGCGGTGGCGGCAGACGTTGGAGACCAGCTCCACGCCCTGGGGCGTGCGCAGCAACGCGCGGCCTTCGCCCTCCTGGGGCAGGGCGTAAAAGTCGCCCACCTGGGGCACAGCCAACTGGTGCCCCACATAACGGGGCCCGCGCTGGAAGATGACATCCAGCTCACGCCGGAACAGCGCCTCGTCAAGGTAGCTGGAAACTGGTAGTTGGCTTGCGGCCTGCTGCAGTTGAAGACTTAAATCAGACATGGGTGACCTGACCTAGAGACTCCCCCTATGAAGGGGCAGGGTGCGTGTCGCCCCAAAAAATGGGGTTGGCGCGAGGGATGAACGGGATTTCCGGAGGATTGCCGGAGTAAGAGCGTGCGATTGTACCCTTGGCCCACTCTGCACGGGGGCGATACAAGCCTAAAATCCCCGCTTTGCACCCACAACAGAACGCCCCATGCCCAAGGCCAGCGCCCCACCCGCCGAATTGCCCACGCCGGCCAGCTATGAAGCTGCGCTGGAAGAACTGGAGCAGCTGGTCGGGCGCATTGAAAACGGCCAGATGCCGCTGGAACAACTGCTGTCGGGTTATCAGCGCGGCGCGCAGCTGCTGGCCTTTTGCCGTGAGCGGCTTGAGGCCGTGGAAAGCCAGGTGAAGGTGCTGGACGAAGGAAAGCTCAAGACGTGGACGCAAGAGTGAAACAACAAGCCCAGGCACAGGCCTTTGACCTGGGCGGCTGGAGCGCGCAGCGCCTGGCGCGTGTGGAAGAGGCACTGTCCCAATGGGTGGTGGCCGATGCCCCGGCCGGGCTGGGCGAGTCCATGCGTTATGCGGTGCTGGACGGCGGCAAGCGCTTGCGTCCGCTGCTGGTGCTGGCGGCCAGTGAGGCCGTGAACGGCAACCCCGATGCCGCCCTGCGCGCGGCCTGTGCGGTGGAACTCATCCACGCCTATTCTTTGGTGCACGACGACATGCCCTGCATGGACAACGACGTGCTGCGCCGCGGCAAGCCCACGGTGCACGTGAAGTTTGGCGAGGCGCCGGCGCTGTTGGCGGGCGATGCCCTGCAGGCGCTGGCGTTTGAACTGCTGGTGCCCGAAGGCGAGGCCATACCCGCCGCGATCCAGGCCACGCTGTGCCGGCTGCTGGCCCGCGCCGCGGGCAGCGCCGGTATGGCTGGCGGCCAGGCGATCGACCTGGCCAGCGTCGGGCGCGCGTTGACGGAAGACGAACTGCGCGGCATGCACCGGCTCAAGACCGGGGCGTTGTTGCAGGGCAGCGTGATGATGGGCGCGGCCTGCGGGCAAGTGGGCACCGTCGCCGTCGGCGAGCTCGCGCGCTACGGCGCCGCCATCGGCCTGGCCTTCCAGGTGGTGGACGATATCCTGGACGTGACGGCCGACTCGGCCACCTTGGGCAAGACGGCGGGCAAGGACGCCGCACAGGATAAACCCACCTATGTTTCCCTGCTGGGGCTGCAGCGTTCGCAGGCCTACGCGCAAGCGCTGTACGCTCAGGCCCTGGATGCGCTGGCCGCCAGCGGCCTGCCCGATACGCGGGCCCTGCGCGCGCTGGCCGACATGGTGGTCAACCGGAACAACTGAACTGATGACATTGCTCGAAACCATCAACGACCCTGCAGACCTGCGCCGCTTGCCGCGCACGCAGCTGCGTGAGCTGGCTGACGAACTGCGCACGTATGTGCTGGACAGCGTGTCGCGCACTGGCGGCCATCTGAGCTCCAACCTGGGCACGGTGGAGCTGACCGTGGCGCTGCACTATGTGTTCAACACCCCGCACGACCGCCTGGTGTGGGACGTGGGCCACCAGACCTATCCGCACAAGATCCTGACGGGACGGCGCGAGCGCATGGGATCGCTGCGCCAGCTGGGCGGGCTGTCAGGCTTTCCGCAGCGCGCCGAGAGCGAATATGACACCTTTGGCACCGCCCATTCGTCCACCAGCATCTCGGCTGCGCTGGGCATGGCGCTGGGTGCGCGCCACAAGGGCGAGGACCGCCACGCCGTGGCCATCATCGGCGACGGCGCCATGAGTGCGGGCATGGCGTTTGAGGCGCTGAACAATGCGGGCGTGGCTGACTGCAACCTGCTGGTGATACTGAACGACAACGACATGTCGATCAGCCCGCCTGTCGGCGCATTGAACCGTTACCTCGCGCAGCTGATGAGCGGGCAGTTTTATGCCGCGGCCAAGAACGTGGGCAAGAGCGTTCTCAAGCCCGTCCCGCCACTGTTCGAGCTGGCCAAACGCTTTGAGCAGCAGGCCAAGGGCATGGTGGTACCCGCCACGCTGTTCGAGAAATTCGGCTTCAACTACATCGGCCCGATCGACGGTCACGACCTTGATTCCCTGATCCCGACGCTGGAGAACATCAAGCAGCTGCGAGGCCCCCAGTTCCTGCATGTGGTCACCAAAAAGGGCCAGGGTTACAAGCTGGCCGAAGCCGATCCCGTCGCGTACCACGGGCCCGGCAAGTTCGATCCTGCTGTGGGCCTGACCAAGCCGGCCACGCCGCCCAAGACCACTTTCACCCAGGTGTTCGGCCAGTGGCTGTGCGACATGGCCGCGCACGACGCGCGGCTGGTTGCCATCACGCCTGCCATGCGCGAAGGCTCGGGCATGGTGGAGTTTGAAAAGCGTTTCCCCGGGCGTTACTTTGATGTGGGCATTGCCGAACAGCATGCCGTGACCTTTGCCGCGGGCCTGGCCTGCGAGGGGCTCAAGCCCGTCGTGGCGATCTATTCCACCTTCCTGCAGCGCGGCTACGACCAGCTCATTCATGACGTGGCCCTGCAGAACCTGCCGGTTGTGTTTGCCCTGGATCGCGCAGGGCTGGTGGGGGCGGACGGTGCCACGCATGCAGGCGCCTATGACATCCCGTACCTGCGCTGCATTCCGCAAATGAGCATTGCGTGCCCGGCCGACGAGAACGAATGCCGTGGACTGCTGAGCAGCGCGTTCGCGCAGGACCATCCCGTGGCCGTGCGCTACCCGCGGGGCGCGGGCGTGGGCACGCCCCTGTCGCAGGATCTGGTGCCATTGCCATTTGGCAAGGCCGAGGTGCGGCGCGAAGGCCGGGGTATCGCCATCCTGGCGTTTGGCACGCTGTTGTACCCTGCGCTGGAGGCTGGCGAGCGTCTGGACGCCACCGTGGTCAACATGCGTTGGGCCAAGCCGCTGGATGTAGAGCTGCTGTTACAAGTTGCCGCGCAGCACGAGGCGATCGTGACGGTTGAAGAGGGTGCCATCATGGGTGGCGCTGGCAGCGCGGTGGCCGAGGCACTCAACGCTGCCGGCGTGCCCCGCGCACTGCTGCAGCTGGGGCTGCGCGACGAATTCATCGAGCATGGCGACCCCGCGCGGTTGCTGTCCATGCAGGGCCTGGACGCCGCTGGCATCGAGGCGGCCATACGCGCGCGCTTGAACTTGCCTGACGGACAGACCCGGCCCTCTCTCAAAGTCGTTCAATCCTGAAGCTTTGCTGACAGACGGCTGAGTACCAAAGGTTTCCGGGTATTTCTCAAGGGAAAACCCCCGAAACCTTAAGTGTTGTGCTTCCTAGAATGGCACCTGATTTTGTTTGACATCCTTTAGTTGTCTTCAAATCAAAATAGTCCAAACCTTTCACTGGTTCATTCGAGGAGCAATACATGGATCGTCGTTCACTCATCAAAAACGCTGGCATTGCCGGCGTGCTGGCCGCCGGTGTCGCACCCGCTGTGCACGCACAGGCCGCCATCCGCTGGCGCCTGGCATCCAGCTTCCCCAAGTCGCTGGACACCATCTTCGGCGCAGCCGATACGTTTGCTGCCAAGGTCAAGGCCATGTCGGGCGGCAAGTTTGAAATCTCCACGCACGCAGCCGGCGAACTGATGCCCGCTTTCGGCGTTGTGGATGGCGTGCAGAACGGTACCGTTGAAGTGGCGCACACCGCCCCGTATTACTTCTTCGGCAAGGACGAGTGCTTTGCACTGGGTTGCGCCATCCCCTTCGGCCTGAACAGCCGCCAGATGACTGCATGGATGTATGAAGGCAACGGCCTGAAGCTCATGCGCGAGTTCTACGCCAAGTACAGCATCGTGAACTTCCCTGGTGGCAACACGGGTGCCCAGATGGGTGGCTGGTTCCGCAAGGAAATCAAGTCGGTGGCCGACATCAAGGGCCTGAAGTTCCGCATCGGCGGCTTCGGCGGCAAGGTGCTGGCTCCCCTGGGTGCCGTGCCGCAGAACATCCCCGGTGGCGAAATCTACCAGGCGCTGGAAAAGGGCACGATCGACGCGGCTGAATGGGTGGGCCCGTACGACGACCAGAAGCTGGGCTTCAACAAGGTTGCGCCGTTCTACTACTACCCCGGCTGGTGGGAAGGTGGCCCGCAGCTGGACTTCTTCATCAACCAGAAGGCCCTGGACGGGCTGTCCGCCGAGAACAAGGCCATCGTTGAAGCCGCTGCCGCTTTTGCGCACACCGAAATGCAGGCCAAGTACGACGCACGCAACCCGGCCGCGCTCAAGCAGCTGGTGGGTGCCGGCACCAAGCTGCGTCCGTTCCCCAACGACGTGATGGCCGCAGCCTTCAAGTCGGCCATGTCGATCTACGAAGAGCTGAATACCAAGAACGAAAGCTGGAAGAAGATCTACGCCGACTACTCCAAGTTCCGCGCCGAGCAGAACCTGTGGTTCCGCTTTACCGAGGCCACGTTCGACCGCTTCATGCAGTCGCAGAAGCTGTAAGCAACAGCGTTGCTTCCTGTTTCAAAAAAACCGCGCTTCGGCGCGGTTTTTTTATGCGCGAACCTTTGAGTTAGCGCGACAAGCTGAAAGCAGAAGTTCTTAAACGCAAACACCTAAGCGAGTTGCAAGCAAGCTGACAGGTCGCGTGCGCGACGTGCAACGATGATCGCTGCGGTCTCATCACCTTTAAGGAGAAATTGCTCAATGGATCGTCGCTCACTCATCAAAAACGCTGGCATTGCCGGCGTGCTGGCCGCAGGCGTGGCGCCTGCCGTGCACGCACAGGCCGCCATTCGCTGGCGCATTGCTTCCAGCTTCCCGAAGTCGCTGGACACCATCTATGGTGCGGCTGAAGTGTTTGCCAGCAAGGTCAAGGCCATGTCCGGCGGCAAGTTCGAAATCTCCGTGCATGCCGCGGGCGAACTGATGCCCGCATTCGGCGTCGTGGACGGCGTGCAGAACGGCACCGTGGAAGCCGCGCACACCGTGCCTTACTACTTCTTCGGCAAGGACGAAACCTTTGCCATCGGTGCAGCCATCCCCTTCGGCCTGAATAGCCGCCAGATGAGCGCCTGGACCTTCGAAGGCAATGGCCTGAAGCTCATGCGCGAGTTCTACGCCAAGTACAACATGATCAACTTCCCCTGCGGCAACACCGGCTCGCAGATGGGCGGCTGGTTCCGCAAGGAAATCAAGTCGGTGGCCGACATCAAGGGCCTGAAGTTCCGCATCGGCGGCTTCGCAGGCAAGGTGCTCGAGCGCATGGGCGGTGTGCCGCAGAACATCCCTGGCGGCGAAATCTACCAGGCGCTGGAAAAGGGCACGATCGACGCGGCTGAATGGGTAGGCCCGTACGACGACCAGAAGCTGGGCTTCAACAAGGTCGCTCCGTTCTATTACTACCCCGGCTGGTGGGAAGGCGGCCCGCAGGTGGACCTGTTCGTCAACCAGAAGGCCTACGACGCACTGTCGCCCGAAAACAAGGCGATCATCGAATCCGCATCGGCCTACGCCCACGTGGACATGCAGGCCAAGTACGACGTCAAGAACCCCACGGCGCTCAAGCAGCTGGTGGGTGCGGGCGCCAAGCTGCGCCCCTTCCCGGCTGACGTGATGGCTGCTTCGTTCAAGACCTCGATGGCCGTGTACGAAGAGCTGAACGCCAAGAACGAGAACTGGAAGAAGGTGTACGCCGACTATTCCAAGTTCCGCGCCGACCAGAACCTGTGGTTCCGCTTCACGGAAGCCACGTTCGACCGCTTCATGCAGTCGCAAAAGCTGTAAGCGCTTTTCGCGCCACAGCAAAAAGGCCGCGCAATCTGCGCGGCCTTTTTTTTGGGGGGATGGGGCAGGGCGGTTGCCCGCCCCGCCTTGCCGACGGGCTTATTTCTTGTTGAACAGCTCGTCGAGTTTCTTCTGCTCGTCGTCAGCCGTTTGCGCGGCCTCTGCCGGTGTGGGGATGGCTTCGGGTTTGATCTCGGCACCGGGGATCGCCTCTGGCGTGCCCAGTGGCGACATCTGCTGAAGGTCGCGGGTGACCTGGTTCATGTCCACCTTCACGTTCTTGTCCAGTCCGCTGGACACCAGGCCCGGGAAGGCGATGATCAGCCCGACCATGATCATCTGGATCACCACGAACGGCACAGCTCCCCAGTAGATCTGCATGGTGGTGACGGGCTGGGTGAGCTTGCCAGTCAGCTTGTCGGTGTATTCCTTGATCGGTGCGACGCTGCGCAGATAGAACAGCGCAAAGCCGAATGGCGGGTGCATGAACGAGGTTTGCATGTTCACGGCCAGCAGCACGCCAAACCAGATCAGGTCAATGCCGAGCTTTTCAGCCACCGGGGCCAGCAGCGGCACCACGATGAACGACAGCTCGAAGAAGTCCAGGAAGAACGCCAGCAGGAAGATCATGATGTTCACCACGATCAGGAAGCCCGTCTGGCCGCCGGGCAGGCCGGTCAGCAGGTGTTCCACCCACTTGGGTCCGTCCACGCCCTGGAAGCTCAGGCTGAAGATCGTGGAGCCGACCAGGATGAACACCACAAAGCATGACAGCTTGGTGGTGGTGTTCAGCGCCTGGCGCAATAGCGAGAAGCTCAGGCGGCCCCTCGCCACGGCCATGGTGATGGCCCCCAACGCGCCCATGGCGCCGCCTTCGGTGGGCGTTGCAATGCCCAGGAAGATGGTGCCCAGCACCAGGAAGATCAGCAGCAGCGGCGGGATCAGCACGAAGGTCACTCGCTCGGCCATGCGCGACAGCAGGCCCAGGCGCGTGACCTTGTTGATGACGGCGATCACGAAGGCCAGCATCACGCCGGCGCACATGGACACCACAATGGTTTCGTCCAGGGCTACCGGGGCGACGGGGGCGTTCTTCCACCAGGCGATGACCTGCGCGTAGTTCTTGCCCAGCGCGACGGCGGCACCGGTGGAGAGGATGGTCAGGATCAGCAGCGACGGCAGGCCGGCGTCGCCGTTGTCTTCGCGGATGGTGCGGGCCTCGGCCGGCAGGGCAGGCGCCCATTGCGGCTTGAACATGGCAATGCCTGCGACGTACAGCACATACAGGCCGGTCAGCACAAAGCCGGGCACGAAAGCGCCCTTGTACATGTCGCCCACGCTGCGGCCCAGCTGGTCGGCCAGGATGATCAGCACCAGTGACGGCGGGATGATCTGCGCCAGCGTGCCCGACGCGGCAATCACGCCCGCGGCCAGGCGCCGGTCATAACCGTAGCGCAGCATGATGGGCAGCGAGATCAGGCCCATGGAGATGACCGACGCCGCCACCACACCGGTGGTAGCCGCCAGCAAAGCGCCGACGAAGATCACCGCCAGCGCCAGGCCGCCACGAATGGGGCCGAACAGCTGGCCGATGGTGTCCAGCAGGTCCTCGGCCATGCCGCTTCGCTCCAGGATCAGGCCCATGAGCGTGAAGAACGGAATGGCCAGCAAGGTGTCGTTCTGCATGATGCCGAAGATGCGCAGCGGCAGGGCCTGCAGCAGCGCCTCGGGCAGCACGCCCAGCTCGACACCAATGAAGCCGAAGAACAGGCCGCAGGCGCCCAGGCTGAACGCGACCGGAAAGCCCATCAGCAGGAAGACGATGAGCCCGATGAACATGATCGGGGCCAGGTTGTGGGTGATGAATTCCATGATGATGTTCCTGCTCAGCCGGCCTTGGCCTTGGATTGCGCCAGGTTGCGGATGGCTTCAGCCAGTTCCTCTTCCGCCGTCTTTTCAAGTTTCTTGGCGGTGGGGTCTTCGATCAGGCCCTTGAGGAACGCGACGCGCTTGATGAGCTCCGACAGGCCCTGCAGCAGCAGCAGACCGAAACCCAGCGGCATCATGAGGTACACGGGCCAGCGGATCAGGCCGCCGGCATTGGACGACATCTCGCCGGAGTACAGGCCCTTCAGGAAGAAGGGGATGCCGTACCAGAGGATGGCCAGGCACATGGGCGTGAGGAACACCACGAAGCCGAACACGTCGATCCAGATCTGGGCGCGCTTGGACAGCTTGCCCGAGATCACGTCGATCTTGACGTGCTCGCCGTTGAGCAGTGTGTAGCCTGCGGCCAGCAGGAATGCCGCCGCAAACAGGTACCACTGGACTTCAAGGTAGGCGTTCGAGCTCATGTCGAACGTCTTGCGGACCACGGCGTTGACGCCGCTGATGACGGTGGATGCCAGGATCAGCCAGATGACGTATTTGCCAACCTGGGTGTTCAGCCAGTCCACGCCTTTCGAGAACTTCAGTAAGCCATTCATGTCGTTGTCTCCGGGAAAAAAGAAACCGTTACCCACATGACTGCACCCGGAAAACCCGCTCGGTGCGATGCGGATGGCCGGGTGCTGAATGTCAAGTGTATGTAAGAAGTAAATTCTATGAACCGACTGTAGAGGCAAGCTGACAGCAACGTGACGGTGTAAGCCCTTAGGGATCAGGGTTTGCCCTTGGTCGGGTGGCAGCGGGTGCCCCGACGTCAATAATGGACCATGCCACTCGCCCCCATTGCCATCACTGCGTCGATCGATTCACCCGACATGCGCGGCGCAGGGCGCGAATTGCTGTCGCTGGCGTTGATGGACGCGCGCAACCACACGCTGTACCTGCTGGGGCAGTACGAACAGGCGCTGGGCGCCACCGGCTTTGCCGTGCCGCAGCGCGACGAGCTGGTGCCGCCGCTCTGGCTGGCCGGGCACATCGGGTGGTTTGCGGAGTTCTGGATCGGCCGCAACACTCAGCGTGGCCTGGGGCCGCATTGCCCGGGCGAGCCGGCGCGGCTGGCGTCGGTGGATCCGCATGCCGACCGCTGGTGGAGCCCGATGCTGGTCCCGCCCGAGGCGCGCTGGATGCTGGACCTGCCGCCGGTGGATGCCACCCGGTCCTGGCTGCTGGACACGCTGGAGAGCACCCTGGACCTGCTGGAGAAGGCGAGCGATGACGACGATGCGCTGTACTTCTACCGGCTGGCGCTTTTTCACGAAGACCTGCGCGGCGAACAGCTCATGGCCATGGCACAGGCGCTGGCGCTGCCCGTGCAGGCCGTGCTGCCCGGCGGTGTTCAGGCACGCGAGCCGCTGCTTGTTCCCGCCACGCGCTGGATGTTGGGCTCTGCGCCCATGGGCTTCGTGTTTGACCTGGAACGCTGGGCCCATGCCGTGCAGGTGCCTGAGTTTGAAATCGATGCCCAGCCCGTGACCTGGGCGCAGTTTGTTGAGTTCGTGGACGACGGCGGCTACGACGACCCGCGGTACTGGCTGCCCGGCGGCTGGGACTGGCTGCAGGCGCAGGCTGAGCAGGAGGGGCGCCGGGGTCCGCGCTATGTGGAGCAGATCGGTGTGGCCAGCGGCGCGGTGATGCAAACGCATTTCGGCAAGCCTGCGCGCATGGCCGGCACGCAGCCGGCCATGCATGTGAGCTGGTGGGAGGCCGACGCCTGGTGCCGCTGGGCCGGCCGGCGCCTGCCCAGCGAGGTGGAATGGGAGGTAGCCGCCCACACGGCCGCGCGCCGGGGGTTTCGCTGGGGCGACGTGCACGAATGGACGGGCACCACGCTGCAGCCGTTCCCCGACTTCTGTCCCGACCCCTGGACGCACCAGTCGGAGTGGGGCGCGCAGCCGTGGTTCGGCCGGGCCAAGGTGCAGCGCGGCGCATCGTTCGCCACCCGGGCCCGCATGAAGCACCCCAAGTACCGCAGCTTTGCCTTGCCCGGGCGCGACGACGGGTTTGTGGGTTTTCGCTCCTGCGCGTTGTAGTGGGCGGGCCTTCATGAAGTCCAAAGTCCAGTTCCGCCTGAGGATCTACCGCGACGACAGCATTGCCATAGGCCCGGGCAAGGTCGCCCTGCTGGAGGCCATTGCCGAAACAGGCTCCATCTCGGCGGCCGCGCGGCAGCTGGGCATGTCGTACCGGCGCGCCTGGCTGCTGGTGGATGAGTTGAACCAGGCCCTGCACGCACCTGCGGTCAGCACGGCGGCCGGCGGCGCGCATGGTGGCGGCACAGCGCTGACGCCTGTGGGCAATGAGCTGGTCAAGCACTACCGTGCCATTGAAAGTGCGGCGCGGGTGGCAACAGCCAGGGACATCGCCGCCCTGACGCGGCTGCTTGCGCCGTAAGCCGCTGTGCAAACCCGTATACAGGGCATTGGTGTCAAAGTGATCTTGTCGTAATATCCGCAAGGATATGACGATGGAAATGCTGTTCACCACAGACTGGTCTGCGCTGGTGCTTTCGCTCAAGGTTTCGGCGTTCGCGACGGCGCTGGCGCTGCTCTTTGGCGTGGGCCTGGGCTGGGTCTTTGCGCGCAGGCAGTTCCCCGGCAGCGGCGTGCTCGAAGCCTTCTTCATGCTGCCGCTGGTGCTGCCGCCCACCGTGCTGGGCTACGGCAT
>CALRZF020000098.1:0-11141 GCA_943372585.1 Ramlibacter sp. 2FC | reverse complement strand
ACGAGGCGCGCGGATCCATCGCCACGCTGGACCACCCGAAGATCGGCGCGCTGAAAATGCCCGCCCCGTCGCCGCGCATGAGCGGCACGCCGGCCTGCGCCATGAATGCCGCGCCAGAGCTGGGCGCGCACAACGACGAGGTTTACGGCAGCTTGCTGGGGCTGGACGCACAGGCCATGGCCGGGTTGCGTGCAGACGGCCACATCTGAAATGTTTGTTTAACCCAAGGAGTCAAGCCATGTCCGATTCGACGCGCAGAGCTGTTTTGCTGGCAGCCGCCAGCCTTGCACTGGCGGGCGCCGCCCCGGCGGCACTGGCGGCCGACGATTACCCTTCCAAGCCCATCCGCATCGTGGTGCCCTACGGCGCCGGCACCGGGCTGGACGTGCTCACGCGCTCGATCTCGATCAAGCTGGGCGAAGAGCTCAAGACCAGCATCCTGGTGGAGAACCTGGCCGGCAGCAACGGCATCATCGGTACCAGCGCGGTGGTGCGTGCGCCGGCCGACGGCTACACGCTGCTGGCCACCACGCAGTCGCACTACACCGCCGGCATGATGTACCCCAACATGCCGTACGACCCGAACAAGTTCATCCCGGTGGCGCGTTTCGGCCAGGCCCAGCTCGTGGTGGTGGCAGCCAACGGCGCCAGCTTCTCCAGTGCGCAGACGCTGGTGGCTGAAGCCAAAAAGGCACCCAACAAGCTCAGCTTTGCCTCGTTGGGCAGCGGCTCGTCGGCCCACATGGCCGGCGCGCTGTTCAACAGCACCGCGGGCACGCAGATGATGCATGTGCCGTACAAGGAAGCATCGCAGGCGCTGACCGACACCATCCGCGGCGAACCGTCGATCAATTTCGTGGCCATGCCCACCGCCGCCGCGCAGATCAAGGCCGGCAAGCTCAAGGCGATTGCCGTCACCGGCAACGTGCGCTCGGCCTCACTGCCCGAGGTGCCCACGCTGACCGAATCGGGCCTGCCCGGTTACGAGTTTGCGGCGTGGTACGCCTTCCTGGCGCCCGAGGGCACGCCGGCGAGCGTGGTGCAAAAGGTCTCTGCCGCCGTCTCCAGAATCACGGCCAGCCCTGAGTTCGTGGCGTCGCTGGTGCGCATGGGCCTGGACCCGATGCCCGACAGCGCGCGCGAGATGGCGGCCAAGCTGCCGGCCGAGAACGCGCGCTGGCAAAAAATTGTGTCCCTGACAAACGCCAAGGTCGACTGAGGCACCCAGCAGTCTTCTGTTGTATATCCATCCCATCGCCCCTATGCTTGGCGCGTCATCAATTCGTTGGGGGACCAGGTATGTACAAACGGATCCTGTTGGCCTATGACGGCTCGGACGCCGGGCAAAAAGCGCTGCTCGATTGCCAGGACCTGGCGCACTGGAGCCAGTCGGCGCTGTTCCTGGTGGCAGTGATGCCGCTCAGTCTGGCTTTTGTGGGGCTGGAAGGCGGCGTGTATGACGCCGCGCTGGAAGAGCGAGAACGCGCGCGCTACCAGGCCGTGCTGAACGAGGGGCTGCAGCGCCTGGGCGCCGCCGGCTACACCGCCACGGGCGAGGTGGTGGCAGGCGACGCCGTGGACCAGATCACCAAGCAGGCGAAGGCGGTCGGCGCCGACCTGATCGTGGTGGGGCACAAGCACCTGGAAAGCTGGGCGGCGCGCTGGTGGAGCGGCTCGATCTCGGGCGCGCTGATCGAACGGGCGGGGTGCAGCGTGCTGGTGGTCATCACGCACTGAGATTCATGCACTGAGCCCGGCGCCGGCCGCATCCGCCGCGCGCGGCGCCAGGAATTCGCGCGCCAGCGCGGCCACCACGGCGGCGTTGGGCGCATCGCGCCGCTGCGCCAGCGCAATGCGGCGGGCCTCGGCACCGGGCAGCTCCAGCACGCGCAGCCGGGGGTCGCTTGCCCAGCGCCCATCCAGCAGCCGCGGCAGCACCGCCACGCCCAGGCCCGAGCGCACCAGCTCCACGATGCTTTCAATCGCGTTGAGCTCCAGAAATTCCTGCGGTTTGGCGCGCAGCTTGCGCACCGTGCGCTCTACCAGCCGGCCGGTGTGCTGCGTGCGGTCAAAGCGGATGAACGGGTGCTGCTGCACCAGCGTGCGAGGCGGCTGGTCACTCACGGCGCGCGGTACCAGCAACACCATGGGCTCGGCATACAGGGCGGTCCATGCCAGGCCGGCCTGGGCCGGGCCGGGCTCGCGCACGACGATGGCGGCGTCCAGCTCGCCCGAGCGTACGCGCGCCAGCAGCTCGATGGATTTGGCCGCCGACACATGCAGCTCGAGCGCGGGGTGCCGCGCCTTCAAAGCCAGCGTGGCCTGGATCAACGGGCGCACGGCCGACACCACCGCGCCCAGGTTCAGCGTGCCGGCCATGGGTTCGGTGGCGGGGGCGGTGGCCAGCATCTGGTCATACAGCGCGACCAAGCGGCGCACCTGGGGCAGCAGCTCGCGCCCGGCGTCGCTCAACACCACGGCCTTGCCCTGGCGCGCGAACAGCGCGCGGCGCATTTCAGACTCCAGCAGACGCATCTGCTGGCCCACGGCGGCCTGGGTCAGGGCCACGCGCGGCGCGGCGGCGGCAAACGAACCCTCGGCCGCCACGGCGACAAAGGTACGTAATAGGCGGATGCTGCTCATGGCCTGCGATGCTAAAGCAATGCTTTAGTGAAGGTAAAGCATTATTCGCTTTTGCTTTGGCGTAGGGGGGCGGACAATGAGACCCATGAAAAAGCGCAACTTCACCCTTTCCGTCCTTGCGGCATTGGCCACCCTGGCGTCGCCCGCCGTGCTGGCGCAGGCCTATCCCACCAAGCCCATCCGCCTGGTCGTGCCGTTCCCGGCCGGCGGCGCGACCGACATCTTTGCGCGGGCCGTGTCGCAAAAGCTCGGCGAAAAGCTGGGCACCACCGTGGTGGTGGACAACAAGCCCGGCGCCGGCGGCACCATTGGGTCGGACCTGGCGGCCAAGGCGCCGGCAGACGGCTACACCCTGCTTCTGGCCACCAGCAGCACCCACAGTATCGGCCCCAGCTTTGGCAAGGTGCCCTACGACGCGGTGGCCGACTTCACGCCCATATCGCACGTGGGCAACGCGCCCAGCATCATGCTGGTGCCCAACACATCGCCCGCCAAAACGGTGAAAGAGTGGGTGGACTACGCGAAGAAGAACCCCGGCAAGCTCAATTACGCCAGCAGCGGCAACGGCACCGTGGTGCACCTGGGCACTGAGTATTTCAAGGCGCAGGCCAACCTGTTCCTGGTGCACATCCCGTACCGCGGCACGGCGCTGGCCATACCCGATCTGGTCAGCGGCAAGGTGGACGTGCTGTTTGATTCACTGCCCAGCGGTCTGCCGCACGTGAAGGAAGGGCGCCTGCGCGCCCTGGGCATCACCAGCGCCAAACGCTCGGCGCTGCTGCCTGATTTGCCCGCCATTTCTGAAAGCGTGCCCGGCTATGAAACCGTCACCTGGTTCGGCCTGTACGGCCCCAAAGGCCTGCCGGCCGAGCTGGCCACGCGCCTGAGCAACGGCATCAACCAGGCCCTGCAGGACCCTGATGTGAAAGAGCGCCTGGCCCGCCTGGGCATCGACCCGGTGGGTGGCACGCCCGCGCAGTTTGCCGCCATGGCCAATGCCGACCGCGCCAAGTGGAAAAAGATCATCACCGAGCGCAAGCTCACCGCTGAATAAACAAGCCTCCATGTCCTTCAACTACAGCAACCCCTACACGTCCACCCGCCTGCCGGTCTTTGCGCGCAACGTGGTGTCCACCTCGCACCCGCTGGCAGCGCAAGCCGGCCTGCGCATGATGCTCAAGGGCGGCAACGCGGTAGACGCCGCCATTGCCGCCGCAGCCGCCATCACCATCACCGAGCCGGTGAGCAACGGCCTGGGCAGCGATGCCTTTGCCATCCTGTGGGACGGCAAGGAGCTGCATGGCCTGAACGCGTCGGGCCGCGCGCCGCAGACCTGGACGCCTGACTACTTCAAACGCAAATACGGCGCCGATGCCAAGACCCCGCCCAAGCGAGGCATGGATTCGGTCACAGTGCCCGGCGCCGTCGCCAGCTGGGTGGCCCTGAGCGAGCGCTTTGGCAAGCTGCCGTTTGCCGACCTGATGGAGCCCGCCATCGAGATTGCCGAGCGCGGCTACCTGCTGCCCGTGGTGGTGCAACAGAAATGGGCCGCCGCCACGCCCGAGCTGCAGGGCCTGCCCGGCTTTGCGCAAGGCTTTTTGCCGTGGGGCCGCGCGCCGCAGGTGGGCGAGCTGTTCCAGTTCAAGGCGGCCGCACGGGGCTTGCGCGCCATCGCCGAGAGCAAGGGCCAGGCCTATTACGGTGGCGAGATCGCGCACGCGATTGAAAAGTTTGCCGCAGCCAACGGCGGCACCATCACGGCCAAAGACTTTGCGGCTTACAAGCCTGAGTGGGTCAAACCCATCGGCAAAAATTACCGTGGCTACACGCTGCATGAGATCCCGCCCAACGGCCAAGGCATTGCGGCGCTGATCGCCTTGGGCATTCTGGATAAATTTGATGTGCGCAGCCTGGCCGTGGACGGCGTGGATTCGCAGCATCTGCAGATCGAGGCGATGAAGCTCGCCTTTGCCGACGTGTACCGCTATGTGGCCGAGCCCGGTAGCATGGACGTGACAGCAGAACAGATGCTGGACGATGCCTACCTGGCCAGCCGCGCCAAGCTGATCGACATGAAAAAGGCGCAGGACTTTGGCGCCGGCAACCCGGTGAAGGGCGGCACCATCTACCTGACCGCCGCCGATGAAAACGGCATGATGATCAGCTTCATCCAGAGCAACTACATGGGCTTTGGGTCGGGCTGCGTGGAGCCCACCTTCGGCATCAGCCTGCAAAACCGCGGCCATGCGTTCAGCCTGGACGCCAACGCGCACAACCCCGCCAACATCGTGGCGCCGGGCAAGCGGCCGTTCCACACCATCATCCCGGCATTCCTCACCAAAGACGGCCAGCCCGTGATGAGCTACGGCGTGATGGGCGCCAACATGCAGCCGCAGGGCCACATGCAGACGCTGGTGCGCATGCTGGACTACGGCCAGAACCCGCAGGCCGCGTGCGACGCGCCGCGCTGGCGCTACAACGCAGGGTTTGAGATCAACGTGGAGCAGCAGATGGACAAGGCGACGGTGCAGGGCCTGGCCGAGCGCGGCCACGTGATGGAAGTGATCAACGACAACTACCAGGACTTTGGCGCGGGCCAGTTCATCTGGCGCGCGGGCGACCCGAAAGTGCAAGGCTACGTGGCTGCCAGCGATGCGCGGCGCGACGGGCTGGCGGCAGGGTTCTGACGCCGGGTTCTGGATCAGTCGCTCAGAAAGGGCTCGGGCACGGCCCACACCGAGCTGGGCGGCGTGCCCGCCTGCTCCAGATGCATGCGCAGCACGTGCCACACGGCGGGGCTTTCGGCGGGCGACATCACGCCCAGGCTTTCATAGCGCAAGCCCGCAGCCTGTGCCATGGGCGCCATGCGTTCATGCGTGGCCGTGTCGGGCGCCACGCCCAGCAGTGTGGGCATGAAGGGCAGGCTGGCAAATGCATCGCGTACACGGTCCATCAGCGCGCCGTCGCGCCGGCTGTCGCCCACAAACAGCAGCAGCATGTAAGGCCAGTCGGGCAGGAACGCGCGGCGCATGCCGTGCTGCAGGCTGGGGCGTGAAATGGCGATCATGCGGCAGGGCTCGCCCGCTTCCATGAAATCCACATAGTCGGTGGCGCTGTCCATGTCGGTTTCACCGGCATAGCGGCGCGCATGCACCTGGGTGTCGTGGCGCTGGGCCAGCCAGCGCACCAGGTCAAACGCCTCGTTGGCCCCGGCTGAACACACGCCCACGCGGTGATAAGCCTCGGGGTCGTCGCGGCCCTGTGCCATGGCCAGCTGCATGGGCGCTGTCAGGCGGCGTATGACCGAGGTGGGGGCAAACTGGCGGCCCTGTTCCATCTGGTAGCGCAGGTCCAGCACACGGGCGCCAAAATCAGCCGCTGATTCCGTGGACGGTGACAGCACCATAGACCAGGCCGTGGGTACAAAGCGGATGCCGCGGCTGTGGTGCAACACCCGTTGTGAATGGTGGCGCTTGTCATGGCGCACACGGGCGAGCAGGTCGCGTGCGGCGCTGCCGGGGCCTTCTACCCAGTGGATGAACCAGCCGCTTTGGCTGATGAGCACCGCGTGCACGCCGAGTGATGCGTTGTGGCGCAAAGACGACTGCCGGATGGCCTCCATCTGGGCGAACAGGCCGTTGCTGTTGGTGGCCATGCTGGCGCAAATAATACGTTCGACTTCTTCATCGTCCGTATTTGCAGCAACAGGGGGTATAGGGCGCACCATCATTGAGCATGTTGTGCAAATGCAGGCCGCAGGTCAATGGTGCAGTGCGACGGGCCTACATGTTTTCAGGTTTCTGTTTGTTTCGCTTGCGTCGAGCGTGAAATGAATCACGCAGTGCGTTCAACCTGTCTTGCGGATCGTGCCCTGCGCTGCGGCGCACAGTTTTCGTTCGCTGCCGTTCTGCAGGTAAATGTCGCACCGGCACACGGCCTGCGTCTTGCCGCTGCCCACCACGGTGGCCACGGCCACCAGGCTTTGCGCATCGGTGGCGGGGCGCAGGTAATTGATCTTGAATTCTGAGGTGAGCACACCGCCCAGCACCGAGCCGCCGGCATAGGTGAGCGCGTTGTCGGCCAGGTAGGCCAGCACGCCCCCGTGCACAAAGCCGTTTTGCTGCAGCAGCTGCGGCGTGACGGGCAGCGACAGCTGGGCCTGGCCGGGCTCAAACACATCCAGCTGCGCGCCCAGCAGCTGGCTGAAGGCCTGGTTCTTCAGCGTTTCACGGCCTAGGGTCAAAAGGTCAGCGGGCATGGTGGGTCCTGTTGCAGGTATCGGGTTTGGTGCTGCGTGGTGCCAGCAGCCGGCGAAGCAGGCACACATGGGCAGACCACGGCGGCGCGTGCGGCACCAGGCCCAGCGAGCGCTGGGCATTGGCCAGCGCGTCTTCTACCAAGGCATCGTGCAGCGGGCCAAACACCAGCGGCCAGGCCAGCAGGGCTGCGCCAGTGATGTTCATTTCAATGCGGTGCTCCAGCACGCAATGCACGCTTGTTGCGTCCAGCACCTCCAGCGCGTGCCAGCCGTCAAACCCGCGTGGCGATGTGAAGCGAAAGCGCACGTGCTGCCCGGGCTCGTAAGCATCCACCACATAGCGTATGGGGCCGTGCCCGCCTGCGGCGCCCACGCCCAGCGGGGCATCCAGCACCATGCGCGGCCAGTGCATGCGCGGCCACAGCTTGTCTTGCGGTGAAGCCAGTGTGTCGATGAGCGCGCCCGCGCGCTCAGGCGATGCGTGCAACAGGCGTTGATGGACGTTGATGATTTTCATGGGGTCATGCCTGTTGTGGGGCCACGGCCATCCAGGCCGCGTGTTCGAGTGCGGTGCGTACCTTGGCTGGCACCACAGGCGCGGGGTCGGCCACCCACTGCCGGGTGAGCGCCATGACAGGCGCAAACACCAGCGCCATCCACACGCCAAAGGGCAGGTCGCGCATGTGGCCGGCCTGCACCTGCGTGGCAATCCACTGCGCCAGGCGGCCAAAACCTTCGGCGTTGGCGCCGGCCCATTCGCCACCGGCCGTCAGCGCGCCGCCCGCGCGCAGCGCGTGCAGCAGGCGGGCCGGGCCCGGGTTGGCCAGCACCCATTGCACATACACGCGGATCAGGCCCTTGACGCCGTTTTGCGCGGACGTGCGCGGGCCGATGGCGGCAAACATCTGCGCATGAAAGCCGCGCAGCGTGTGCACGTACAGCGCGTCGGCCAGCGCGCCCTTGGTGGGGAAGTGGTGGTACAGGCTGCCGTTGCTCACGCCCGCGGCCTGGCGGATCTGGTCCATGGAGGCAGCGGCAAAGCCCTGCGCCAGGAACACGCCCGCCGCTGCGTCAAGGATCGCTTCTTTGGTGGTCATGCTCTGGAGTATCACTCCAGAGCAATGCTCTAGTCAAGCCCGCCCAAAAACCGCTCAGCCTGCGCCAGCATGCCGCGGCTGATGGCGTCAAACACCGGCATGGGAAAGTCCGCGGGCAGCAGGGCGCGGGCCTCGTCCAGCGCCTGCGGCACCAGCAGCACCTGCGCGACCATGTGGTCCAACGCGTCGGGCACGCCGCTTTGCAGGGCCAGGGCCTGCCAGTGGCGGGTGTGGATCTCGTGCAGGTGGTAGTGGGTGTTTTTGCCCCTCAGGGCCATGGCCAGCTTGGCGCGGCGCGGGCTGATCTGGCTGGGCCCGTTGCCAATGATGGGCCAGGCCGACAGCACGTCGTACAGCGGCGTCATGCGGTAGCCGCCACCGCGCTCCAGGAAGATGGAGAAGTTTTTGGCGTGGCCGTCGGTCGCGCCCATCAGCCAAAAGGCCAGCAGCGTGCACACGAAGGTGAGCTTGTCTTGGGGTGCTTGGGTGCTGGTGTCCAACACACGCAGCACATCGCGCACGCCGGGGCCGCCATCTGACTCGTATTTACGAGGGCCTGCTACCCCCAAGGCCTGGCAAAAGTCTTCTTGCGGCAGCCGGGCCAGCCACGGTGCCTGGCCCGGTGGCTGCTGCAGCATGCGGTCAAACCGCTCCACCACCAGCACCTTGCGTTGGCCAAACGTGGCGATGTCGCAGGGCGCTACCGGCAAGCCAAACAATGAAAGCAGCTTGGCACACAGCCACTCGTTTTCAACCGAGTCGTGCATGTTGGCGCGTATATTGCCCACCAACCCCAGCGGCAGCTTGAAGATGTGCGTGGTGGGCGTTGCGGCCAGGGGCTTGCACCACTGGCCGTTATGCCACAGCAGCGCCGTTTTCTCTTGGGCGCCCGCGATAGAGATGCGGAAGTCGTCCAACTGTTCCTGGCCCAGCACACGGGCGCCCGTGACGGCGCTGTTGATCAATTGCTCTACGCCCGATTCAGTCAGCGGCTGCGCGTCAATGTGGTCAAACCCCACGGGTGGCTGGTCAAGCGGCAGCAATTGCACGGCGCCCACGCAATCGCGGCCCACGGCGGCCAGCAGGTCAAACGTGGCGACGCTGCCCTTCGCAAACTTTTCGGCCATG
The DNA here is from genome assembly GCA_943372585.1 of Ramlibacter sp. 2FC. Taxonomy (GTDB): domain Bacteria; phylum Pseudomonadota; class Gammaproteobacteria; order Burkholderiales; family Burkholderiaceae_C; genus RAM1. The sequence goes on along the minus strand of CALRZF020000098.1, from coordinate 2,015 downwards.
CGCCTGCGGATGGCGTCGCTGTCTGGCAGCAGGTTGTCAAACCAGTTGCGCACCACGTCACCCTGATGGGCGGCGTTGTCGGGCGTAAACGGCAAGGAAAGCGACAACCGCCGCCCGGCAGGGGAGGTAATCCATGCTTCGCTGTACTGAAAGCGGTGGTCGTTGTCGCTGACGCTCCAGGTGCCTACGCGTTCACCGTTGCTCCACACGGCAAGCATGCTGTCTTGTGGATTGGTGCGGGGGCGTCTGAATGTGGCCATGGTCTTTACCAGTTGGCCGTGTAGCCGGGGATGTCCTCAGACACGCGATGCTTGGGCGGCTCTTCAATGACCAGGCGGCAACCCATGGCCGACACCATGCGGGCGATCTGGTCGTAGGCCGTGACTTCGGGGGCTGCCTCAATGCGGGCAATGCGCTTCTGGCTGACGCCCAGCATCTGGCCCAGCTGGGTTTGCGTCAGCCCGCGTGACTGGCGCAGCGTGCGCAGGATCGTGCGCAGCTGTTGGGGGGTATCTACCGGGTACATGGGTTACGCCTTAAAAGTAGTTAACCCAATTTACTCCCGAAAGATAGTTAAGTCAAATAACTCCTTAAAAGGAGTTTCTCCGGCGCATCAGCGCAGCGACCGCCCAAACAGGCTGAACAGCCTTTCCCAATGCCGCTCTGCCCCAGCCTGGTGGTAAATACCCGTGCGGTTGGGGAACACAAAGCCGTGCTCTGTGCCCGGGTACCACTCCACGCGGTGGGGCGTGCCGGCGGCCTTCAGGGCCGATTGCAGCGTTGCAATGTCCTCGGGCGACGCCCACTTGTCGGTCTGGGCGCAGCCAATGTAGGTGTCGCACACAATGCGCGGCGCCATCAGGTGGGGTGAATCGGGCTGGTCCGTGACCATCAGCGCGGGGTGAAACGCCGCGATGGCGCTGATGCGCCCGGGGAAGGTGGCCGCGGCCGCCATCACAAACGGCCCGCTCATGCAGTAGCCCACGGCGCCGATGCGGCTGGCGTTGGCAGCGGGCAGGGCGTCCACAAAATCCAGCATGGCTTGGGTGTCTTGCGCCACCAGCGCGTTGGTCAATGAATACATGTGGCCCATCATCTCGGTCATGGCGGGCTCCACGCGTTCGCGCAGCCAGAAATCGCGCGTGCGGCGGTAATACAGGTTGGGCAACACCACGCAGTAGCCCACGGCGGCCAGGCGCCGTGCCATGTCGTGCAGCTCTTCGCGCTTGCCCAGCGCGTCCATGTAAAACAGCACTACAGGGTGCGGGCCGCCCTCTTCAGGGTGCACCACAAAACTGTTCATGGCGCCGTGGGCGGTGGGGATGTCTATGTGCAGCTCGATCATGCGCGGCAGCGTAGCACGGGGGTGGGGGCGCGATAAAGTGCGGGCATGACCCCCTTGACCTACACCATCGCCCCCGACATCTTCACCCAGCACCCCGGCTACTGCCGCGGCGTGGTGGTGGCCCGGGGCTTTACCAACGGCCCCAGCGCCCCGGCCGTGACGGCGCTGCTGCGCGAGGCAGAGGCCGCCCTGCGCCAACGCATTACCGGCAACGTGGCCGAGGTGCCCGAGATCGCTGCGTGGCGCGACGCCTACCGCCGCTTTGGTGCCAAGCCTTCAGAACACCGCAGCGCCATCGAGGCGCTGGCGCGCCGCGTGCTCAAGCCCGACAACCTGCCCGCCATCAACACGCTGGTAGACATCGGCAACCTGGTCTCCATCAAATACCTGCTGCCCGCCGGCGCACACCCCACAGACGCGCTGCAGCACGGCGTGACCCTGCGCCTGGCCCAGCCCGGCGACAGCTTTGCCCCGCCAGACGGCAGCCCGGTGGAAGCACCGCCGGTGGGCGAGGTGGTGCTGGCCGACGGCGCCAGCGTGTTGACCCGCCGCTGGACGTGGCGCCAGGCCGCCAACACCCAGACGCTGCCGGACACCAAAGGCGTGTTCTTCAACATAGACGGCCTGCCGCCCACGCACCGTGACGACGTGCAAGCCGCCACCGCCGAAG
>CALRZF020000097.1:0-11509 GCA_943372585.1 Ramlibacter sp. 2FC | reverse complement strand
CCGCCCGGTTGAACAACAGGTAGCGGCCCTGCAGGTCCTTGGCAAAGATGGCGTCGGTGGACGCATCGGCCACCGCCTGCAGCGTGCGCAGCTGGCCCAGCTCGCTGGCCTGCCGGTCGGCCAGCGCCTGCTTCAGGCGCAGGGCCTCGCGGTTGCGCACCAGGTGCACGGCGGCAGCCATGGTCAGCAAACCCATCAGGCTCAGGCCCGCAATCCAGGCCAGCTCTACGCGGGCATGGTCATACACCTCGCCGCCCGGCAGCTGGACCACCAGGTGCCAGGGCGTGCCCGGCACGTGCCGGGTAACCGCCAGAACGGCGCGGCCCTGCCCGTCATGGGTGTCCACGGCGCCGGCGCCCGGTGTGGGCATCGCGCCAGATACCGCACCGGGCACCATGGGCAACACCGTGCGCCCGGCGGTGTCGATAAGCCGGGCGTGGAAGGAATGGTTGGGCACGGGCCATTGTTCGAGCAGGCGGGCCAGCACGCTGGCGGCGTCCATGCGCATCACCACCAGTGACCGGATGGCGGCCCCGGGCGCCATGACGGGCGCTACAAAATCAATCACCACATGCCCGCCATCCCCACTCAAATAGGGGTCGGTCATCACCGCATGGGTACCGGCCAACGCGTGGGCCACCGCCAGCTGCAAGGCGGGCGATGGTGCGGCTTGCTCCGCGCCCGGTGTGCCTTGGTCCGACAGCAATGCGCGGCCCCGCCGGTCCACGACCAGGGCGCTGTCGGCACGCGTCGCACTTCGAAAGCTGGCCAGTCGCGCCATCACCCGGGCAGCGGCTTCGGCGTCGCCGGTATCAAGCCAGCGCTCCAGCGACACGCCGGCGGCGCTGTCACCGGCGAACCGGACCTGATTCAGCCGGGTGCCCAGCCAGTCCGCGATCCGGTCGGAGCGACTGGCGGCCATGGCTTCGAGCAGTATTCCCTCTTGAAGCCGGGTGGTGCGATAGACAGACACGATGGCCACCACAGCCACCAGCAAGATCAGCACGGCGCCAAGCGCCACAGGGCCGGGCCGCCGGCGCGCACGGCCAAGCACCGGCATCACCTGGGCGGCGACCGCGTGCAGCAGCTTGATATTGAATGGCATTTCAAGGAAGCCTGTTGGGCCCATTCTGGTCTGCGGTCCTGCAAGACAGTTGATGCAGATCAAGTCCGGGCCCAACCTGACGCACACAAAAGGCGAAACCGGCCTACACACGCCAAGCCGGGCAAGCAACACCATGAAGGCATGCACGCCCTGCTTCGAACCATGCTCGCGGCTGCCTGCCTGAGCGTTACGGCGGCCACGGCCCAGACGGCCGTCAGTGCAGCGCGCGATCTCCCGCAGGTGACCATCTCGGCCAGGGCCGACGAGAAGCTGGTCGAGAAAAGCTACCGCCGCATGCTGGCCGGCATGGACCACTTCGAGGCACGCCGCGCGCTGGCGCCCCAGGCCGCGCTGCGCTTTCGCCTGTACCCGCGCGAGCCCGGCACCGACATGCGCGAGGCCACGGTGGACGTGATCGGCACGCAAACCCTGTTTGCCGTCGATCTGGCGGCCGACCACACCTTCACGCTGGTGCGCAATGCGGCCGCGCTGCGCGAGAACGCGGCGGTGGTGGCCAACCAGCGGCGTGCCAGCATGACCTGGCGCGCCGACGTCCGCACGCCGGGCCTGCCGCCCCAGGTGCGCCGCCTGGGCGATTTGCGGCTGGAATGCGAGGTGGGCATGGCGGCCGGGCTGGTGTCCGAGCCGCGCAGCTTCATGAGCCGCCTGGCCAGCGCGCTGCTGGACACGCCGGCCTACTGCAACCGCGAGGACCCGCACTACCTGTTCTTTGCCGAGCGCCCCATCTTCAGCGTGACGCTGGTGCACGGCGAGCGGCGCGAGGTGCTGCCGGTGGACAAGCTGTATGCCGGCGCCAGCGCCAAACCCAACCTGCGCGACGAGCTGCCGCTGTGCGACTGCCGCCTGCTGGTGGACCGCACCTACTACCTGCCACTGGACGACGCCCGCTGGCCCGACGACACACAGGTGGAGTTTGAGTATTTTGACGACGGCGATGCCACCGCTGCACCGCTGCCCAGCCAGCCGGGTGAACCCGTCGTGGTGCGCTTTGACAGCGGCTGGCAGGTGCGTGTGTGGCGCTCCCGGGCGCCGGCGCGGGGTGTGGAGCCGGCCGAATATGTGGCGCTGGTCGACCCGGCGGGCGTGGTGCGCAAGGTGCGCGTTCGTGCGGGGACAGCAGTTCGCTAGCGGCTCGGCAGCGGCTCAGCGCGGCGCCACAAACGGCGGCAGCACGCGTGCTGCCTGCGTCAGGAATGCAAACTCGTCGTCGTCCATGGGCCTGGGCTCAAAGTCAAAGTGGCAAAACGTGCCGAACAACTCACCCGGCACCATGGCCAGCGGCAGGCCCACGTAGCTGCCCATCACGCCCTTGTACGGGCTGATGGACAGCCGCTCGTCCTGGCTGGAGTCCGTGGTGACGAGTTTGCCGTCGCGCAGCACAAACTGGCAAAAGCTGTCACCCAGGGGCACCTGCATCAGAAAGCCGATGTCAGTGGATTGCTGCTTGTCGATGACAGCGATGTTGTGCAGCACCTGGCCGTCCACGCGGTACACGCCCGTAAACCGGTGCGGCACCCGGTCGTTCAGGAACTGCAGCCCCGCGGATAGCCCCTGGCTGAGCAGAATGCCTTGCAGCGTTGCCAGTGCCTGTTGTTCCATGGGATGAGTGCCTTTGCCTGAAGAAAATCAAGAAACAGCCATTGTGCGCCACGCCGGCCGTGTCAAAAGACACACTAATGAAGCTGGGCGGGCACCGTGCGAGCAGCCCTGGCGCCGGCCGCCGGCAGTACCGCCAGGATGCGCGTGCCTTCACTGGGTGACGACATGACGCCCATTTGCCCACCGCAGGCCTCTATGCGGTGGCGCATGCCCGCCAGGCCCCGGCCCGTCTGGCCCAGCCGCGCCACATCAAAGCCCTTGCCGTTGTCGCTCACGCTCACCACCGTGCCCGCGTTGCATTGGCGCACGCTGACCTGTGCCTTGCTGGCCTGGGCGTACTTGCCCATGTTGGTCAGCGCCTCCTGCACCAGCCGGTACACGGCCAGGCGGGTGGGCTCGTCCAAGTCGGCTTCGTACAGCTCGGTGCTGACCTCCACCCCCGACCCGTCAGCAAATTCACGCGTGAGGATGACCAGCGACGCCATCAACCCCAGGTTGGCCAGCGTGGAGGGGCACAGCCCCTCGACGATGCTGCTTTTGAGCGAGGTGCCGCGGGCCAGCATTTCGCTCAGGTGCTGCAGCCGCGCGTCGACCTCCTCCGAACGGCCGCCCAGATGCAGGCGCAAGCTGGCCACATCCAGGCGGGCGCCCGTCAGCAGCGCACCCAGTTCATCGTGCAGCTCGCGTGCCAGATGGGCGCGCTCTTCTTCACGTATGGATTGCAGGTAGGTCGCCAGCCGCGCCAGATGCGAGGCGCGTTCGTGCTGGGTGTGATGGTCCGTGTTCATGAGCAGCCCCTTCGTTCAATGCCTGTTGCATTTCAACGATGGTGATCGAGGCGTCCCACCCCATCTGTGCGGCAACGAACCCAATCGCCCCCTCCCCCGATTTATGTGACGCAGCGCAAACTGCCGCGTTACTGGCAGATCTCGCCCAGGCGCCCCATCAGATCCATCCAGATCGCCCAGCCCGCCACGCCTGCCAGGGCCAGCCCGGCCAGGCGCGTACCCCAGTCCTGGCGCCAATGGTTGGCACGCTCGTGCACTTTCAGCAGCAGCCAGGGAGCGATCACGATGGAAATGCTGCTGCCCGCGGCAAACAGGGCCATGGTCAGCGCGCCTTGCAGCGCCCCACCGCTCAGGGCGGCCACCAGCAGGGCCGAATACAGCAAGCCGCAGGGCATCAGCGCCCACAAGGCACCGGTGGCCAGCAGCCCGCCGGGCGCACGCGCCAGCGGCTGCACGCGGGCCCACAAGGCGCGGCCTGCGCCGTCCACCCAGGCGGGCTGGCGGGCCAGCACCAGCAGCATCAGGCCCCAGGCCAGCAGCGCCACATGGAACATCGTCCACACCGGGCGCAGCGCCGTGGCCTGGCTGGTCATCCAGGCCAGGCTTTGCATGGCGGTGGCGGCCAGTGCGCCGGCGCCGCTGTAGCCCAGCAGGCGGCCGGCCTGCAGTGTGAAGGTGGCACTGGCCACTGACCGCGCGGCAACCGAGCGGGCTGCCAGACTGCCTGCGGGATGCAACACGGACGGGCCGGACGACAGCCGCACCACGCCCGCACAGGCCGCGCCGCACATGGCGGCGCAGTGCACCCCACCGGCCAGTCCCATGACCAGGCCGGTGAACGCAAGGGTGGTGGACATCAGATGATGCGCGAGAACTTCGCGCGGTTGCGATCAGCCTGCAGGTGGCGGTCAAACACCATGGCCACCGCCCGCACAAAGAACCAGCCCTGGGCCGTCACCTGCACGCCGGTGTCGTCCAGCGTCACCAGGCCCTGTTCCGCCAGGCCGCGCAGTTGCTCCAGCTCGGCTGCGAAATAGGTCCTGAAGTCGATCAGCCAGGCCAGTTCGATGGGCTCGAACAGCACCTGGCCCTGGCACATCAGCGCCATGATCACGGCGCGCCGGGCCAGGTCGTCACGGTTCAGCGCCAGGCCCCGCACCACGGGCAGGCGGCCCTGGTCCAGGTGGTCGCAATACTCTTCCATGGTCTTGGCGTTCTGGCTGTAGGTGGCGCCAATGCGGCCGATGGCCGACACGCCCAGGCCGATCAGGTCGCAATCCGGCTGCGTGCTGTAGCCCTGGAAGTTGCGGTGCAGCCGGCCCTGGCGCTTGGCCACGGCCAGCGCGTCGGTGGGCAGCGCAAAGTGGTCCATGCCCACGTACACATAGCCCGCGTCCAGAAACGCGGCCAGCGACTGCGACAGCATGGCCACCTTGGCCGGGCCACCGGGCAGCTCGGCCGCCACGATGCGCCGCTGCGGCTTGAAGCGCTCGGGCAGGTGGGCGTAGGCGTACAGCGCAATGCGGTCGGGCCGCAGCTGCTGCACCTGGGCCAGCGTGCGCGCAAACGATTCAGGCGTCTGGCGCGGCAGGCCGTAGATCAGGTCCACGTTGATGGAGTCAAAGCCGATCGCGCGGGCCTCTTCCATCAGCTTGAACACCTGCTCAGCCGGCTGGATGCGGTGCACGGCCTTTTGCACATCGGGGTCAAAGTCCTGCACACCAAAGCTCAGGCGGTTGAAGCCCAGCTCGGCCAGCAGGGCCAGGCGCTGTGCATTGACCGTGCGCGGGTCCACCTCGATGGAATATTCACCATCCGCAGCCATGGCAAAGCTCCTGCGCAGCATGGCCATGAGCTCGCGCAGCTCGTCGTCCGATAGAAATGTCGGCGTGCCGCCACCCAGATGCAGTTGCGTCACCGGCTGGCCCAGGCCCAGCTGCGCTACGTGCAGGTCAATCTCGCGGCTGAGGTAACGCAGGTAACCGGCGGCCTTGCTCTTGTGCTTGGTGATGATCTTGTTGCACGCGCAGTAGTAGCAAAGCGATTCGCAAAACGGGATATGCACGTACAGCGACAGCGGCAGGGCCAGCGCGGCGGGGCCGGCGCGCCGCTGGGCCAGCGCCTGGGCGTAGTCGGGCGCACCAAAGGCCTCGACAAACCGGTCGGCCGTGGGGTACGACGTGTACCGGGGGCCTGGCACATCAAAACGGCGCAGCAGTTCGGGCGAGACAGTTTCCATGGGTCTTGACTGTGCCGCGCACGATGACCGGCACAGTTGACCTGGATCAAATCCGCCAGCCAACCGGGCGGGACAATTTGACACAGATCAGACGCACCCGGCGTCGCCCAAGGAAACCCCTGTGTCAAATGCCCTGTTGAAGCTGGTGCCCTCCCCCGCCGCACAACCTGCGGACCTGCACACCATCAAGGTGGCCTGCTCAAGCTGCAACCTGCGCGAACTGTGCATGCCGGTGGGTCTGAGCCCCGACGAGCTGACCCGCCTGGACGAAGTGGTGGCCACGCGGCGCAAGGTCAAACGCGGCGCGGCTCTGTACCGCAACGGCGAGGCTTTCAATGCGCTGTACGCCATCCGCACCGGCTTTTTCAAGTCCTGCGTGACGTCCGAGGACGGCCGCGACCAGGTCACGGGCTTTCAGATGGCGGGGGAAATCATCGGCCTGGACGGCGTGGCGCAGGACCGCCACACCTGCGACGCCGTGGCGCTGGAAGACGCCGAGGTCTGTGTCATGCCGTTTGACCGCATTGGCGAGCTGTCGCGCGAAATCAATGCGCTGCAGCACCATGTGCACCGCATCATGAGCCGCGAGATCGTGCGCGAACACGGCGTCATGCTGCTGCTGGGCAGCATGCGCGCCGAAGAACGCGTGGCCGCCTTCCTGCTGAACCTGGTGCAGCGGCTGCATGCGCGCGGCTTTTCCGGCAGCGAGCTGGTGCTGCGCATGACGCGCGAGGAAATCGGCAGCTACCTGGGCCTGAAGCTGGAAACAGTCAGCCGCACGTTCAGCAAGCTTGCAGAAGATGGCGTGGTGGAGGTGCGCCAGCGGCACGTGCGCATCCTGGACGCACAAGCGCTGCGCCAGCTGATCACGCCGCCGCCCTGCACGCATTGACCCCTCACGCTTGACCACTTGAAGCAGGACACCCCATGGACACCTACAACGCCAGCATGCTTGCGCACTTTCAACAGCTTCTGGCCCGGCGCGAGGCTGAGCTGCGGCTGCTGCTGCGCAATGCCGGCCACCCTGCGGGTGACGCCGGCGGCGCGGCCACGCGTGACGTGGTGGACTTCAAGGAACTGGCCACCGAGCAGACGCAGGCCACGGTGGATGACGCCAAGACGACCCACGCCGTGCGCGAGCTGGACCAGCTGGCCGCGGCGCGCCTGCGCCTGGCCGACCTGAGCTACGGCCTGTGCCTGGAATGCGGGGACGACATCGACCTGCGGCGCCTGGAGGCGCTGCCCGCCACGCCGTACTGCACGGGCTGCCAGGGCTTGCTTGAGCAGGGCCGCCTGCAACACTCGCGCCGCTGACCCGCGCAGGCCCGCCATGCCGCCACGCCGCATTCTGCTGATCCAGGGCCACCCGGACGGCACCACCCCCCATTTCTGCCACGCGCTGGCGGATGCCTATGCCCAGGGCGCCAGCGAAGCCGGCCACGCGGTGCGCCGCGTCACGGTGGCGCAGCTGCAGTTCCCGTTGCTGGCCGGCCAGGCAGACTGGGAGACCGGCCCCTTGCCGACCGCGCTGCAACCCGCGCAGGACGACATCCGCTGGGCGCAGCACATCGTGCTGTTTTTCCCGCTGTGGCTGGGCGACATGCCTGCCGTGCTCAAGGGCTTTCTGGAGCAGGTAATGCGCCCGGGCTTTGCCTTTGTGCGCAAGGAGGGCAGCGCCATGTTCACCGAGAAAGGCCTGACGGGCCGGTCAGCCCGCGTGGTGGTCACCATGGGCATGCCGGCGCTGGTGTACCGCTGGTACTTTCGCGCCCACAGCGTGCGCTCGCTGGAGCGTAATGTGCTGGGCTTTGCAGGCATTGCGCCCGTGAATGAAACGCTCGTTGGCGGCGTGGCCGGCCTGCGCGCCCAGGACGCCACGCGCTGGCTGTCGCGCATGCGGGGGTTGGGGGAGCGGGCGGTTTAGCTCAGGCGCGCAGCAAGCGCGGCAACGCCTTGCCGCGCGCGCCTTGGGGGAACAGCACAGGCGCAAGCCGGTCGGGGTCCAGCGCGAAGCTTTGCGCGCAGGCTGCGGTGATCAGGGCATCCAGCGCCAACGTAGGTTTCAGGTCGCGGCCGTCCAGAAGGTTCGCGGCGCCCAAGCCCGGCCAATCAGCCACGATGCGCCCGCCCCGCACCGCGCCGCCCAGCATCATGGCCGCCGCACCGGTGCCATGGTCGGTGCCCCCGGTACCATTGGCCGCTACGGTACGGCCGAACTCGGTGGCCACCAGAACCACTGTTTCGTTCCAGGTTGTGCCCAAGCCCTCATGCAGCCCGGCCAACAGGTTGTCCAGGTGACGCAGCTGGGCCGCCAGGCGCGCGGCCTGCCCGCTGTGGGTGTCCCACCCGCTGGTCTCGATCATCGCAATGCGCGGCCCGTCCGCGCGGCCCAGAAAGCCGGCCGCCATGCGGCCCAACGCACTGGCATCCTGGCGGTCTGCGCCGCCGCTCATGCCGGCCATTCCGCGCGCCTCCAGGGCAGACGACCACAGCGCATGGAGCTGTCCGTCCTTGGCGTAAAGCTGCTCCACCCGCATCATGAGGTCGTCGTTGGCCTGTGGCAGCGCAGAAGGCGCAAACGACGTCACCTCGGCGGCGCCGCGCAGCGCCAGGGGAATCGCGGGTGCAAATGCAATTGCGTCCTTGCCCCTGCGCGGCAGCACGCCCACCAGGCGGTTCAGCCAGCCGTCCTTGACCTGATACGGCGCGCTGCCGCCTGTTTCCAGAACGTTCTGGCCGTCAAAGTGTGAGCGGTCCCTGTAGGGTGATGCCACCGCATGGAACAAGCTGGCCTGCCCCGCCGTGTAAAGGCTGTGCAGGTGGCCCAACGAAGGGTGCAACGCAAAGGTGCCATCCAGTTTCAGTGTGCTGCCAGGGTCAATGGCCAGCGCCCCGCGCGCGCTGGAATACGCCGGGTCAGCGTAGGGGATGACGGTATTCAGGCCGTCGGCGGCGCCGCGCTGGATGATGAAGACAAAGCGGCGCTCGGTGGCGGCCTGCGCAAACAGGACGCGGGGGGCGCCCAGCAATGTGGCGGCACCCAGGAAGCTGCGTCGGTCCAGGCTCATGGCTATCTCCTCAGAAACTCGGGGGCGACCAGCAGCAGCGCCAGCGCCGTCCCGCCGTTGTCGGCGCGGGCTATTTCACCGGCAGTGGCTTCGCCCAGCACTCCACCGGGCAGCACGCGGGGGGCAAGGTTCCGGGCATCAACGGCATTGCCGGCCTGCGCGGCCAGGCGCTGCGCCGTCTCGACCCTGCGGATCAACGCATCGGGTGCGGCCCAGGTTGCGGCCGTGTCGGCATAGCCGGCCGGCGACCCAGGCCGCCAGACGGGCTGGCCCAGCTGGTTCATCAGGTTGACGGCCTGCATCGGTGGCAGCTCGCGCCGCCCGAGCGCCCGCAGGCTGGAAATGCCCCATTCCCATGGCGACTTGAACTTGGCTGGCGACACCTGCCAGGCCTGCGGCGATGTCACCAGCTCGCGGTACACGCCGGTCAGGTCACCGCCGGTGCGCGTAAAGGTGTCGGCCAGGCGCTGCACCAGTGCCGGCGCCGGGTCATCAGCCACAAAGTGCCGTGCCAGCTTGGTGGCAATGTGGCGCGCGGTCTCGGGCGCGGTGGCCAGGTCGTGGAGGATGGCGCGGGCCTGCTCTTCGCCGCCGTCGGGATAGGTGCGCCCACGCACGGTTCGTGGGCCTGGCTCGTGCAGGGCGGGTACGAAACGGAAGGTGGCTTCGTCACCTTCGCCGGGCGCATCGCCCGGAAGCGTCCAGCCGGTGAGTGCCCGCGCGAACTCCGTCACGTCCTCCTGGGTGTAGCCACTGCGCACGCCGACAGTGTGCAGCTCGAGGATTTCGCGGGCCAGATTCTCGTTGAGGCCGCGGCCGTTTTGCCGCCTGTCCTGCGCGCGCCGGCCCGCGGGGCTTCCCGGCCCGATGGACTGCGCCTGGTCCAGGTACAGCAGCATGGCCGGATGGCGCACGCTGGCCAGCAGCAGGTCTTCAAAGCGGCCCAGCACATGCGGCCGGATGGCGTCTGCCTCGAACCCGCCCGCCAGCCCGACCACCAGCAGCTTGTCCACTGATACGGCGAAGTGGTTAGACCAGAAGTGATCGATGCGTTCCACAAAGGGTGTCGATGTCTGCAGCGCGCTGGCGGTGCGGGCACCCACGGCCGCCACATAGTCATCCCGCCCCTGGCGCAGGTAGGCCTCGCGTATCCCGCTGCGCTGCCCCTGCGGCGCCTGCCTGACCGCACGCTGCTGCTCCAGCCACACGCCCACCAGCGCGGGCGTGCGCGCGATCGGCTTCCATGGCGCGGGCAGCGCCTGGTAGGTGTCGATTTGCGAAAGCAGCCATTGGCGGGGATCGGCCGGCGCCGGCTCGTCAGGCCGGGCACCAAGCCCGAAGCGGTTCAGGGCAATTGCAGGTGCACTCATGCCGCATTCTGATGCGGTGCCGTGCAACGACAGGTGTCAGACGTGTATCCGATGTGTAAAGCGCAGAGTCAGAGCAGGCAACTACAGTTTCAGCCGCAGCGACAGCGTGTCGGCCGACGGCACAGCCTCCACCTCAAACCCGCACCGCCGCGACAGCGCGGCCATGCCTTCGTTTTGCTCCAGGCACTGGCCCACCAGCTCTTGCGTGCCGCGTGAACGCACATAGGCAATGAGTTTTTCCAGCAGCAGCCGGCCCAAGCCCTTGCCCTGCCAGGGGCCGGCCACGTGAATGGCGAATTCGGCGCTGACGTTGTCGGGGTCGCATACGGCGCGCACTTCACCGGCCATGACGTTCGAGCTGTCCAGCGCGATGAAGGTCATCTCCCGGTCGTAGTCGATCTGGCTGTAGCGCGCCAGCTCTGTCAGCGGCACTTCGCGACGCGAAGAGAAAAAGCGCAGCCGCAGATCAGCGGGCGATGCCGCTGCGTAAAACGCTTTCAACCGTTCGCCGTCTTCAGATCGGATGGGGCGCACCTGCAGCGCCTGGCCGTGCACCTGAACCGTTTGCGCCAGCCCGCCCGGGTAGGGCCGCACGGCCAGGCGGCTGGGCTCACCCGGCGCGCAGCGGCGCACGCGGATGCGCGCGTCCAGGGCCACCACGCCCTGCGCATCCGCCAGCAGCGGGTTGATGTCCAGCTCCATGAGCTCGGGCAGGTCACAGGCCATCTGCGATACGCGCAGCAGCGTGCGCACCAGCGCAGCCATGTCGGCTGCGGGCTTGCCGCGGTAGCCGGCCAGCAGGCGCGCCACCTGGGTCCGGGCGATCAGATCATGTGCCAGCGCGTCGTTCAGCGGCGGCAGCGCGATGGCACGGTCGCGCCGCAGTTCCACCGCCGTGCCGCCTTCGCCAAACAGCACCACGGGGCCGAACACCGGGTCGCTGGCTATGCCCAGGATCAGTTCCTGCGCGCCGGGCCGCTGCGCCATGGCCTGCACGGTAAAGGCCTCTATCACAGCGTCGGGGCGCTGGGCGGCCAGGCGCTCAAGCATGCCGGCAGCCGCCGTGCGCACCTGGTCAGCGTTGCCCAGGCCCAGCACCACGCCGCCCACGTCGGACTTGTGCAGGATTTGCGGCGACACCACCTTCAGCGCCACAGGAAAACCGATGTCCTGTGCGGCCTGCACGGCGGCGTCCACATCCTGCACTTTCATCGTGCGCACAATGGGCACGCCATAAGCCTCAAGCAGGGCCTTGGCCTGGGCTTCATCCAGCCACTCGCGCCCGGCTTGCAGCGTTTCGGCCACCAGGGCTTGCGCCG
>CALRZF020000096.1:0-11523 GCA_943372585.1 Ramlibacter sp. 2FC | reverse complement strand
TGCATGGCTGATGCATGACAGCGGCAAAACCAAGGTTTCGCCCGACAAGCTGGGCATTGCCAAGCCCTGAGCACCACCACCGGCACGCCAAAGCATGAATGAAGTTACAGCCAGCCCTGCGCTGCCCTCAAAGTCCGACCGCACCTGGGGCCCGATGTGGGTGGTGTTCGGCGCGGCGATTACCGTCGGCGCGCTGCGTATCGACCGCCTCGAATCCCAGGGCGTGCAGTGGTTTGGCGCGCCAGGGCTTTTGCCGGGCATCCTGGGCGTGATCATCGCCATCTGCGGTCTGCTGATCACGATGCGAGCCCTGCGCGCGCAGGCGCTTGTTGCTGACGATGAGGGCAGCGCCGACTGGCAGCGCATTGGCCTGACGCTGCTGCTATGCCTGGGTTTTGCCGGCGGCCTGGTCGGCCATGCGCTGCACTTCGGTGTGGCGGCAGGCCTGTATCTGTTTGCGCACATCACGCTGCTGCAATGGAAAGAGCGCCAGGCCGCGGGCCAGACCGGGCGCGGCCTGGCGGTCGCTGCCGCAGTGGCCGTCGGCGGCGCTGTCGTCATCCCTTTTATTTTCCAAACCCTTTTTCTGGTTCGCCTGCCATGACGACTCCTGTTCAACGAGGCCGCCATGTTTGACGGCTTGCATCTGCTCGGCCAATCGCTGGGCGGTTTTTTCTCGTTCTGGCCCCTGACGTACGCGCTGGGCGCCACGCTGGCGGGCATCCTGATCGGATGCATGCCGGGGCTTTCAGCCACGCTTGCGATCGCGCTGCTGACGACGATGACCATCAAGATGCCGCCCAATGATGCGATCCTGATCCTGATCTGCGCCTATGTAGGCACCATCTACGGCGGCAGCCGCACCGCCATCCTGCTGAACATTCCCGGCACTGCCGCCAATGCCGCCGCCTGCCTGGACGGCCACCAGCTCGCGCTGCAAGGCCAGGCCGGTCGCGCCATGGGCATTGCCACCACGGGCTCGGTGCTGGGGTCGCTGTTTGGCGTGGTGTGCCTTGCATTGCTGACACCCACGCTGGGCGAATCCGCGCTCGCGTTTGGCTCGTTCGAGCTGTTCTGGCTGGCGCTTTTCGGCGTGATGATGTCCGGCTCCATCGCGGGCGCTGACCCGCTCAAGGGATGGCTGATGGGCTTTCTGGGCCTGTTCGTCACGCTGATCGGCCAGGACGGCCTGCATGCGACCAACCGCTACACATTCGGCATCCATAACCTGGAAGGCGGCATTTCGCTGATCCCCGCGCTCATCGGCGCATTTGGCTTTGCCGAAATCCTGACCGTGCTGTCCGAGCCGGTGAAGCGCGCCACGGTGAACGCCGTCGATTCGGTGCTGCCGCGCATCCGCGATGTGCTGGTCCACTGGAAAACCATTCTTCGCTCCGGCGTGATCGGCGTTTATGTGGGCGTGCTGCCCGGCGTGGGTGAAGACATGGCCGCGTGGTCTTCCTATGCAGCCGCGCGCCGTGCCAGCAAGGAAAAAGAAAAGTACGGCAAAGGCTCGGTAGAAGGCCTGATCGCGGCCGAGACGGGCGACAACGCCTCCATTCCCGGCGGCATCATCCCGGCCCTGGCGCTGGCCATTCCGGGATCGGCGCCTTCGGCCGTGCTGATGGCGGCGATGATCATCCATGGCGTGCAACCCGGCCCCATGCTGATGGTGAACCAGCCCCAGTTTGTCTATGACGTGGTGGCCATGACGCTGCTGGCCACGCTGGGCATGCTGTTCTTCGGCCTGTTCCTGGTGAAGCCGCTGCTGCTGATCGTTCGCATCCCGCGCTCCATCATCATGCCGGTGGTCATGGTGATGTGCACCGTGGGCTCTTTCGCCATTGCCTCGCGCATGTTCGACGTCTACCTGATGCTGGCCGTCGGTGTGTGCGCGTTCCTGCTGCGCCGCCGGGGCTACCCCATCCCACCCTTTGTGCTGGGCCTGGTGCTCGGTGACATCCTGGACAAAAGCCTGCGCCGCGGCCTGACCATCAGCGACGGCGATTTCTCGCCCTTCTTCACGCGCCCCATCTGCATGCTGCTGGCTGGCGTGACCATCTTCACCATGCTCATGTACGTGCCCTCCTTCAACCGGGGCGTCAAGGCCGGGTGGGCGCGCGCCAGGGCACTGGCCGGCTTGAAGGCGCACTGAGATGAAGCTTGCACTGTGCAATGAAGTGTTGCGCGACCAGATGTTTGCCGGGCAGTGCCGCCTGGCAGCGGCGATGGGCTGCCAGGCACTGGAAGTGGCGCCTTTCACACTGGCCGACGATCCGTCAGCGCTGAACGAGGCAGATGCCCAACGCCTTGCGCGTACTGCGGCCGACCACGGCGTGTTGATCGCCAGCCTGCACTGGCTGCTGGTGGCGCCCACCGGGCTGTCACTGTCCACTCCCGATGCGGCGCTTCATGCGCGTACCGTCAGCTTCCTGGCGCATCTGGTTCGCTTTGCGCGTGCCTGCGGCGCCAGTGTCCTGGTGCATGGCTCGCCGCAGCAGCGCTCGCCGGCGCCGGGGCAAAGCGTGGCCGATGCGCTTGCGCGTTGCGAAGACGGCTGGGCGCAACTGGCCCGGGTGGCGCAGGATGCCGGCCTCGTCTACTGCATAGAACCCCTGTCCCGCGTTGAAACGCCGGTGCTCAATACCGTTGCCGAAGCGGCGGCCGTCGTGGACCGTATCGGCTCCCCCGCGCTGCGCACGATGTTCGACCTGAGCGCCGCTTCGCAAACCGAAGCGCAGGCACCGGCCGAAGTGCTGGCCCGGTATCTGGCCAGCGGCCATGTGGCCCACGTTCAGCTCAATGACCGCAACCGCCGCGGCCCCGGCCAGGGCGACACACCCGTCGCACCGGTGCTGCGTGTGCTGCAGCAACAAAACTACCGGGGCTGGATCGCACTCGAACCCTTCATCTATGAACCCGATCCCCTGTCTTGTGCAGCCGCCAGCGCTGCCTATGTGCGCGGCGCCTGGGAGGCTTTGCAATGAATGAGGCTGTGAACTTGCGCCTGCGCAGCATCGAGCTGTACGAGCGCGCCGTTACCCTGCGGCTGCCTTTTCGCTTCGGCGCGGCCACCGTGACACATTGCCCGCAGGCGTTCGTGCGTGTGATTGCGCAAGTCAACGGCCGTGCGGTGGAGGGTGCAACCGCCGAGCTGATGGTGCCGAAATGGTTCGACAAGAACCCGGCCCTGACGCACGAGCAGAATTTTGCACAGCTGCGCGAATCGCTTCGCGCCGCCGCCGAGGCCTACCTGGGCGAAGGCGCGGCACTCACGCCATGGGAGCTGTCCGCGCAAGCCGGCGAGGCGTCTGTCGCACGTACCGTCGCCCGCGGGCTGCCGCGCCTGGCGGCGCAGTTCGGCACGGCGCAGATGGACAAGGCCGTGGCCGACGCCGCGCTGCGCGCCTGCGGATTGACGTGGTCCGGCGGCCTGCGCTCGGGCGCGCTGGGCGACCCTTTCAGCAGGAAGCTTGTGGCGCAGGCGCCCGCTGGTGTGGTGTTGCGGCACACGGTGGGCCTGGCGGACCGCATCACCGAAAGCGAACTGGCAGACACACCGGACGCGGACCCCCGCGACGGGTTGCCCGCATCGCTGGAGGCGGCCATTGCACAGGGCGGCCTGCACCATTTCAAACTCAAACTGTCGGGGCAACTGGACGCGGACGTGCAACGGCTCACGCGTATTGCAGCCTTGCTGGATGCACGCGCGGGCGACTACCGGGTGACGCTGGACGGCAATGAGACATTCAGCTCAGCCCAGTCGCTCGGTGAATTCTGGCGCGCACTGACCGCGCAAGCCGTTTTGCAGGGGCTGCTGTCACGCACCCTGCTGCTGGAGCAACCGCTGGCGCGCGCACTGGCGCTGCAATCCTCCATTGCCGGGCTGGGCATCAGCGTGCCGGTCATCCTGGATGAATCCGATGACCAGGCCGATGCCTTTGAGCAGGGCATTGCGCTGGGCTATCGCGGTATTTCCAGCAAGGCGTGCAAAGGCATTTACCGGTCGCTGCACAACGCCGTGCTTGTGGCGCAGTCGCCGGGGCAATTGCTGCTGTCAGGTGAAGACCTGACCTGCCAGGCCGGATTGGCCGTGCAGCAAGACTGCGCGTTGGCCAGCAGCCTGGGCATCACGCACATCGAGCGCAACGGACACCACTATGTGGACGGCTTCGGCACAGCGCCCGCCGGGGAGGCTGCCGCGTTTGCCAGCGCACATGGCGACCTTTACGCCGCCGGGCAACGCCCTCGCCTGCACGTTCGCGGCGGCCGCATCAGCCTGGCCAGTGTGCATGCGGCAGTGGGCTTCGCCTCATCGGTCCATCCCCATTGGGACAGCTTGGCGGCCATTGCATGAAATCACCATTTGGTTAATAGATCTTGTTTTCCCATGGCTATTATTTGATTTTCCCCTTGATTCACCTAGAATTGCATCGCCCAATTCAATATTCAATTATCAATTTGGTTAATTAAAGCTGTCGCTTTTCAGTTTTAAAAGGAGACACCATGAAACCGGTACGTATCGCCATCCTGGCCGCCTTGACGGTTGCCAGCACAGCCTTTGCCCAAAGCGGTTACCCCAGCAAGCCCATCCGCGTGGTGGTGCCTTTCGCGGCGGGCAGCACCACCGACATCATTGCGCGCGCCATTGCCGACAAGATGGGCGCCAGCATGGGCCAGCAGCTGATCATCGACAACCGCGGTGGCGCCAGCGGCACCATCGGCCAGCAGGCGGTGGCCACGGCCGCGCCCGACGGCTACACCATCATGATCCACAGCTCGTCGCACACGGTGAGCCCGTCCACCTTCGCCAAGCTGCCGTTTGACACCGAAAAAGACTTCGCAGGTATCAGCCCCATCGCCTCCACGCCCAATGTGCTGGTAATGGCGCCGTCGCGCAACATCAAGTCCGTCAAGGAACTGGTGCAGGCCGCCAAGGCCAAGCCGGGCTCGTTCAACTACGCTTCCGCCGGCCAGGGCAGCGCCACCCACCTGAACGCCGAGAAGTTCAAGATGGCCGGCCAGTTCTATGCCGTGCACATCCCGTTCACCGGCTCGGCCGGCGCCGTGACCGAAGTGATGGCGGGCCGGCTGGACTATTACTTCTCGCCCATCTCGCCGGTGATCGGCCACATCAAGGACGGCCGCCTGCTCGCGCTGGCTGTGGGCTCATCGCGCCGCGCCGCGGCCTTGCCCGATGTACCCACCACGGCGGAGGCCGGTGTGCCGGGCTCGGAGTTCAACTTCTGGATCGGCATGATGGCGCCCGCCAAGACCCCGCGCGAGATCGTGAACCGGCTCAACGACGAACTGGTCAAGGCCCTGGCCACGCCCGAGGTAAAAGACCGCTTTGCACGCCTGGGTGCGGACGCCTGGACGATGAAGCCAGAGCAGTTTGACGCCTACATCCGCGACGAGATCAAGAGCAACGCCGCCCTGGTCAAGGCCGCCGGCCTGCAGGTCCAGCAATAACCGACAACCCCTGAATTTCTATGGCGAAAGCGGTGCAAAAAGCGCGCCGCGAGCCGCCGCTTTGCCCTGAAAGGACAAACCCATGCCCACACAACGACTTGGAATCATCATGCACGGCGTCACCGGACGCATGGGCATGAACCAGCACCTGATCCGCTCCATCATCGCCATCCGCAACCAGGGCGGTGTCACGCTGTCCAACGGCGACAAGGTCATGCCCGACCCCATCCTGATCGGGCGTAATGCCGAAAAGATGGAGGCGCTGGCCAAGGCCCACAACGTCGAACGCTGGGGCACCGACCTGGACGCGGCGCTGGCCAACAAGGACGACACTGTCTTTTTTGACGCCGGCACCACGCAGATGCGCCCCACGCTGCTCGCCAAGGCCATCCGCGCCGGAAAGCATGTGTATTGTGAAAAGCCCATCGCTACCAACCTGAACGAAGCGGTGGAGATCGCGCGGCTGGCCCAGGAAGCCACTGCCAGAAGCGGCATCAAGCACGGCGCCGTGCAGGACAAGCTGTTCCTGCCCGGGCTGCGCAAGCTGGACATGCTGCGCCGCGCAGGCTTCTTCGGCAACATGCTGTCGCTGCGCCTGGAGTTCGGCTATTGGGTGTTCGAGGGCGACCTGCAGCCCATCCAGCGGCCCAGCTGGAACTACCGCACCGAAGACGGCGGCGGCATGATCCTGGACATGATGTGCCACTGGCGCTATGTGCTGGACAACCTTTTCGGCGAGGTGAAGTCCATCACCTGCCTGGGGGCCACCCATATCCCGCAGCGCTGGGACGAGGCCGGCAAGCCCTACGCCGCTACGGCCGATGACGCCGCATATGCCATTGCCGAACTGGTGGGCCACAACGGCGAGCCGGTGGTCGCGCAGCTGAACATGTCGTGGGCCACACGCGTGAACCGCGAAGACCTGGTGACCTTTCACGTGGACGGCACGCACGGCTCGGCCGTGGCGACGCTGACCGACTGCAAGGCGCAAAGCCGTGTCAACACGCCGCGCCCCGTATGGAACCCCGATGTGCGGCAGACCATGAACTTCAGCGACCAATGGCAGGACGTGCCCGACACGCAGGTCTACGACAACGGCTTCAAGATCCAGTGGGAACACTTCATCCGCCACGTGGTTGAAGACGCGCCGTACAAGTGGACCCTGCCCGAAGGCGCCAAGGGCGTGCAGCTGGTCGAGGCCGCGCTGCAAAGCTGGAAAGAGCGCCGCTGGGTGGACGTGCCTGCACTGAAGGTCTGAGGCAAGCACCATGGCCCTGTCGCTCACCCTTCCCGGCGCCGGCGGTTCGCTGTCGCCCTATACGCTGACCGGCACGCCGCCGGCACAGCCGCCGCGTGGCATCAAGTTCAACCGCATCGCCTATTCCGCCGCCCACGTGGTGGCCGACCCGCGCGCCGCCATCGACCCGTGGCTGCAATGCGCCGTGGACTGGGACACCACCATCGCTTACCGCCGCTACCTGTGGTCGCTGGGCCTGGGCGTGGCCGAAGCCATGGACACGGCGCAGCGCGGCATGGGGCTGGACTGGCCCACCTCGCTGGAGCTCATCCGCAGGTCGCTTGATGCGGCCCGGGACATGCCCGGCGCGCTGGTCGCGTCCGGCTGCGGCACCGACCACCTGGTGCTGGACGATGTGAAGACGGTCGATGAGGTCATCGCCGGCTACGAAACCCAGATGGAGGCCATTGAAAAGCTCGGCGGCAAGCTCATCGTCATGGCCAGCCGTGCACTGGCGCGCGTGGCCCAAAGCCCCGCCGACTATGAGCGTGTGTACAACCGCATCCTGAGCCAGGCAAAGCAGCCCGTGGTGCTGCACTGGCTGGGCGACATGTTCGACCCGGCGCTAGCCGGCTACTGGGGAACCAGGGACGTTGACGCGGCCATGGACACGGCGTTGGGCATCATTGCCGCCAACGCATCCAAGGTGGACGGCATCAAGATATCCCTGCTGGACAAGGAAAAAGAGATCGCGATGCGCCGCCGTCTCGCACCGGGCGTGCGCATGTACACGGGCGACGATTTCAACTACGCCGAGCTGATTGCAGGTGATGGTTTTGGCGGCGAACCCACCCATGGCAAGAGCGATGCGTTGCTGGGCATTTTTGATGCGATTGCACCGGCCGCTGCCTCGGCGCTGGGTGCGTTGGCCCAGGGCGACGACGCAAGGTTTCACGCCATCCTCGGCCCGACCGTGCCTTTGTCGCGCCACATTTTTGCGGCGCCCACGCGCTTTTACAAGACAGGTGTGGTGTTCATGGCCTGGCTCAATGGTCACCAGAATCACTTCACCATGGTGGGCGGCCAGCAGAGCACGCGTTCGCTGGCGCATCTGTGCGAACTGTTCCGCCTGGCCGATGCAGCCAACCTGCTGCAAAAGCCCGACCTGGCTGCGCACCGCATGAAGACGCTGCTGGCGCTGCACGGCATTGAATAGCCATGCGTGACTTTTCACAAGACCACCGCTGGCTGTCCATCAACACCGCCACCGTGCGCAAGAGCCGGGGCGCGGACCTGCCGCTGCCCGACATCATCGAAGCCTGTGCGCGGCGCGGCATCCGCGCCATCTCGCCCTGGCGCGACCAGGTGGCTGCCGCCGGGCTGGACGCCGTTTCAAAGCTCGTCAAGGCCCACGGGCTGGCGTTGTCGGGTTACTGCCGCGGCGGCATGTTCCCGGCTGTCGACGACGCGGGCATCCAGGCCGCACACGCGGACAACCGCCGCGCAGTGGACGAGGCCTGCGAACTGGGCGCACGCTGCCTGGTGCTGGTCGTGGGCGCCCTGCCCGGCGCACTGGCAGGCAAGGCTGCACACAAGAACCTCCAGTTGTCGCGCGCCCAGGTAACCGACGGCATCGGCGCACTGCTGGATTACGCGGGTTCATGCGGCATGCCGCTGGCCATCGAGCCCCTTCACCCCATGTATGCGGCAGACCGCGCCTGCATCAACACGATGGAGCAGGCGCTGGACGTCTGTGACGAGCTGGACCCCACGCAGTCTGAGGCGCTGGGTGTGGCCCTGGACGTGTACCACTGCTGGTGGGACCCCAAGCTGAAGGACCAGATCGCGCGCGCCGGCAAGGCGCGTTTGCTGGCCTTTCACGTGTGCGACTGGATGACGCCCACCACCGACCTGCTGAACGACCGCGGCATGATGGGCGACGGCGTGATCGACATCCCCCAGATTCGGGGCTGGGTCGAGGCGCAGGGCTTTGACGGCTACAGCGAGGTCGAGATTTTCTCTACTGGCAACTGGTGGCAGCGCGATGCGGGTGAGGTACTGGACACATGCATCGCGCGCCACAAGAGCGCTGTCTAGTCGCGTTGCGACGTCAGACCGCTGCCTGCAGCCCGGTGGAAGTACGAACCACTGAAGAAGCGGACGACGACGAACGCTGCGCCACCTGCGCCGTGCCAAACGAAATCTCGCCCGACAGTTGCCCACCCTCTTCAATCACCACCTTGCCATAGCGGATCTTGCCCGTGACCTTGCCTGTGGAATAGATCATGAGCTTCTGGCGCACCGTCAGATTGCCGTCGAACTCGCCCCGGATTTCGGCAATGTCGATCTCCGCGGAGCCCTTGAACGCGCCGCGCTCGGAGATCTGGATCACGCGCGAATCCATCGTGGCCTCGACGGAGCCCTCAACCACCAGCGTGTCGCAATCCGTAATCTCCACACCCTTGAGCTTGATGTTCGGCCCTACAGTGAGCTTGCTTTCGCCTTCGCGCCCGCCTGCATTTGCAGTGCCGCTGGAGGTGTTGCCCGAAGCGCTGCCCGTTGCCGCGCTGCTGGCCGCAGGGGCTGCGGCGCTGTTGGCGGCCTGGGTGCCCGCCGGGTTGTAGCTGGACCCACCGGCTTGCGTACTGCCGGAACGGGTGTTGAAGTTATCAGGTTCGCGCTTGTTGAAAAACGGGCTTTGCAATGCCATCAGTTACTCTCCTAAAAGTGGACTGATCGTACGGGGCATGCTGCTTACATGCGCATCGGGTTGCGCAACTCCGGTAACCAAATAAACTGGCGGCTCGTTCACAATACAGATCTATGGAACGCATCACCGGCCCGTTCAAGGGCTACTTCATTGCGGCGTACACCGTGGAAAGCGGTGACGAATTCATTGGCTTTGCGAAGATCTGCATCGCCAAGCCCGACTCCGTGCACAACATCAACGCGCAGCACAAGGTGCGCAGCTACCACCTGTATTCCACCGAGAGCCAGGCCCTTGAAAGCGCGGAGTTTCGCGCACGCGAGTCCATTGCGTCGCTGCCGCCCAACTGGCACCCCTTCAGCGAGGACAGCATGATGGACTCGCTCAAGAAGTAATAGCGCTATCCTTCTCAGGCCGCTGCCAGCGCCGTGCGGCGCACACGCCGCACATTGAACGCGCTGGCAATCAGCACGCCCTGCACCACCGCCAATCCCACCAGTACGGCAGAGTACCGCTGGTGGTCCATCAGCGCACCGAACACCAGCGGCGCTGCTGCCTGGCCGATGTCCAGGCCTGAATACACCACGCCATAGACACGGCCCGTCGCGTTCTCGGGCGTGGACTTTTTGACCAGCAGGTCGCGCGAAGGCCCTGCGATGCCCGACGCAAACCCCATGACGCCGAACATCACGGGGACAGCCAGCACCGGCAGGCGCGCGAGTGCCAGCGTCAGCGCAACGACGGCGGCTGCGCCGAACCCTGCCCCCACGATGCGCTCGCACCGCGCCGGGTCGGCGGCCAGAAAGCCACCCAGCACCATGCCGCAAGCGCTGCACACCATGTAAATCGTGAGGCACATCGCGGCCAGGGCCAGGGGCACCCCATGCAGCTGGCGCGCCGCCTCGGGCGCAAAGGCCTGCACCACGCTGATGACGATGGCATAGACAAAGAAGAAGCCAAAGCACATCCAGACCGCAGGAATGCGCAGGAAGTCGAAGCTTGCGCCGCCGGGGGCCATCGAGGCCCCTTTGGCCGGTGCCGCCGGGCTCGCAGGCAGTGCCAGCGTAGCGCGGTTGAACCACAACACAGCCAGCACCACAAACGCCAGCGTGCCCGCACCTGCCAGTGCCACGCGCCAGGAGAACGCCAGCGCCAGCGGCACCAGCATGGCAGGCGCGAGTGCCCAGCCCAGGCTGCCGGTGATGCCATGCACGCTGTAGGCGTGGCCCAGGCGCGGCGCGCTGACCTTGCGGTTGATCAAGGTGTAGTCAACCGGGTGGAACACGCCGTTGCCCACGCCGGCCAGGACCGAGAACGCCGCCATCAT
Organism: Ramlibacter sp. 2FC; assembly: GCA_943372585.1. Lineage (GTDB taxonomy): Bacteria > Pseudomonadota > Gammaproteobacteria > Burkholderiales > Burkholderiaceae_C > RAM1. The sequence goes on along the minus strand of CALRZF020000096.1, from coordinate 780 downwards.
CCAGTAGCTGGTGCTGATGGCAAAGCCAAAAGCCGCCAGGCCCAGCAGCGCCAGGCCCGCAAACAGGATGGGGCGCGGGCCGCGGCGGTCCACCAGAAAGCCCGACGCCGCCTGCACCGCGCACGACACCACGAAGAACAGCGTCATCAGAAAACCCAGCTCGGTGTAGCTGGCGTTGAACTCGTCCTTGAGCCAGGGGAACAGCGGGGCCAGCAGCAGCTGGCTGTAATGGCTGATCATGTGGGCCAAGCCGACCAGGCCAATCACGGAGGCGTCCTGGCGCAGGCCGGGGCCGCCGGACGAAGGGTTCAAGGCAGCGGTATTCATGGGCCGTATCGTAGTATTGGGGTTGCTTGCTGAAACACGACGAAACGCCATGTTTCAGCGAAAACCGGCCAAACCTGTCATGCCCAGAGCCCAGCATCCCCGCATCACCCCTGTTGGCGACACAGACCCTTTTCGCCCCAGCCGCGAGCGCCCGGTGCGCGTGCGCGCCCGCAGCATGGCGGCCGACACCCACTTCGAGCCGCACCAGCACGCCTGGGCGCAGCTGGCGTACAGCGCCAGCGGCATGCTGCAGGTCATTGCCGCGCGCGGCCCCGATGCGCTGGACGAAGTGACCTACATCGTCCCGCCCTCACGCGCCGTGTGGATTGCCCCCGGAGCGCGCCACGCCATCCATGTGCTGGAGGCCGCTGAGTTCCGTACGCTGTACATGCACCCCAGCGTGACGCCCGCGGGCTGGCAGGGCTGCCGCATGATTGTGGTGAGCCCGCTGCT
>CALRZF020000095.1:0-11562 GCA_943372585.1 Ramlibacter sp. 2FC | reverse complement strand
CATGACCATGCCCACGCGGCCGGTGACCAGGTCGCTCAGCGCCGGCGCAAAGCCGTTGTAGGGAATGTGGACCATCTTGGCGCCAGCAGCCTGCAACAGCATCTCGGTGCCCACATGGCCCATGGCGCCGATGCCGTTGCTGGCATAGGCCATGGAGCCCTGGCTCTTGGCCGCGTCCATCAGTTCCTTGACCGACTTGTAGGGCATGCTGGCCGATGAAAACAGGAAGAACGGAATGCGCGACACCACGCCCACCGGCGCAAAGTCGGCCAGTGGGTCGAACGGCAGCTTGCCCGGGTGCGTAAGCGGCAGCAGGCTCATGGTGGAGCCGCCGGTGAGCAGCAGCGTGTAGCCGTCAGGGGCCGCGCGCGCGACCATTTCGGTGCCGATGATGGTGCCGCCGCCCGGCTTGGCGTCAACGACGAAGTTCTGGCCCATCGTGCCAGACAGGTGCTGGGCGACCAGACGGGCCGCCGCGTCCACGCCGCCACCTGCTGCGTAGGGCACCACGATCTTCACGGGGCGCACAGGATAGTCCTGCGCGTGGGCGGCGAATGCCGTGGCGAAAACGGCCGCAAGGGCCAGGCGAAGCAGCTTCATCGGTGTCTCCTGTTTATGAGGAAAAAATTCACTCACATGTGAGTGACTTACCGATGGTAATGCCGCCGCAAGGCGCATGAATACCCGGGAAACCCCCTAGGCAGCAGGCAACGCCAGGCCGTCGTCGGTGGACAGCGCCGTGGCAATGCGCTGCGGCACACGCAGCACGCCGTCCGAGCCGGGTATGGCTTCAATGTTCAGCACGGGCGGGTGGGCCACTACGCTGCCGAAGATGGACGCAAACGCGCCGTCGGCGGCGTCGCGGCCCGTCGCCAGGCGGATGAAGCCCATGGGAATGGCCGTGCCCGACGGGTCGAACAGGAACCAGCGGTGCCCCACAAAGGCTTCCACGTAGGCATGAAAGTCCTGCGGCCCCAGGGCAGGGTCGGCGCCGTAGTCCACCCCGGTGGTAAAGCGCGCGGGGATGTTCACTGCGCGGCACAGCGCGATCATCAGATGGGCAAAGTCGCGGCACACGCCCTGCTTGTCCAGCAGCGTGTCGCAGGCGGTGGTGGTGCCGCCCGAGCTGTTGGACACAAAGGCCACATGGCTGTTGACCCAGTCGCAGATGGCCTGCACACGGCCGTAGCCCTGCCACATGCCGCCGAACTGCGCCACCGCGAAGCGGTGCAGCCGGTCTGACTGGCAGTACCGGCTGGGGTACAGGTAGGGCAGCACGTCGCCGGGCAATTCAGGGATCCATACCTCTGCCAGGCCAGCGGGGTCAGCGTGGTGGTGGGCAATGTCCAGCACCGCGTTGTAGCGGATGCTCAGCGGGCCGGCGCCCGCGCGCAGGCGCAGGTGGCGCGCGCGCGTGGCGTTGTCGGTGTGGTTTTGCAGCGGGACTTGCTGGCTGATGTCCAGCTTTTCCTGCACCACATGCTGGTGGCGCGTGCGTGCGGCCTGGACGTTGAAGATGAAGTCCGAGCCCGCGCTCAGGACGTCGTAGTTGAGTTCAACCGAGTACTTGAGTCGGACTGGGGCGCGTGTGTCGGGTGGCTGCATTGGCCATGCTAGCACGCAGGGCCTCTTTTATGGGACCGGCCGGCCCGCGGAGCGCAGCCGGTATTCCAGCGGCTGCATGTGCCGCGACAGGTCGTCTATCGCCTGGGCATAGCGCGACCGGGCGGCCGGGTCGCCGGTGCTGTTCAGCGCGTTCACCATGGTCGTGCGCTGGCTTTTCAGGTCCAGGTACTGCGTGGTCAGCGTCTCGGCCTCAACTTCGGAGATGCGCGCGGGCGCGCTTTCACCGGGCTTGTAGCCGCCGCCGGCCGGAGGGCCTTGCGTGGTGGTGCAGGCGGCCAGGGAGGCAAGCGCTGCGACGGCCAGAATGTGGGGGGCGAGGAACTTCATGAAACGTCCTTGAGGAGCACAGGGTCGCTTCATTCTAGGCGGGTGTGCGGCGGTTGTGGGGTTGCGCGGGCGCTAGACTCGGGGCTTCATGAAGCCAGACCTGCCGCCTGCCATTGCCACCGCCGCCGAAGCGGAATGGATCAACGGCGAACTGATCCGCGGTTTGATGCGCACCGCCCGCAGCACGCGCCTGGTGGGCCTGCTGCTGGTTCCGCTGCTGGTGGCCGTGCTGTGGAACGACCACAACGCTGCCTGGTTGATTGGCTGGGCGGTGCTGGCCCTGGGTGTGGCCGCGCTGCGCCTGCAGGTGGTGCACCGCTATACGCGCGACGTGCTGACGGCCGGCTCCGCCGAGCAGTCGGCCTTTTTCATGAAGTACCAGTGGATCTGGCCGTTGAGCGCGCTGGCCTGGGGCCTGTCGCCGCTGCTGCACTTTGACCGTGCACCGCTGCAGGACCAGTTCATCTGCTGGCTGATCCTGGCGGGGCTGGGCATGTTCTCGATCAACAGCTTTTCGTTTCACCTGCGCACGATGCGCGAATACCTGCATGTGCTGGCGCTGCTGCCGCTGGCGGTGATGCTGTGGCGCATCGGGGTCGACCAGCATTTTGAAGGCCCCACCTACCAGTACTGGCTGGTGGTACTGCTGGTGATGTTCTGGCAACTGCTGCTGCAGGCGGGGCGCAGGCTGCATGTAACGCACCGCAAGAATTTCGAGCTGCAGTACCGCAACATGCAGCTGATTGAATCGCTCACACGCCAGACCCAGGCCGCGCTGGACGCCGTGGAGATCAAGAACCGCTTTCTGGCGAGCGCCGCGCATGACCTGCGCCAGCCGGTGCACGCCTTGGGCCTGTACGCCGACTGGCTGGGCAGCGAGCCGGAGCTGGCCGACGAAATCGGCCCCAAGATCCTGGAGTGCACCAAGGCCGTCAATGCGCTGTTTGACTCGCTGTTTGACCTGGTGCGGCTGGACTCCGGCAAGATCCGGCTGAACATCGAGCCCGTGGACCTGGCCAAACTGCTGCATGACCTGGAGCTTCAGTACCGCCCTGTGGCCGAAGCCAAGGGCCTGCAGTTCCGGCTGCATGCGGTGCCGGGCGCGATCATGTCAGACCCCATCTTGCTGCGTCGCGTGGTGGGCAACCTGGTGTCCAACGCCATCAAATACACAGAGAAGGGCGCAGTATTGGTAGCGTCGCGCTTTGGCCCGGGCGGCTGCCGCATCGAGATATGGGACACCGGTGTGGGCATTGCGCCCAAGTACCAGCGAGAGATCTTCCGGGAGTTTTACAAAGTGCCCGTGCATGCGGGCACGGAGGACGGCTTTGGCCTGGGCCTGTACATCGTGGCGCGGCTGTCGCACATCCTGGGTCACCCGGTGCAACTGTCGTCGCGCCCGGGCCGGGGTACCCGCTTTCGGCTGCTGATGGAGCCGACCGACCCGCAGCAGGCGGCCGAGCGGGCCGCCGCTGCTCAGATTGGCAGCAATCCGTGAGTGCGTGCGTAGTGGATGGTCTGTGTGCGGCTTTTCACACCCAGGCGGCGGAACAGGCGCCACAGGTGAACCTTGACCGTGTGTTCGCTGATGCCCAGCTCGTCGGCGATTTCGCGGTTGGACAGGCCGCGGTCCAGCATGACGATCAGCTGCTTCTGGCGCTTGGACAGCTTGTTGTCGGCGGGGGTCAGTTCCTCAAAGCCGCCGTCGGCTGTCATCAGCGCGCGCAGGGCCGCACCGATTTCGCTGGCACCTGAGGATTTCTCGATGTAGATGTCGGCACCGGCTTCGATGCATTGCTCTTCGGCGTCGGCCGCAGGCGATGCAGACAGCACGGCCAGCGGCGTGTCGGGGAACAGTCTCTTGAGCTCATGGATGCCCGAGGTGCCGGTGGTGTCGGGCAGCTTCAGGTCCAGGCAGATCAGCTCGGGGGCGCCGTGGGTCTTGACGGCCGATTCAACACCGCCCAGGCGGTCCAGTTCGACGACATTGGCGCCGCCGCGAAGCCGGCGCAGCATCATCACCACGGCTTCACGGATCAGGGGGTGGTCGTCGATGACATAGAGGCTCATAAGAGGAAAGTTCTTTCGTCCAGATGGGGTTTAAGGATGGAGGATAACGCCGAATGCAGTTTTCTGCATATGAAATGACTTCTGTTGCGGCCAGAAGGGCCGGTCATTCTGCTTCGGCCAGCAAGCCGATGACGGCTGCCGGTGCCTCCGCCGCCAGCCACCAGGGCGTGACCTCGGCGATGGCTGCGCTGTCCTGGCGTTTGAGCCGCGCGATGAGCTGGCCCGGCTCGCGGGGGGAATCAAAAGCCGGGCTTTGCAGCATCACAGCACCGCCGGGCGCCACCAGCTTGAAATAGAACTTGCCGTCGCTTTCGCGGTACTGTTTGAAGGCGGGCAGCGCCGTTTTGGCGGTTTTGGCCGTGGCGGCAACCGCTGCGGCGCCCAGGTTGCGCAGGCCCACGGCATGGCGCAGCTCGCCCATGAAGGGGCGCGACAGTTCGCGTGCCTTGTCGGCGCCGGCCAGCAAAATGGCTTCTACCTTCGCCGGGTTGTTGACCATCGCCTCGTAGTGTTCACGCATGGGCGCAACCTCGCGGTCAATGCGCTCGAACAGCATCTGCTTGGCATCGCCCCAGGCGATGCCGTCAGCATAGGCCTGGCGCAGCGCGGCGGTCTCATCCGCCGAGGCAAACGCCTGGTACAGCTGGAACAGGGCGGAACCCTCGGTGTCCTTGGGCTCACCGGGCGCGCGGGAATCGGTGAGGATGCCCATGATGAGCTTGCGCATCTGCTCGCGCGGCGCAAACAGCGGGATCGTGTTGTCGTAGCTCTTGCTCATCTTGCGCCCGTCCAGGCCGGGCAGCGTGGCGACAGATTCTTCAATGGCCGCCTCGGGCAGCACGAAGTGCTCGCCGTACAGGTGGTTGAAACTGGACGCCATGTCGCGTGCCATCTCGATGTGCTGGATCTGGTCTCGCCCCACCGGGATCTTGTGCGACTTGAACATCAATATGTCAGCGGCCATGAGCACCGGGTACATGAACAGGCCCGCCGTCACGTCGGCGTCGGGGTCGTTGCCGGCGGCGTGGTTCTTGTCTACCGACGCCTTGTAGGCATGCGCGCGGTTGAGCACGCCCTTGCCGGTGACGCAGGTCAAAAGCCAGGTCAATTCGGGAATCTCGGGGATGTCTGACTGGCGGTAAAAGAACACGCTGCCGGTGTCCAGGCCCGCGGCCAGCCAGGTGGCGGCGATCTCCAGCGTGGAGCGCTGGATGCGTGCGGGCTCGTCGCACTTGATCAGCGCGTGGTAGTCGGCCAGGAAATAAAAGCTCTCGATATCGGGCTGACGGCTGGCGGCCACGGCGGGGCGGATCGCGCCGACGTAGTTGCCCAGGTGGGGCGTGCCGGTGGTGGTGATGCCGGTCAGGAAACGGGTGATAGCGGTGTTGCTCATGTCAGTTCAGCAGGGCGGTCAGGGGGGTGAGCAGCAGGCCGATAGCGCCGTAGCCCAGGCTCATCAACGGGCGCAGCCAATAGGTTCCGACGATGCCCGCGATCACCAGGCCCATCACGATGAAGAAGCCCCAGGGCTCCATGCGCGACACCGCCTGCGCCTGCTTCCAGGGCAGCAGGCCGACCAGGATGCGCCCGCCATCCAGGGGAGGCAGCGGGAACAGGTTGAAGGCCCACATCACCAGGTTGACCAGCACACCGGCCTTGGCCATGTCCAGGAAGAAGCGTTCCTGCACACCCATGCCCACCAGCACGGTGAACAGGATGGCCCAGCCAATGGCCTGGAAGAAATTGGACGCAGGGCCCGCCAATGCCACCCAGATCATGTCGCGCTTGGGGTTGCGCAGGTGGCCGAAATTGACTGGCACCGGCTTGGCATAGCCGAACAGGAAAGCGCCCGACGTGGCGAAGTACAGCAGCAGCGGCATCGCAATCGTGCCCAGCGGGTCGATGTGCTTGATGGGGTTGAGCGTGATGCGCCCCATCATGTAGGCGGTGTTGTCACCGAAATAGCGCGCAGCGTATCCGTGCGCGGCTTCGTGCACCGTGATGGCGAACAGCACGGGCAGTGCGTAGATCGCGACGGTTTGAATCAGGTTGGCTATGTCCACGTGTCCATTGTCCCTCAGAGCCCCAAACGGGCCAGCTCGCCCCGCCCTTGGCGCACCACCACCGGCTCACCCTCGTGCATGTCGATCACCGTCGTAGGCTCCGACGGACAGGCACCCGCGTCAATCACGCCGGCGATCTGGTGCTCGAACCGGTCGCGGATATCGTGCGCGTCATTCAGCGGCTCGGTCTCGCCCGGCGGGATCAGTGTGGTGGCCAGCAGCGGCGCGCCGTGCAGCGCCAGCAGCTCCTGCAGCGCGCGGTGGTCGGGCACGCGCAGGCCGATGGTCTTGCGCTGGGGGTGGCTCACGCGCCGGGGCACTTCGCGCGTGGCCTCCAGGATGAAGGTGTAGGCGCCGGGCGTGCCCGACTTGAGCATGCGGTACTGCTTGTTGTCCACGCGGGCGTAGTTGGCCAGCTCGCTCAGGTCGCGGCACAGCAGCGTGAGGTGGTGCTTGTCGTCCACGCCGCGGATCTGGCGCAGCTTGTCCGCGGCGGCCTTGTCGTCCAGGTGGCAGGCCAGCGCGTAGCTGGAATCGGTGGGCACGGCCACGATACCGCCGCGCTCCAGCAGCGCTACAGCCTGCTTGAGCAGGCGGGGCTGCGGGTTGTCGGGGTGAACTTCAAAGTACTGTGCCATGGCTCAATGATCGCTCAGGACTCCACGGGCTCGACCTGGACGCGGCTTTCACGCACTGTCAGCCACGCGCCCGCGGCGCCGCACACCGCCACCAGCGCAATGCCGATGAACGACCACTGGTCCGGCACGTGGGCAAACACCAGCCAGCCGCCCAGCATGGCAAAGCCGATCTGCGTGTACAGGTAGGGCGTGACGGTGGCAGCCGGCGCCTTTTTATAGGCCAGGATCAGCAGGAAGTGCCCCACCGTGCCCATGGTGCCCATCAGGCACAGTCCGGCCCACAGGCCCCAGGAATCCAGCGACATCCACACAAACGGCAGCGGCAGCGTGGCCAGCAGCGCACCGACCCAGCCGGTATAGAAGTGCATGGTCATGGGGTCTTCTGTCTTGGCCAGCTTGCTGGTCAGCACCTGGAACCAGGCGTTGCTGGCCACCAGGCCCAGCGGCAGCAGCAAGGTCCAGTTGAAGTCCTCGCCGCCGGGGCGGATGATGATCATGGTGCCGGTAAAGCCGCCCACCACCAGCGCCCAGCGCAGCGGCGATACGTGCTCTTTCAGTTTTGTGGCCGCCAGCAGCGTGATGACCAGCGGCGTGATCATGACGATGGCGGTGAACTCCCCCACGGGCATGAACTTCAGGCTGAAAAACGCAAACAGGCTGCTGGACAGCAGCAGCACCCCCCGCAGGCACTGGAAGCGCGGGTGCTCGGTGCGCAGCACCGACAGGCCGCGCAGCGGCAGCACCACCACGGTGGTGGCCACGGCCTGGAACAGGTAGCGAAACCACAGCGCCATCAGCACCGGCACGGTGGCGCTGACGTATTTGGTGGTGGTGTCCAGTGTGGCAAAGCAGGCGCATGCGGCCATGGCCAGCGCAATGCCGGCCAGCGCGCCTTGACCTGTGCGCAAGCTGGCAGGCCGCACGCTCACTGGATGCGGTCCGCCAGCAATTCCCACACCGGGGTGAGTTCGCCCGGCAGGTAGGGCAGCAGGCCGAGGTCGGTGTGGCTCTCGTCGGGGCTGTGGAAGTCGCTGCCGCGCGACGCGGCCAGGCCGAACTCGCGTGCGGTTTCGGCGTAGCGCACGGCCTCGGCCGCGGTGTGGCTGCCGGTCACCACCTCGACGCCGCTCCCGCCGTGGGCTTTGAACTCGGTGAATAGCGCGTACTCTTCGTTGGCGGTGAACTTGTAGCGCGCCGGGTGCGCAATCACGGCCATGCCGCCAGCCTGCGTGATCCACTGCACCGCATGCGCCAGCGACGCCCAGCGGTGCGGCACATACCCTGGCTTGCCTTCGGTCAGGTATTTGCGAAAGACTTCAGATGTTTCCTTGCACACGCCCGTTTCCACCAGGAAGCGGGCAAAGTGCGTGCGCGAGATCAGTTCGGGGTTGCCCACATAGCGCAGCGCGCCTTCATAGGCGTCCTTGATGCCGACCTTGGCCAGCTGGTCGGCCATTTCCATGGCGCGTGCGCCGCGCCCGCCGCGCGTGTCGGCCAGGCCCTGGCGCATGGCGGCGTTGTCGGGGTCAAAGCCCAGGCCGACGATGTGCACTGTGGCGCCCGCGAAGGTGACGGAGATTTCGGTGCCGGTCAGGTATTTCATGCCGTGCGCGTGCGCGGCGGCGGCGGCCCGGTGCTGGCCGCCGATTTCGTCATGGTCGGTCAGTGCCCACAGTTCGACCCCGTTGGCGGCGGCGCGCGCGGCCAGATCTTCCGGGATCATGGTGCCGTCGGATACGACGGAATGGCAATGCAGGTCTGCGTTGAGGATGGACACGCTTTCATTTTAGGCGCTGAGCCTGCGCTCAGGGTGCCGGCGCGCCCAATGTCCCTCGCGCATTGCCCTTAACATCGGCCCCACGCAACCGAAAGGCTTCATTCAGATGATTACCGTGCACCACCTCAACAACTCGCGTTCGCAGCGTGTGCTGTGGCTCCTGGAAGAGCTGGGCGTGCCCTATGAGATCAAGCGCTACGAGCGCGACCGCAAGACCATGCTGGCCCCGCCCGAGCTGCGCCAGGTGCATCCGCTGGGCAAGTCGCCCGTGATTACCGACGGCGCGTTCACGCTGGCTGAATCCGGCGCGATTGTGGAATACCTGATCGACCAGCACGGCCACGGCACGCTGGTGCCCGCGCCGGGCACGCCCGAGCGTCTGCGCTACCGCTACTGGATGCACTACGCCGAGGGCTCGGCCATGCCGCCGCTGTTGCTGAAACTGGTGTTTGACCAGATCGAAAAAGCAAAGATGCCGTTTTTTGCCAAGCCCATCGCCAAAGCCATTGCCGCCAAGACCAAGGGCGCGTTCATCCTGCCCAACATCCGCCAGCACCTGGACTACATGGAGGCGGAGCTGGCCAAGTCCGAATGGTTTGCGGGCAGCGAATTCAGCGGTGCCGACATCCAGATGAGTTTTCCTTTGGAGGCGGCCGCTGCGCGCGGCGGGCTGGACGCCAGCCGGCCCAGGCTGTTTGCGTTTTTGCAGCGCATCCACGCGCGGCCTGCTTACCAGCGCGCCGTGCAAAAGGGCGGCGAGTACGGCATCGTGGGCTGATCGGCAGCAACATGAAACTCTCACGCCTTTTCCAGCCGCGCAACCCGCTGTTCTGGATCATGCTGGCGCTCAACACGCTGTCCATGGCGCTGGGCTGGCTGGTGCAGAACAAGCCGCTCAATACCTTCGGCCTGCTGGTGGTGGGCGTGTTTGGCGTGGCCAACGCCGTGCTCGGCATGTGGCTGGCCTGGCAACTGGTGCGCGACCCGCAGCCCGCGCCGCCCGCCGCGGCGTCCCGCCCCGACTGACACGGGCTCAGTGCAGGGCGCCCGCGCCTTGCGCGATATCGGCCCGTGTGCCCAGCGCGCAGCGCAGTGCCAGGGCCACGCCGCGCACCATGTCGTCCAGTGCCATGGCGGGCGAGCCCTGGTCCGCCAGCCAGGGCACATGCACAAAACCGCCGCGCACGGCCTTGAAGACGCGGCGGGTGGCCAGCTCGTGCATCAGCCCATAGAAAACATGATTGCAGACAAAGGTGCCCGCAGTCTGCGACACCTCGGCCGCAATGCCGGCGCGCTGCAGCGCCTGCAGCATGGCCTTGACCGGCAGCCGGGTGAAATACGCGGCAGGGCCGCCGGGCACCACGGGTGTGTCCACCGGCTGGGCCTGGGCGTTGTCGGCAATGCGTGCGTCATTGACATTGATGGCCACGCGCTCCAGTGACAGCGCGCCGCGCCCGCCCGCTTGTCCGAGGCACAACACCAGCGCGGGGCGGTGTGTGCGCAGCAGGCCGCGCAATACACCCAGTGAATCGCCGAACACGGTGGGCAGCTGCGCTGCTACCACCTTGTGCCCGGCGATGCGCCGCCCGTGCAGGGCCTGGGCAATGAGCCAGCTCGGGTTGAGCGTGTCACCGCCAAAGGCGTCAAAGCCTGTGACCAACACCACGGGGAGTGCAACAGCTACCATGCAATGACTGTAGCTCAGGAGGCGCACGATGAAATGGGAAGGCAACCGCGAATCGGACAACGTTGAAGACCGCCGCAGTGGCGGTGGTGGAGGCGGCCTGGGTGGCCTGATCGGCGGGCGCGGCATTGGCGTGGGCACGATCGTGATCGCGCTGGTGGGCGGCTGGATCTTCGGCATCAACCCCTTGACCATCCTGGGCGTGCTCAGCGGCGGCGGCGCGCCCACGGCGCAGGTGCAGCAGGGCCCGGCGCAGCGCCCGCCGGCCGATGACCGCATGGCGAAGTTTGTGTCCACTGTGCTGGCCGATACCGAGGACGTGTGGAAGCAGCAGTTCACCAAGGGTGGTGCCACGTACAGCGAGCCGCGGCTGGTGCTGTTCCGGGGCGCAACCAGCACCGCCTGCGGGCAGGGGCAGGCGGCCATGGGGCCGTTTTATTGCCCGGCCGACCAGAAGGTCTATATCGACCTGGGCTTTTACGAAACCTTGAAAAACCGCATGGGTGCGCCGGGCGACTTTGCGCAGGCCTACGTCATTGCGCACGAGGTGGGCCACCACGTGCAGCACCTGCTGGGCATCAGCCGCAAGATGGACGACATGCGTGGGCGCGTCAGCCAGGCCCAGTACAACGCCCTGAGCGTGCGGCTGGAACTGCAGGCCGACTGTTTTGCCGGCCTGTGGGCCCACCATGCGCAGAACGCGCGGCAGGTGCTGGAGCAAGGTGATGTGGAAGAAGCGATGAACGCCGCGGCGAAGATCGGCGACGATGCCCTGCAACGCGGCAGCGGCGGTGCCGTGGTACCCGAGAGCTTCACCCACGGCACCAGCGCGCAGCGCCAGCGCTGGTTTGCCACCGGGCTCAAGACCGGCGACCTGAAGGCCTGCGACACGTTTTCCGCGCGCAGCCTTTAAGCGGCGCGGCTCAGCCGGTGGCTTCGGCCAACTGGCTCAATTCGAACACGATCGCGGTCAGCAGCTTTTGCGAAATGATGTTTTCGCTGACGCGGCCCACGCTGCGCGGGCCAAAGCCGCCCACGTCGAACACATTGGGCGCGGTGCAGATTTCAATCACGGCCATCTGGCGGCCCCGGGCTTCCTGTGCGCTGCGCCGCCAGTGGCGAAAGGTCTCGGTGTTCAGGAATTCGGCCACACCCACCACGCAATCCGGTGCGTCGGGGCCATCGGTCATGGCGCGCAGGTCACCCAGCATGCGCAACTGGCGAATGATCGGATTGAGAACCCCGTAAACACCGGCAGCCGTGTTGCCACGCGGGATGGCGCACCACACCCGGGTCCGCTCGGGATCGAACGCGCCGTCGCCGGCCTGCGGGTCATTGCTGGCTTCCAGCACGGCCATGCCGGAGTGCTGGCTCATC
>CALRZF020000094.1:0-11657 GCA_943372585.1 Ramlibacter sp. 2FC | reverse complement strand
GCACCGCCGCCAGCACCGCCAGGGAAAACTCCCACTGGAAGAATGCGAAGAACCCCAGGATGATGACCACGTCGTGCAGGTTGGCGAAGATCGCCGCCACGGCAAACTTCCACTCAAACCGGAAGGCAAGGTAGATCATGATGCCCACGACCACCATGCCCAGGGCTTTCAGGCCATCAGCGGCCAGTTCGTCGCCCACCTGGGGGCCCACAAACTCGTTGCGCCGCAGCGTCACATCCGGGTTGGATTCTTTCAGGGCAGCCAGCACCTTGTCGCTTTGCTGCGCCGAACTCACGCCTTTTTGGGCCGGCAGGCGGATCAACACGTCGCGCGCGGTGCCGAAGTTCTGGACCTGTACATCGGTATAGCCCAGGCCGGATACCGTACCGCGCACCTTTTCCAGCTCGGCAGGTTGCGAATAGCTCACCTCCATCAAAGTGCCGCCGGTGAATTCAACCGACAGGTGCAGCCCGCGGGTGAGCAGAAAGAAGACAGCGGCGGCAAACGTCAGGAACGAAATCACGTTGAAGATCAACGCGTTCTTCATGAACGGGATGTCACGGCGGATTTTGAAGAACTCCATTCGCGTCTCCTCACTTGGTCTTGGTTATAGCGCCATCAGGCGCCGGGCGCCAGACGGTACCAATGGATACGCTCTTGAGCTTTTTCTGGCGTCCGTACCAGAAGTTGACCAGGCCACGCGAGAAGAACACGGCAGAGAACATGGACGTGAGGATGCCGATGCAGTGCACCACCGCAAAGCCGCGCACCGGCCCGGAGCCGAACGCCAGCAGCGCCAGGCCTGCGATCAGCGTGGTGATGTTGGAGTCCAGGATGGTGGCCCAGGCGCGGTCGTAGCCGGCATGGATGGCCGCCTGCGGCGAGGCGCCGTTGCGCAGTTCCTCGCGCACCCGTTCGTTGATCAGCACGTTGGAGTCAATGGCCATGCCCAGCGCCAGCGCCATGGCGGCCATACCCGGCAGCGTGAGCGTGGCCTGCAGCATCGACAAAATGGCCACCAGCAACAGCAGGTTGACCGCCAGCGCAATGCCCGAAATCAACCCAAACAGCATGTAGTACAGCGCCATGAAGGCCACGATCACCGCAAAGCCCCAGGCCACGCTGTGAAAGCCCTTGGCGATGTTCTCGGCACCCAGGGTCGGGCCGATGGTGCGCTCTTCGATGATTTCCATGGGCGCGGCCAGCGAGCCGGCACGCAGCAGCAAGGCCAGGTCGGCGGCTTCGTTGACCGTCATGGAGCCGGAAATCTGGAAACGGTTGCCCAGCTCGCTCTGGATCACGGGCGCCGTCAGCACTTCGCCCTTGCCCTTTTCGAACAGCAGGATGGCCATGCGCTTCTTGACGTTCTCGCGGCTGGTGTCGCGCATGATGCGCCCGCCCTTGGCGTCCACGGTCAGGTCTACCTTGGGCTGCTGGCTTTGCGAATCAAAGCCGGGCTGGGCGTCGGTGAGGCTTTCACCCGTGAGGATGACCTGCTTCTTGACGATGACGGCACGGCCGTCGCGCTCCAGGAATCGCTCGGCGCCAAACGGCACGGGGCCAGTGCCCAGCTCGGCCGAGCGCGCCTCGGCGCTTTCGTCCACCAGGCGCATCTCCAGCGTGGCGGTACGACCCAGGATGTCCTTGGCCTTGGCGGTGTCCTGCACGCCGGGCAGCTGAACCACAATGCGGTCCAGCCCCTGCTGCTGGATCACAGGCTCGGCCACGCCCAGCTCATTGATCCGGTTGTGCAGCGTCACGATGTTCTGCTTGAGGGCCTGGTCCTGTATGCGCCGTGCGGCTTCAGGCTTGATCGTCGCCGTCAGTTTGTATTCGACGCCCTCGGGCACAACCGCAGCCTGCAGGTCTGGAAAGCTGTCGGCAATCAGGCCGCGCGCAGCTTCCAGGGTCTGCGCGTCGCGAAACCGCACTTCCACGGTTTGCGCATTGCGGGTGATACCGGCATGGCGGATGTTCTTTTCGCGCAGGCCCGACCGGATGTCGCCCGCAAAAGACTCGGCACGCTTGGTCAGCGCGGCCTGCATGTCCACCTGCAGCATGAAGTGCACGCCGCCGCGCAGGTCCAGCCCCAGGTACATGGGCCCTGCCCGCAGGGCCGACAGCCAGGCCGGTGAGCGCGACAGCAGGTTCAGTGCGACCACGTACGACGGGTCGGACGGGTCCGGCACCAGGGCCTTTTGCAAGGCGTCCTTGGCCTGCAGCTGGACATCAGTGGAATCAAAGCGCGCCTTGATGGAGTTGCCGTCAAAGTTGATGGCCTCGGCTTTGATGCCGGCGGCCTTCAGGGCTTCTTCAACGCGCACCTGTGTGGTGCTGTCCACCTTGACCGTGGCTTTGCCGGCCGACACCTGGACGGCGGGGGCTTCACCAAAGAAATTGGGCAGGGTATAGATGGCCCCCACCAGCAACGCGATCACGATGATCGCGTACTTCCATACCGGGTATCGATTCATCTTGTAGCTGAGTTATTTGATGGTGCCCTTGGGCAGCACCTGCACGACCGCGCTGCGCTGCAGCTGGACTTCAACACCTTCGGCCACTTCGATGCCGATGTAGATATCGCCCAGCTTGGTGACCTTGCCCAGTACACCGCCGGCCGTTGCCACTTCGTCACCCTTGGCCAGCGCTTCAATCATGTTGCGATGCTCTTTCTGGCGCTTCATTTGGGGCCGGATCATCACGAAGTAAAGCACCACGAACATCAGGATCAGCGGGAGCATGCTCATCAGGGATGACTGCATGCCGCCACCAGCAGCTGCGGGCGCGGTTTGGGCAAAGGCGGAAGAAATGAACACGACAGCTCCAACGAAAGTGATCAGTACAAAAAACCCGCAAACAAACGGGCACTGAACAGTGCCCGTTTGGCGGGAGCCAGCAATTGTAAGCGCGCGCTATGCGTAAAGACATGTAACCCGGACCGCCGTCCGGGGTTGTTCAGGCGGCGGCGCGGGCCCCTTGCGGGTCGTGCCACTGCTTCATCAGACCTGCCCAGCGATTGCGCACGGCCGCCAGATTGCGCTCCTTCACATGGCCAAAACCCTTGATCTGCTCAGGCAGGCGGGCAATTTCCAGCGCCAGGGCGTGGTTGGCGCCATTCAGCGATGTGAGCATTTGCTCCACACTGTCCCGGTATTCCCCGATCAGGGCGCGCTCAGTACGCCGTTCTTCGGTGCGGCCAAAGACGTCCAGTGCAGTGCCGCGCAGGCCCTTCAGGCGTGCCAGCACCCGGAATGCCGTCAGCATCGCCGGGCCGAACTGGCGCTTTTGCAGTTCGCCACGCTCATTCTTTTTGGCAATGATGGGCGGCGCCAGGTGGTAGTTGAGCTTGAAGTCGCCCTCGAACATGCCGTTGACCCGATCGAGGAAACTGCGGTCGGTGTGCAGGCGGGCTACTTCGTATTCGTCCTTGTAAGCCATCAACTTGAACAGGTTGCGCGCCACGGCTTCGGTCAGGACGGTCTTGCCCAGCGGAATCTCAGCCAGACGGACCTTGTCGATAAACGCCTTGAAACTGTCGGCATAAGCCTCGTTCTGGTAGGCCGTCAGGAATTCCACCCGGCGCGCCACCAGGGTTTCCAGCGTCTCGCGCTTCTTGAACTCGATCACCTGCGCCGGTGACAGCAGCTTTTCCACCGACGACCAGTCATGCGCCGCACGGCGGCCCCATTCAAAGGCGGTTTTGTTCTGCTCCACTGCCACTGCATTGAGCTCGATCGCGCGCATCAGCGATTCGTGCCCCAGCGGGATCCAGCCCTTTTGCCAGGCGTAGCCCAGCATCAGGGGGTTGGTGTAGATGCTGTCGCCCATCAGTCGCGTGGCCGCGGCATCGGCGTCGAACGTGCCCACACCGTCCAGGCCCACGGCCTTGACGACTTCAGCCACGCAGGCATCCGCCGGGTTTTGCCAGGCTGCGTCGCGCACAAAGGCCGCCGTGGGCGTGCTGTGTGAATTAAGCGCCACATGGGTGCGCCCGGCGCGCATGCGCAATACCGTTTCCTTGCCGGCGGCCACGATCGGGTCGCAGCCGATGATCAGGTCCGCGCCCGCCATGCTCACCCGCGTGGTGCGGATATCGTCTGCATGGTTGCCGATCAGCACATGGCTCCAGGTGGCACCGCCCTTTTGCGCCAGACCGCCCGCGTCCTGCGTGACGATGCCCTTGCCTTCCAGGTGGCCCGCCACGCCCAGCAGCTGGCCGATGGTGATGACGCCGGTGCCACCCACGCCCGCCACGACAATGCCGTAGGCGCCGTGAATGGCCGGGAGCGCCGGCTGGGGCAGCTCGCCCAAGGCAAACGGGGACGCCGCCTTGTCCTTGGCCTTCTTCTTGAGCTGGCCGCCTTCGACGGTGACAAAGCTCGGGCAAAAGCCCTTCAGGCAGCTCATGTCCTTGTTGCAGGTGCTCTGGTTGATGGTGCGCTTGCGGCCGAACTCGGTCTCCAGCGGCTCCACGCTCAGGCAGTTGGACTGCACACCGCAGTCGCCGCAGCCCTCGCACACCAGTTCGTTGATGACGACGCGCTTGGCAGGGTCCACCATACTGCCGCGCTTACGGCGGCGGCGCTTTTCGGTCGCGCAGGTCTGGTCGTAAATGATGACCGTGGTGCCCTTGATCTCGCGGAACTCGCGCTGCACCGCGTCCAGCGTGTCGCGGTGCTGGATGGCAATGCCGTCGGGCAGGCCCTTCACGCCGCTGTACTTTTCGGGCTCGTCGGTCACGATGGTGATCTTGACGGCACCCTCGGCGCGCATGCTCTGCGCAATCTGCACCACGCTGTGGCCCTCGGGCCGCTCGCCCACCTGCTGGCCGCCGGTCATGGCGACCGCGTCGTTGTACAGGATCTTGTAGGTGATGTTGGCGCCCGCGGCGATGCTCTGGCGCACCGCCAGCGACCCGCTGTGAAAGTACGTGCCGTCGCCCAGGTTGGCAAAAATGTGCTGGTCGGTGGTGAACGGCTGCTGTCCCGTCCAGGGCACGCCCTCGCCACCCATCTGGGTGAAGCCCACGGTGCTGCGGTCCATCCAGGTGGCCATGAAGTGGCAGCCGATGCCGGCCATGGCGCGCGAACCCTCGGGCACCTTGGTGGACGTGTTGTGCGGGCAACCCGAACAGAACCAGGGCTGGCGGTCGGCCTTGACCTCAACCACGCTCATCGCGGTCTCTTTGGCCTGCAGGATGGCCAGCTGCGCGTCGATGCGCGCGGCCATGTCGCCGTCCAGGCCCAGCTTTTTCAGGCGCTGCGCAATGGCACGCGCGATCAGCGCGGGCGACAGGTCTGCGTTGGCGCGCAAGAGCTTGTTCTCGGTCGGGTTGGCCATGGACCATTCGCCGCCCGAGTAGTCGCCTTCGACCTCGTTGAACTTGCCCAGCACATTGGGCCGCACGTCGGGGCGCCAGTTGTACAGCTCTTCCTTGACCTGGTATTCAATGACCTGGCGCTTTTCTTCCACCACCAGGATCTCGCGCAGGCCGGTGGCGAATTCACGCGTGCCCTGGGCCTCCAGCGGCCACACCACGCCCACCTTGTGCAGGCGGATACCCAGGCGTCGGCAGGTGTCGTCATCCAGCCCCAGGTCCAGCAGGGCCTGACGGGTGTCGTTGTAGGCTTTGCCGCTGGCGATGATGCCAAAGCGGTCGTTGGGGCCTTCGATCACGTTGTAGTTCAGGCGGTTGGCGCGGATGTACGCGAGCGCGGCGTACCACTTGTAGTCAAACAAACGGGCTTCCTGCTCCAGCGCATGGTCGGGCCAGCGGATGTGCACGCCACCGGGCGGCATCTGGAAGTCGGTGGGGATCTTGATGTCCACACGCTCGGGGTCGATCATGGCCGTGGCGCTGGATTCCACGATCTCCTGGATCGTCTTCATGCCGGCCCATACGCCCGAGAAGCGGCTCATGGCGAAGGCATGGATGCCCAGGTCCAGAATCTCCTGCACCGTGGCCGGGAAGAACACCGGCAGGCCACAGGCCTTGAAGATATGGTCGCTCTGGTGCGCGGCGGTGGAGCTCTTGGACACATGGTCATCGCCCGCCACGGCGATCACGCCGCCGTACTGCGTGGTGCCGGCCATGTTGGCGTGCTTGAACACATCCGAGCAGCGGTCCACGCCCGGGCCCTTGCCGTACCAGATGCCAAACACGCCATCGAACTTGTTGGTGCCTGCGGGCGAAAAGCCCAGCTGCTGCGTGCCCCACAGTGCGGTGGCCGCCAGCTCTTCATTGACGCCCGGCTGGAACACGATGTTTTGCGCCTTGAGGTACTTGCTGGCTTTCCACAGCGCCTGGTCGTAGCCGCCCAGTGGCGAGCCTCGATAACCGCTGATAAAACCCGCCGTGTTCTTGCCCTGCTGGGCGTCGCGCAGGCGCTGCAGCATGGGCAGCTTCACCAGGGCCTGCACACCGCTCATGAAGGCGCGGCCGTAGTCCAGTGAGTATTTGTCGTCGAGGGTGACGGTCTCCAGCGCTTTGCGGATGTGCTCGGGCAGAGGGGCGTTCATTGTTGTGGGTCTCCAGTTCGTGGGGGGCCTGCCTTGTGGGCAGTTTGCACGCCGCACCGGGGTAGGGCGCGGCCTCTAACAGCATGCAAAGTGTATGCCCGCAGCCCAGATAAGTCTTTGCGTTCTATGCCCGATTTATATTGATTTGAGAAAGAATCTTGCCCAAAATTGCACTTCATGGAAACACTAGACAAGTTTGACATCGCGATCCTGTCCGAACTGCAGGCCGACGCCCGGCTGACCAATGCCGAACTGGCCCAACGTGTGGGCCTGTCGGCCGCGCCCTGCTGGCGCCGCGTTCGGGCGCTGGAAGAATCCGGCTTCATCAAGGGTTACCGCGCCGAGATCGACCGCCACAAGATCGGCCTGGGTGTGCTGGCCTTTGTGCGGCTGGACGCCAACCGCAACACCGGCGAGCTGACACGCGAGATGGAAGAAGCCATCCGCAAGATCCCCGAAATCGTGTCGTGCCACTACATCAGCGGCGCGGGCACGTTTGAACTGCAAGTGGTCAGCCGCGACCTGGACAGCTTTTCGCAGTTTGCGCGCAAGGTGCTGATCAACCTGCCCAATGTGAAAGACCTCCACACCAGCTTTTCGCTGGGGGAGGTCAAGGCCAGCAGCAGCCTGCCGCTGGCGCATTTGGGGCCGCCCGCGCGGGGCTGACCCGGATCAGGCGCCGATCAGACCGCCGTCGTTCTTCGTGATCACGATCGTGGCCGAGCGCGGGCGGGCGTTGGCGCCGCCTGCGCCGTAGCCGGCGTTGCCGGGCCAGTGGCTCAGGTACTTCGTGGGGTCGGCGATGTTGGCCTTGGTGATGGTCTCACCCGGGTGCTGGATGTTCACGAACACCGTCTTGCCGTCCGGCGTTTCGGTGATGCCGGTGATCTCGCAGTCCTTGGGTCCCACCAGGAAGCGGCGCAGCTTGTCAGCCGCGGGTTTGGCACCCACGCGCGTGGCCACGTCCAGCTTGCTGCCGTCGGCTTTGGTGTAGCTCAGTGTGGTGGTGGCGCCGTCGCCCACCTGGCCGGGCACGCCCACCAGCATCATGCAGTTGGTGGCGTCGGTGTAGGCGCCGTCGTCGGTCTGGATGAAGCACAGGCCTGTCTTGGGGCTGAACCACAGGCCGTCAGGGCTGGAGAAGTCCTGGTCGGCGGTCAGGGCCGACAGGTTCACCTGCGTCAGGCTGGCGTCGGACTGCGCGCCGAACAGGTACACGTCCCAGGTGAAGGTGGTGGCGGCGTTTTCACTGCCGGCTTCCTTCATGCGCAGGATGTGGCCGTTGATGTTGCCCGGGGCGCTGGCTGCCGTGGGCGCATCGGTGTAGGCGCGCGGGTTGGCGGCGTCCACCAGCTGCTGCGACGAACCCGAAGGCTCGACCTTGCGGTTGCTGTTGTTGGTCAGCGCGTAATAAATCTCGCCGGTCGTGGGGTGCACGGCGCACCACTCGGGGCGGTCCATCTTGGTGGCGCCCACGGCGTCGGCGGCCAGGCGCGAGTTGATGGCCACGTCGCCGTCGTCGGCAAAGCGGTAGGTCGTGTAGTTGGCAATGGCGGCGGAGGCCATGCTCAGCTCGATCCACTGGCCCGTGCCGTCGGCGTTGAACTTGGCCACGTACAGCTTGCCGCTGTCCAGGTATTTGTCGCCGGTGGTGATGCGGTTGGCGGGGTTCGCGTCGGCGGCGCTCCAGGTGGCGTTGGACACGAACTTGAAGATGTATTCGCCGCGCGAATCGTCGCCCTGGTACACGGCCAGCGGCTTGCCCGCGACCGGCTTGCCGAACGCCGCGCTTTCATGCGCGAAACGGCCCAGCGACGTGCGCTTGCGAATGGCCTGTGTCTTGTCGTAAGGGTCGATTTCCACGATGAAGCCGAACGTGTTCAGCTCGTTGCGGTAGTCGTCGGTGCCGTCGGCGGACGTGCCGGTCTGGCTGATGTTCCAGCGTGCGTACTTGTCGGCCGTGCCCGCCGTTTCCCAGCCGTGGCGGCTGGCCGCGCCCGCGTCGCGGCCGTAGCGGCGCAGCGACACAACGCTTTTGGCCGTGGCGCCGCCGCGCGTGGTGTCGTCCGTCGCACTGCGGGTGAAATAACCCGCCCAGTTCTCTTCGCCGGTCAGGAAGGTGCCCCAGGGCGTGTAGCCCGTGCCGCAGTTGTTGATGGTGCCGCGGGCTTCTGCGCCCGAGGTGGAGAACTTCGTCTTCATCAGCGCATTGCCGCGCGCCACGCCATTGATCTGCATGGGCGTGAGCGGGGTCACGCGGCGGTTGTACGCAGACGCCTTGTCGTAGGCAAACTTGCCTGCGGTCTTGCGCACTTCAATGATGGACACGCCGTGGGCGGGGATTTCCTTGTCGGCCTCGGCCACGGGGCGCGGGTTGGCGGTGACGCCCGCCACGTGCAGGAACTGGTCGGTCAGCGCCTCGTGGTTCATGGCCAGCAGGCCGCGGTCGGCGCCAGCCGCATCGCGCGCCGTGCCGGCGGCATTCAGGCCGAAGTACTCCATGCCATCGTGGTGGTCGCCCGCACGGTTGTCGTAGTCGGTGTCGCTGCCGTCGTTCTTGAAGTCCGGTGTGGCAGCCGTCAGAGGGTCGCCCAGGCCGTACAACACGGTGGCGGTGTAGCCGGCGGGCACACTCAGCACGTCGGCCGTGCTCTTGGCCACAGCGGGGAAGCTCAGCTTGATGCTGGTGTCCACCGGCGCGGCGGGCAACGGCGCCGCATCGCTGCCACCACCGCAAGCCGTGAGCGCCACGCTGCCCAGCACAGCCGTCCCGGCGGTACCGAAGCCCGCCTTGAACAGGCTGCGGCGGCTCAGCCGCGCTTCGATCACGTCGGAAATCGACGGGTTGTTGCTGGTGTTGAAATCTTCACTGTCATGGCCTTGCACAGCCAGCTGCTCGGGCTTTGTCATCGCGTTCATCGGGGTCGCCTTTCGGGGTCGGTGTTGAAACTCAACCCGCGAGACTAGGCAGCGCGTGTGACATCGCCATGGCAACGCCATGACGGATTTGTGAAAGCGGTGGTGATCAGTCGCGCGCGCAGCGCGCCGCCAGCGGCAACAGGGGGTAACGCACGATGGCCTCGCGGCCCGAGGCGCCCAAGCCAAACTCGGCCTTCATGCGCGGGTTGCTGTAGAACGCCTGCGTGGGCGATGTGCCCCCCGCGTCGCGGTACAGCACGTCACGCCCGCGCGCGCCGTCCAGGATCGCCGTGTCGTCGATGAAACGTGCAGTGAAGGTGATGCCGTGTTCGCAGTAGTACACCGGTGCGGCCGGCCCGCTGCCGGGCCCCGCACAGCCGCCCAATGCGGCACCAACCACCACCAGCAACAGGGTTTTCTTCATGGGCATCACCTTGGCAATCATCGGGGCCACAACACCCACAGCCTGAGCGGCTGCTTGAGCCGCCCGGCCAGCTCGCCCGCCTGTGGGCCCCAGCCGGCAAAGTAATCCGCGCGCACGGCGCCCACGATGGCACTGCCCGTGTCTTGCGCCAGCACCAGCCGCTGCAGGTTGATGGACGGCCCGGCAGACGCCAGCCACACCGGCGTGCCGTAGGGAATGCTCTCACGGTCCACGGCGATGGAGCGACCCGGCGTCAGCGCCACGCCCTGCGCGCCGCGCGGGCCAAAGCCCGCGTCCAGATCACTGAGCGGCTCTTCACGAAAAAACACGGTGCGCGGGTTGCTCCACAGCATCTCGTTCACGCGCTGCGGGTTCTGCCGCGTCCAGGCCTTGATGCCGGGCCAGGACGCGTCGCGGATCAGCCCTTGCTGCAGCAACCAGCCGCCCACGCTGCGGTACGGCTGGTCGTTGCTGGCGGCAAAGGCCAGGCGCACCAGGCGCTGCGAGCCATCGGGCTCGGTCACGCGCACGCGGCCCGAGCCCTGGATCTGCAGCACCAGGGCGTCGAGCGGATCGGCCAGGTAGACGAGCTCGCGCCCGCGCAGCGCGGCGCGGGCCTCGGGCAGTGTTTCCATCTCTTGCCGCGTGTACCAAGGCCGGCGCGCCCCCAGCGTAGCGGGGGGCTGGTACAGCGGCACCGTGTGCATGGCCGTGGGCTGGCGCATGGCGTCCAGCAACGGCTCGTAGTAACTGGTCAGCAGCCCCTCATGGGCACCCGCCGCCGCGCCGGGTAACGGCTCCACCCGGTACGGTTGCAGCCGCTGCTGCATCCAGGCGCGCTGATCGGCGTCGCCGGCGATGCTCAGGCGGCGCACTTCGGCGCACAGCGGCGCAAACACCGGGCCGGGGCGTTCGCAGCTTTTGAGCCAGGCGTTCCAGGCCTCGTGAAGCGGATCGTCAGCAAAGCCTGGCAGGTCAGCCCAGCGCACCGGCACCCAGCGGCTTTTGGGTTGCTGGATGGCCGGCGGCAGCGGCGCGCCGTCGTCGGGCGGCAAGGCCGGGGCTGTGGCTTGCGGTAACTGCGTGGGCGCGGGTTCCGGCGGCAAGGGCGGCGGGCTGCCGCAGCCCGCCAGCGTTCCTACAATCAGCACCGTTGCAACCAACCAGGGAAAACCGTTCATGGGTCTGATTCTGCTTGAAGCGCTGCTGGCGTTGGTGCTGCTGGTGGGTATTGTTTGGTGGACGATGTTTTCCGGGCGGAAGAAGGGGGAGCTTCCCACCTCCACTTCTGAAGAAGATTCAAAGAAGAAATAATTTTTTCTTTGCTTCTTTGGCGAGGCCACACCTCTCTTTCCCCCCACTCTCCCCCCAGCCCCCTCTCTGCCCCCGCCGGGGCAGAGAGGGGGGCCCTGATTTGGCAACGCACTCCGGCCACGGACTACAGGGAACCGCTGCGGTACACCCATGCGCGCCAGAGCCAACGCCTGCGGTTGGGGCCGTGGCTGCATTGCAGTGCACCCCCGCGAGCGGCTGCGCCTGCTCGTCCTGGCACGCGAAGCGGTCAGCGGTGACGCACAGGCCGGTCAGCCACAGCCCCAACCGCAGGCATGGGCCGTGGCGTGCCGTGGTGCAACGCAGCTTCACTTGAGTAGCCCGCGTCCGGCGCGGTGCAATCAAATCCAGGCTCCCCTTCTCTGCCCCGGCGGGGGCAGAGAAGGGGCGGGGGGGATGAGTGGGGGAAAAAGGAGGGTGTGGCCCCGCCACAAATCCCTAAAGACTGCGCATCAAATTAGCC
>CALRZF020000093.1:0-11710 GCA_943372585.1 Ramlibacter sp. 2FC | reverse complement strand
GACCATCTTGATGCCGCCGCCGGTGGAGCCGGCACACGACACAAAGCAGCCCAGAAACACCAGCAGTACCGGTGCAAAGGCAGGCCACAGCGCGTAGTCAGTGGACGAGTAACCGGTGGTCGTGGCCAGGGAGACGGTCTGGAACGCCGCCGCGCGCAGAGCTTCGGGGAAGCTGGCATAGGTGCCCTGCGTGACCAGCAGCAGGCTGAGCACCACGATGGCGGCCGCCAGTACTGTGAAGTACGCACGCACCTCGGCATCGCCCGCCAGCGTGCCCACCGAGCGCGTACGCCAGACAATAAAGTAGCGCGCAAAGCTGATGCCGGCCAGCGCCATGAAGACCGTGGCCACCATCTCGATGCGCAACGAATCCCAGTAGGCAAAGCTGGCGTCATGCGATGACAGGCCGCCCAGGCCCATGGTGGTGCACATGTGCATGAAGGCATCCGCCCATGTCATGCCCGCCCAGCGGTAGGCCAGCATGCAGATCGCCGACAGGCTGAAGTAAATGCTCCACAGACCGCGCGCGGTTTCGGCAATGCGTGGCGTCAGGCGCGTGTCTTTCATGGGGCCGGGTGTCTCGGCCCGGTACAGCTGCACGCCGCCCAGCCCCAGCAGCGGCAGGATGGCCACCACCAGCAACATGATGCCCAGCCCGCCAATCAGCTGCAAAAAGCAGCGCCAGACGTTGACAGACACCGGCAGCGCGTCCAGCCCCGACAACACGGTGGCGCCGGTGGCCGTCAGGGCGCTCATGGCCTCAAAGCAGGCATCCGTCCAGCTCAGGCCGGGGATGGTCGCCATGAGCGGCAGGGCCGAACACACCGTCAGCGTCACCCACACCAGATTGACCAGCAGGATGCCGTCGCGTGGCTGCAGCTCGCGCCGGTGACGCAGTGTGGCGCGCCACAGCAGCCAGCCCGCACCCGCTGTCGCGGCAAATGCCACCAGCCAGACGCCAGGCAACCCGCGGTCGTCCAGCGCCCACGACCAGGCCAGGGGCACCAGAAAGGCCGGCGCGAACATCATCAGCACGCGCGACAGCACGGCCAGGACGGGCAGGAGGCTGTCCATGGCGCGTCCGCTCAGAAAAACGTCGCGCCCACCTGGAACAGGCGTTCGACGTCGCGCACCATGCGCTTGTGGGGCAGGAAGAAGATCACGTGGTCGTTCTCGGCAATGACCGTGTCGTGGTGCGGCATCAGCACCTCGCAGCCGCTGCCCTCACCGCGCACCAACGCCGCGCAGCGCGCGCCCTCGGGCAGCTTGATCTCGTCAATGCGCCGGCCCACGAGTTTGGACGTGCGCGCGTCGCCCCGGGCCACGCCCTCCAGTGCCTCTGCGTCACCGCGGCGCAGGCTGTGCACCGCCGCCACGTCGCCCCGGCGCACATGGGCCAGCAGTTCGCCGATCACCGTCTGCGCGGGCGACACCGCGATGTCGATCGTGCTGCCCTGCATCAGGTCGGCATAGGCTCGGCGGTTGATCAGCGCGAGCACCCGCGTGGCACCCATGCGCTTGGCCAGCATGGCCGACAGGATGTTGTCCTCGTCGTCGCTGGTCAGCGACAGGAACAGGTCCAGCCCACCCACGTTTTCCTCGGTCAGCAGGTCTTCGTCGGCGCAGTCGCCGTTCATCACCAGCACGTCGGAGGGAAGTTCGGTCGCCAGCAGCTCGCAGCGCGCGCGGTCGCGCTCGATGATCTTGACCCGGCACTGCCCGTGCAGCCGCTTGGCCAGGCGCAGGCCTACCTTGCCGCCACCGGCGATCATCACGCGGTGCACCGGCTTTTCCAGGCTGTGGATGGCGGCCAGCGCAAAGCGGATCTTTTCCTTGTCGGCCAGCACGAACACCTCGTCGCCGGGCAGCACACGCGTGCTGGCGTCCACAGGCACCTCGGTGTCGTTGCGGTACAGCGCCACCACGCGCATCTGCGCCGCCGGAAAGCGCTCGCTGATCTCGCCGATGGCGTGGTCCACCAGCGGGCTGCCGGCCACGGCCCGCACGGCCACCAGGTGGGCCCGGCCCTGCGAAAACTCCAGCACCTGCAGTGCCTCGGGATAGTCAATGAGCTGCTGGATGTAGCCGACCACGGATTCCTCGGGGCAGATCACGTGGTCCACCGAGAAGCCGGTCTTGCACAGCAGCTCGCCGCCCTCGGGGAACTCTGGCGAGCGCAGCCGCGCAATGGTGGTGGGGATGCTGAACATGTCGTGGGCGATCTTGCAGGCCACGAGGTTGGTCTCGTCCAGCGCCGCGCAGGCGATCAGCATGTCGGCGTCGGTGGCGCCGGCGCGGCGCAGCACGGAAGGCTCAGCCCCATTGCCCTGGACGCCTCGCAGGTCCAGGCGGTCTTCCAGGTCGCGCAGCCGGTCGGCTGCCGGGTCGATCACCGTGATGTCGTTCTGCTCGGATACCAGGCTGGCGGCCACACTTTCACCGACGCGGCCGGCACCCAGGATGATGATTCTCATGATGTGGTGCCATCATAGCGAGCCACCCCGAAGCTGTCACAACGCGCGCTGAATGATGATCTTCTGCACGTCGGACGTGCCTTCGTAGATCTGACACACCCGCACGTCGCGGTAGATCCGCTCAACGGGGAAGTCTGCCACGTAGCCGTAGCCGCCCAGCGTCTGGATGGCGGCGCTGCACACCGCCTCGGCCGCCTCGCTGGCAAACAGCTTGGCCATGGCCGCCTCTTTCAGGCAGGGCAGGCCCGCGTCGCGCAGGCTGGCCGCATGCCAGATGAGCTGGCGCGCAGCCTCCAGCTGCGTCGCGCAATCGGCCAGCCGGAAACCCACCGCCTGGTGGTTGATGATGGCGGTGCCAAAGCTCTGGCGCTCTTTGGCGTACGCCAGCGCCACCTCAAACGCGCTGCGGGCCATCCCCACGCTTTGCGCCGCGATGCCAATGCGCCCACCCTCCAGCGCGCTCAATGCGATCTTGTAGCCCTCGCCCTCTTCGCCGATCAGGTTTTCCGCCGGGATGCGGCAGCTGTCAAAGTTGATCTGCGCCGTGTCGCTGCTGTGCTGGCCCAGCTTTTCTTCAAGCCGCGCCACCACATACCCCGGCGTGTCGGTGGGCACCACAAAGGCGCTCATGCCCTTCTTGCCCGCGCCCTTGTCGGTCACGGCGATCACGATGGCCAGGTGGCCGTTCTTGCCGCTGGTGATGAACTGCTTGACGCCGTTGATGACGTAGCCTTCGCCGTCCTTCACCGCCGTGGTGCGCAACGCAGAGGCATCGCTGCCCACATGCGGCTCGGTCAGGCAGAACACGCCCAACAGCTCGCCCTGCGCCAGCCGGGTGAGCCACTGCTTCTTTTGCTGCGCATTGCCGTAGCGCATCAGGATGGCATTGACGGGGCAGTTGGTCACGCTGATGGCCGTGCTGGTGCCTCCGTCGCCCGCGGCGATTTCTTCCAGCACCAACGCCAGCGTCACATAGTCCAGGTTCGCGCCGCCAAACTCCTCGGGCACGCAGATGCCGTAGGCACCCAGCGCCGCCAGGCCCTGGTGCGCGTCTTTCGGGAAGTGATGCTCCTTGTCCCACTTCGCGGCGTTGGGCCAGAGCTGCTCCTGGGCAAATGAACGCACTGCGTCGCGGATCATTTGCTGGTCTTGGGTCAATAGCATATTGTTGCTTTGTCTTCTGTTGGTTCGCTGGATGTGTCACCAGGACGCAAACCGCGCGCCATCGTAGTCAAGGAATGCGCCTTTGTGCTTTGCGCCCAAGCCCGCGATCGCCTTGCGCATCGACGACACGCTCTCGTGGACCGACAGCGGCGCCGATGCACCGCCCATGTCCGTCTGCACCCACCCCGGCGACATCGCCACCAGGATCGCATCCGGGTAATCGTGCTGGGCAGCAGCCACCGCCATGTTCAGCGCGGCCTTGCTCACCCGATAGGTCCATGCATAGCTGGACTCCACCTCGCCAATACGGCCCATGCTGCTGGTGATGAACGCAAACTTGCCGTGCGCCGCCTCCACCAGCGGCGCTACCTGCGGCAGTGCCTGCATGGCGCCCAGCACGTTGGTGTGCATGGCGTGGTCAAACTCTTCGCGGGTGGGCGGTGATTTGGCATCGCCCGTGGGGAACACGCCCGCCACGTACAGCGCCACGTCGATTTTCTCGCCGTCCAGTTGCCAGGCCAGCCCGCTGACGCTGGCGGGGTTGGCCACATCCACCTTCAGCGCCTTCGCGCCCGCGGCCTCCAGCCGGTCCAGCCCCGCCGCGTCACGCGCGGTGGCAATGACGCTGTCGCCCGCTGTGGTGTACTGGCGCACGAATTCAAGGCCGATACCGCGCGACGCGCCGATGACCAGCACCGTGGCCATGGCGGCTTACACCAGCTCCAGCGCCACGGCCGTGCCCTCGCCGCCGCCAATGCACAGCGTGGCCAGGCCGCGCTTCTTGCCCCGCGCCTGCAGCGCGTGGATCAGCGTGACCATGATGCGCGCACCCGACGCGCCGATGGGGTGACCCAAAGCGCAGGCGCCGCCGTTGACGTTGACGATGTCGTGGCCGACCTTCAGCTCTTCCATCAGCGCCATGGGCACCACGGCAAAGGCTTCGTTCACCTCCCACAGGTCCACGTCCTTCACGCTCCAGCCGGCCTTGGCCAGCGCCTTTTGTGTGGCGCCCACGGGGGCGGTGGTGAACCAGTTGGGCTCCTGCGCGTGCATGGCATGGGCCACGATGCGCGCCAGCGGCTGGACGCCCAGCTTCTTCGCGGTGGACTCGCGCATCATCACCAGCGCGGCGGCGCCGTCGTTGATGCTGGAGCTGGACGCGGCCGTGATGGTCCCGTCCTTCTTGAACGCAGGCTTGAGCGTGGGGATCTTGTCCAGCTTGACCTTGCCCGGGCCTTCGTCGATGCTGATCACCGTGTCACCGGCGCGGCCCTTGACCGTCACGGGCGTGATCTCGGCCTTGAACGCGCCGGACTCGGTGGCGGCCTTGGCACGGTTGACACTGGCCACGGCAAAGGCGTCTTGCGCCTCGCGGCTGAAGTTGTATTTGGCCGCGCACTCTTCACCAAACGTGCCCATGGCGCGGCCGGGCTCGTAAGCGTCTTCCAGGCCGTCCAGCATCATGTGGTCATAGATGCGGTCGTGGCCGATGCGGATGCCGCTGCGGCCCTTGAGCAGCAGGTGCGGCGCGTTGGTCATGCTTTCCATGCCGCCCGCAATCATGACGTCGTGGCTGCCGGCCAGCAGCATGTCGTGCGCGAACATGGCGGCCTTCATGCCGGAGCCGCACATCTTGCTCAAGGTGACGGCGCCAGCACTCTTGGGCAGGCCGCCCTTGAACGCCGCCTGGCGCGCCGGGGCCTGGCCCTGGCCTGCCATCAGGCAGTTGCCGAACAGCACTTCGGTCACAAGCTCCGGCGAAACACCCGAACGCTCCATGGCGGCCTTGATGGCGGCGCCACCCAGGTCGTGTGCGGCCAGCGAGGCAAAGTCGCCCTGGAAACCGCCCATGGGGGTGCGTGCGGCGCCGACGATGACGATGGGATCAGACATGGTTTTCTCCTGAAGTTGAGGGGTTGGGCTGGTGGTTGGGGGCCTGCCAGCGCAGAAAGCGCTTGTCGCGCTCATACGGAAATACGTCGTGCACGTAACCGGCCTGGATGCGTTCCTTGTGGCTTTGCCAGAACGCAGCGTCCAGCAGGTCGCTGTGGTGCTTCATGAACACTTCACGCACGGCGTTGTTGCCCAGCAGGAACGGGCCGAAGGTTTCGGGGAACACATCACGCGGGCCCACGGCGTACCAGACTTCGCCGCTCATTTCCTCTTCTTCGTTGCGTGCGGCGGGCACGCGGCGGAAGTTGCAGTCGGTGATGTACTCGATCTCGTCGTAGTCGTAGAACACGACCTTGCCGTGGCGGGTGACGCCGAAGTTCTTCCAGAGCATGTCGCCGGGGAAGATGTTGGCAGCTACCAGGTCCTTGATGGCGTTGCCGTATTCCACCACCGCATGCTGGATCTGCGTGGTGGCGCGTTCATCGTCGGGCCCCGCGTCAAAGGCTTCCTGCAGGTAGATGTTCAGCGGGATCATTCGCCGCTCGATGTACAGGTGCTTGATGATGACTTCTTCGTGCCCGTCGCCATCGCGGTCTGAAATTTCGAGCTGGCTGGGCGCGAACTTCTGGATTTCGGCGATGAGCTCGTCCTCGAACCGGTCGCGCGCAAACGCCACCTCGCTGTACTCCAGCGTGTCGGCCATGCGGCCCACGCGGTCGTGCTGCTTGACCAGCAGGTACTTGCCCTTGATCTGCTCGCGCGTGGTGTCCTTTTGCGGCGGGTAGTAGTCCTTGATGAGCTTGAACACGTACGGGAACGACGGCAAATCAAACACCAGCATCACCATGCCCTTGATGCCGGGCGCGATGCGGAACTTGTCGCTGGAATGTTTGAGGTGGTAGAGGAAGTCGCGGTAGAACAGTGTCTTGCCCTGCTTGGCCAGGCCCAGCGCGTTGTAGATTTCATTGCGCGGCTTGCGCGGCATCAGGCTGCGCAGGAACTGCACATAGGCCGAGGGAACCTCCATGTCGACCATGAAGTACGCCCGCGCAAAGCTGAACAGCGCCTGCAGGTCGTCTTCGCCAAACAGGCATGCGTCAATCACCAGTTTGCTGTCCCGGTTGTGCAGGATGGGCAGCGCAAACGGCACTTCGTTGAAGCCGTTGATGATCTTGCCCACCACATACGCGCCCTTGTTGCGAAAGAACAGGCTGGACAGCACCTGAATCTGGAAATTGGCGCGCAGCTTCACCTGGACGAGCCTGGCGCTCATCGCCTCCAGCACCAGTTGGGCGTCGCGCGGCAGGTCGTCAAACGGGCGCTGCAGGCGAAAGTTGTCGATGATGCGGGTGATCGTTTCCAGCAGAGTTTCGCGCGTGGGGTAGTAGGCGCGGTAGGTGGGCGCTGCGGCGGGCTCGTCGTTCTCGATGTATTCGGTGCTGACGGCCGGGCGCACAAAGATGAAGTCGTTGTGGAAGTGCGTGCGGTGCAGGATCTTGGTGGTGACCGAGTTGAAAAACGTCTCTGCCAGCTCGGGCTGGTGGTGGTCCACCAGCAAGCCGATGTAGTGCAGCTTGATCTGCTGCCACACGTCCATGGGCTGCTCACCAGCCTTGAATTCCTTCTCCAGCCGGGCCGTGGCTTCCTTCACCCGCAGGTCATAAAACTCGATGCGCTCGCGCTGTGCACGCTGCTGGCCGTGCCAGTCGGCCGTCTCGAACCGGTGCTTGGCGCGCGCTGATTCGGTACGGAAAAGCCTGTAGTGGCGGTTGAAGCCGTCCATCATCGCCTTGGCGATGTCGTAAGCCAAAGGCGAGTCCAGGCGCTGCGGGAACAGGTTCAGGACCTTGCCGCGACGACGCCTGCGACGGCGGCGCGGTACAGGGGTTCGATCGTGTCGGTGCTGGCCACCGTCATGTGCAGGTCCTGCAGCAGGCCGTCGTGCACGCCAAAGGCCCAGCCGTGCACGCGCACCTTCTGGCCCTTGGCCCAGGCGTCCACCATGACCGTGCTCACGCAGACGTTCACCACCTGCTCGATCACATTCAGGTCCACCAGCGCGTCGCCGCGCTTTTCAGCCGGCATGGCGTCCAGGATGCCGCGGTGGCGGTCGCGCACGTCCTGGATGTGGCGGATCCAGTTGTCGGCCAGGCCGATGCGCGTGCCGTGCAGCGCAGCCATGACGCCGCCGCAGCCGTAGTGGCCCACGACCATGATGTCTTCGACCTTGAGCATTTCCACGGCGAACTGGATCGCCGACAGCGCGTTCAGGTCCGAATGCACCACCACGTTGGCCACGTTGCGGTGCACGAATACCTCGCCAGGTTCCAGCCCCGTGATCTGGTTGGCCGGCACGCGGCTGTCCGAGCAGCCGATCCACATGTATTTGGGCGTCTGCTGTTTGACCAGGCTGGTAAAGAAGCCGGGTCGCGTGCGTTCCATCTCCGCGGCCCAGGCGCGGTTGTGGGTGAAGAGGTCTTGAATGGAAGTGGTGGTCATGGCCGTATTTTCGCCCGCAATGGTCGCGCGGGCCGGGTTACGTACTACTACCTGTCTACATCGTCTCGGCAAACAGCTCGCGGCCAATCAGCATGCGGCGGATTTCGCTGGTGCCCGCGCCGATCTCGTACAGCTTGGCGTCGCGCCACAGGCGGCCCAGCGGGTACTCGTTGATGTAGCCGTTACCGCCGAAGATCTGCACGCCCTCGCCAGCCATCCAGGTGGCTTTTTCGGCGCACCACAGGATCACGCTGGCGCAGTCCTTGCGCACCTGGCGCACATGGTCTGTGCCCAGCAGGTCCAGATTCTTGGCCACGGTGTAGGCGAAGCTGCGCCCGGCTTGCAGCACGGTGTACATGTCGGCCACCTTGCCCTGGATGAGCTGGAATTCACCAATGCTCTGGCCGAACTGCTTGCGGTCGTGGATGTAGGGGATGACGTTGTCCATGACCGACTGCATGATGCCCAGCGGCCCGCCGGTGAGCACGGCGCGTTCATAGTCCAGCCCGCTCATCAGCACCTTGGCGCCGCCGTTCACCGCGCCCAGCACATTGGCCCGCGGCACCTCCACGTTCTGGAACACCAGCTCGCCCGTGTGGCTGCCGCGCATGCCCAGCTTGTCCAGCTTCTGCGCGATGGAAAAACCCTTCATGCCCTTTTCGATCAGGAAGGCCGTGACGCCGCGCGCGCCCAGTTCAGGCTCGCTCTTGGCATAGACCACCAGCGTGTCGGCGTCGGGGCCGTTGGTGATCCACATCTTGTTGCCATTGAGCAGGTAGTAGCCGCCCTTGTCTTCAGCCTTGAGCTTCATGCTGATCACGTCGCTGCCCGCGCCCGGCTCGCTCATGGCCAGCGCGCCCACATGCTCGCCGCTGATGAGCTTGGGCAGGTATTTGGCGCGCTGGGCGTCGGTGCCGTTGCGCTTGATCTGGTTGACACACAGGTTGCTGTGCGCGCCGTAGCTCAGGCCCACGCTGGCGCTGGCACGGCTGATTTCTTCCATGGCGATCATGTGGGCCAGGTAGCCCATGTTGGCGCCGCCGTATTCCTCGCTCACGGTGATGCCCAGCACGCCCAGGCTGCCCATCTTCTGCCACAGGTCCATGGGGAACTGGTCGCTGCGGTCGATCTCGGCGGCGCGCGGGGCAATCTCGGCCTGCGCAAATTCGCGCACGGCGTCTCGCAGGGCGTCAATGTCTTCGCCCAGCTGGAAGTTCAGGCCCGGAAGGTTGTTCATGTGGGGTTCTCCTTTAATTTTTGACGTCGTCGCGGCCGGTAATGGTCATCAGCGTCGCGCCCAGGGTGGCAATCAGTTTTTCGCGGCCGCCATCAATGGCATAGGCACGGCCCTCGGTCACGGTGATGGTGCGCCCGGGCTTGACGACCTGGCCCACCATGCGAAAGCGCTGGCCCTTGGCCGGCGCCAGCAGGTTGACCTTGAATTCAATGGTCAGCACGCCCGCGCCCTCCGGCATCAGGGTGAACCCGGCGTAGCCACAGGCTGAATCGAGCGCTGTGGCCACCATGCCGGCATGCAGGAACCCGTGCTGCTGGGTCAGGCCCGGCGCCCAGTCCAGCAGGATTTCCACCGTGCCCGGGGCAATTTCACCCAGCGACGCGCCGATGGTGCCCATGGCGCCCTGCAGGGCAAAACTGTCGCGCACGCGCTGCGCGTAGCCCGCGTCCTTCGGCTCAAAGGTGTTCTGCGCCATGCGTCGCTCCTGATTGACGTTTACGTAAACGTCAATTATGTCTGATTTGAATTATTTGGCCTTGTCCATGCGGGCCAGCAGCGCGCGGGCTTCCTTCTCATGGACCTTGATCTCGTCCAGATTGGCCTGCAGGTCGGCCATCTGCTCTTCCAGCTGCTTGCGGTGCTGGGCCAGCACGGCCAGGAACTTGCGCAGCTGCGGCCCGGTGTCGCGCGGGCTGTCGTAGGTGTCGATGATTTCGCGGGCCTCGGTCAGGCTCAGGCCCAGGCGCTTGGCGCGCAAGGTCAGCTTCAGGCGTGTGCGGTCGCGCGCGCTGTACACACGGTTGCGCCCGCCGGGGCCGGAGCGCTCGGGTTGCAGCAGGCCCATGTCTTCATAAAAGCGCATGGCACGCGTGGTCAGGTCGAACTCTTTGGCCAGGTCGCTGATGGTGTAAGTGGTAGCCATGGTGCAAAAGTATTCGTATACCAGGGTGACAGCAGCGGGCACGGGGCGTGCCTACAATGGGCCGATTAAAGATGACGTTTACGTCAACGTCAATCCTACCCCAACCTCCCCACCCCATGAACGCACTCGAACACCAGTTGCAGTACACCTTTGGCGACCAGATGCCGGCGCCAGGCACCACGATGGAGGTGGCACCGGGAGTGCGCTGGATCCGCATGGCGCTGCCGTTTGCGCTGGACCACATCAACCTGTGGCTGCTGCGCGATAACCTGGACGGGCGCGAGGGCTGGACGGTGGTGGACTGCTGCATCACGCACGATGAGTCCAAGGCGCAGTGGGAAACCATTTTTGCCACGCAGCTCGAAGGCCTGCCCATCCTGCGCGTGATCGTGACGCACATGCACCCCGACCACATCGGCCTGGCGCACTGGCTGTGCGCGCGCTGGAATGCGCCGCTGTGGATCAGCGCGACCGACTACAACGCTGCCCGGCTGGGATCGCAAAGCACCACCGGCTTTGGCGGCGCGGCAGCGGCTGATTTCTTTGCGTCGCACGGCCTGACCGACCCGGAATCCATCGACAAAATCCGCGGGCGCGCCAGCTATTACCCCAGCATGGTGCCCGACGTGCCGCGCAGCTTTCGCCGCTTGCAGGACCGCCACACCGTCACCATTGGCGGGCGTGCCTGGGAGTGCATTGCCGGCTACGGGCACGCACCAGAGCACATGGCGCTGTATTGCGATGAACTGCATGTACTGATCAGCGGCGACATGATGCTGCCGCGCATTTCCACCAACGTGAGCGTGTACGACGTGGAGCCCGAATCAAACGCGCTGGCCTCGTTCCTCGAATCCATCGACCGCTTTGCCCCGCTGCCGCAAGACACGCTGACGCTGCCTTCGCATGGCAAGCCGTTTCGCGGCCTGCACGCGCGCATTGCGCAGCTGCACGAACACCACCGCGACAGGCTGGCTGAAGTGCTGGACGCCTGCCGGGCGGCACCGCAATCCGCCGCCGACGTGCTGCCCGTGCTGTTCAAGCGCAAGCTGGATTTGCACCAGACCACCTTTGCCATGGGCGAATCGGTCGCCCACCTGCATCTGATGTGGTTTGACGGACGGCTCAAGCGTGAGCAGGGTCCAGACGGTGTGTGGCGCTTCTCGGCTGCATGACGCACGCCACCCAATCTCGGGCGAACCCGGCCAGGTTGGCCATCTGAGCCAGGCAATGGCGCCCGCAGGCGCCGTCCAGCGGATAGGCGTAGCGCAACAGCAATTCGCCGCTGGCGGGGTCGCGGCCAAACGCGGCGCCTTGAGGCTGCCCCGCCAAGGCGAAATTGGCGTCCATCATTGCCATCACTTCGGCAGCGGCCTGTTCACCGGGCTCGCGCAGGCCAAGGGGAATACCTACCAGCGCCGCATGAGGCCGCAGGCGCGGCAGGTGGGCCATCACCACCTCCACGTCGTGGAAATGCACTGAGAAGGCAAACGCCTGGGTGCCCGGCGGGCCGGGCTGCGCTGG
>CALRZF020000092.1:0-11726 GCA_943372585.1 Ramlibacter sp. 2FC | reverse complement strand
CCAGGCGCGTCAGGCCCCAGATGATCATGAGCACCACGGCCAGCAGGATCACCGCGTTGGCCGCGGCCAGCGGGAACTGCAGGTAAGACGTCTGCACCTGGATGATCTTGCCCACCGACGCGATCTGCTGGCCGCCCATGACGCCGATGGTCACGAAGTCGCCCATGACGATGGTGATGACGAAGATGGAGCCGATGATGATGCCGGTCTTGCACAGCGGCACGATCACGTTCCACAGGGTCTGCCAGCCGCTGGCGCCGCTGTCGCTGGCGGCCTCCAGCAGGCTGCGGTCAATGCGCATCATGCTGTTGAAGATCGGCACGATCATGAACATGGTGTACAGGTGCACAAAGGCCAGCACCACCGAGAAATCAGAAAACAGCAGCCATTCCACCGGCTGGTCCACCAGGCCCAGACCGGTCAGGCCCTGGTTGACCAGGCCGTTGCGGCCCAGCAGCGGCACCCACGAGATCATGCGGATCACGTTGCTGGTCCAGAACGGCACGGTGCACAGCACAAACAGCGCCGTCTGCATGCCGGGCGAGCGCACATGGAACGCCAGGAAATACGCCACTGCAAAGCCGATGACCAGCGTGATGGCCCACACCAGCAGGCAGAACTTCAGCGTGCTGAGGTAGGTGGACAAGGTGACGCACAGGTCGCCGTTGTCGGTCAGGCTGCTGCAGCCTTCAAATATGCTGATGTAGTTCTTGAAGGTGAAGCCGGGCAGCAGCTCGTAGTCGTTGAAGTTCCAGAAGCTGACCATCAGCACCAGCGCGAGCGGCACGATGAAGAACACCGCGAACACCGCCGTGAAGGGCGCGGCCTGCCACCAGGCGGCCACCGATTGGAGCGGGTTCGCGGTTTTGCTCATGGTCGTGCAGTGATCAGGCGGCGACGAACTCGTTCCATTTTTTGACCATGTACTCGTTCTCGTCCATGATCGCGTTCCAGCAGGCGATGCCGCCCATGCGGGCTTCGTAGCTGCCGCCGTCGCGCACGGCACCGGCCTTGGCCAGCACGTCGCCATTCGGGCTCTTGATGTCCTGGCTGGCGGGCTTGCCTTCCATCCAGTAGGCCCATTCATAGGCTTCCATCTTGGACTTGGCGGTGTCCAGCACGGCGCTGTAGTAGCCCTGGCGGTTCAGGTAGGCGCCCGCCCAGCCGTCCAGGAACCAGTTGATGAACTCGTACGCACCGTCCAGTTTGCGGCCGCTCAGCGTGGCCGGCACGCCAAAGCCGGCAGCCCAGGCGCGGTAGCCTTCTTTCAGCGGCTGGAAGTTGCAGGCAATGCCCTTGGTGCGCACAGCCGTCACGGCGGGGGACCACATCGACTGGATCACTACTTCGCCCGACGCCATCAGGTTCACCGACTCGTTGAAGTCCTTCCACAGCGCGCGGAACTGGCCGGCCTTCTTGGCGTCGATCAGGGTCTTGATCGTGAGGTCGATTTCCTTCTTGGTCATGTTGCCCTTGTCGGGGTACTTGTAGATGCCCTTGGCTTCCACCACCATGGCCGCGTCCATGATGCCGATGGACGGGATGTTCAGGATCGCGGCCTTGCCCTTGAATTCGGGGTTCAGCAGCTCGGCCCAGGATTCGATCGGGCGCTTGATCAGGTCGGGGCGGATGCCCAGCGTGTCGGCGTTGTACACGGTGGGGATCAGCGACATGAACTGCGTGGGCGTGGCCGAGAATTTCTTGCTCTTTTCGCCTTCCAGGTAGATCACCTTCTTGGGGGCGGTGCCCTGGTCGCCCACCTTCTTGCCGGCGACTTCGCCCTTGGTGAACAGCGTGGTGATCTTGTCGGCGTTCTTGATCTTTTTGGTGTCGATGCCCTTCAGGTTGCCGGTGGGCACGATCTTCTTGAGCGAGAAGTACTCGGTGTCGATCAGGTCAAAGCTGTTGGGTGCGGTGACGGCGCGCTTGGTCACGTCGTCGGTGGTGACGGCCACGTACTGGATCTTGATGCCGGTGTCTTTCTCGAACTTTTCACCAATGGCCTTGTCCTGGTTCACGGCCGTGCCCAGGTAGCGCAGGGTGATCTTTTCCTGGCCGATGGCCGGCGCCATGCCGGTGGCCAGGATGCCGGCCATGCCGGTCAGGACGGTGCGGCGCTGCAGGCCGGCTTGCGTATCGAGGGTGTTGTCTTGCATGGTTGCTCTCCTTGGGGTTGAAAAGATTCAGGCGCGCAGCGCGTGGGCCGCGTGCCATGACAGGTGGACGGATTCGCCGGTGGTGTAGGGGTGCTGGGCGAAGGTGGACTCGGGCAACATGACCGATACCCCCGTGGGCCCGGTGGTGGTCTGCGCATCCAGCCCCAGCAGCACATAGGTGCCCTGGTACTCCACATCCGTCACGGTGGCGCCCAGCCCGGCAATGCCGGTGGCGGGTGCGGTGGCATCGGCTGGGGCAATCAGCATGTGGTCGTTGCGCACAGCCACCTTGCCCTGCGGCGTGGTGATGACGTTGTGCCCGCCCATGAAGCGGGCGATGAATTCGGTGGCCGGTGCGTTGTAGATCTCGTGCGGCGAGCCCACCTGCTCGATCACGCCGTGGTTCATGACGACCATGGTGTCGGCCAGCGCCATGGCCTCTTCCTGCGAATGGGTGACGTGGATGAAGGTCAGGCCCAGCTCCTTTTGCCAGCGGCGCAGCTCGGCGCGCATCTGGATGCGCAGGAATGGGTCCAGCGCGGACAGCGGCTCGTCCAGCAGCAGCACGCGCGGCTGGGTGATGAGGGCGCGCGCCAGCGCCACGCGCTGCTGCTGGCCGCCCGACAGCTCGCCGGGCTTGCGCTGGGCCAGGTGGCCCATGGCCACGCGCTCCAGCAACTCGCCCGCTTTCATGTGGCGCTCGGTCTTGCCCACGCCTTTCATCTTGAGGCTGAAGGCCACGTTGTCCAGCGCGCTCAGGTGCGGGAACAGCGCAAAGCTCTGGAACATCATGGCCGTGCCGCGCGCGGCGGCGGGCAGGTGGGTGATGTTGCGGCCTTCCAGCAGGATGTCGCCGGTGGTCACGCTCTCGTGCCCCGCAATCATGCGCAGCGTGGTGCTCTTGCCGCAGCCTGACGGGCCCAGCAGGCAGCAGTAACTGCCGCTTCGGATGCGCAGGTTGATCGCGTCCACGGCCGGCGCGCCGCCCGCGTAGCGTTTGGTCAGCGAGACCAGCTCGACCGCGGCGTCAGCCGTGGCGGGGCGCGGGGAGATCGGGGTGGCGGCAGCATCCATGCCCCACCTATTGCATCAAGCGTGCCAGCTTTGTACGCAATCTGACGACATGATTGCGTACAAAGTGCACTGCGGCGGTGCATCAATGGGGCGGCGGCGCCTTTTTTGTGCCTGCCAGGTCGTCCAGGATGGGGCAGTCGGGCCGGTCGTCGCCGTGGCAGCCATGGATCAGGTGCTGCAGGGTGCGTTGCATGGCCTGCATGGCCTCGATGCGTTGGGCCAGGTCGTCAGCATGCGTTTGCGCGATGCGCTTGACGCTGGCGCTGGTGCGCCGGCGGTTTTGCCACAGGCTGACCAGCCCGGCGATTTCGCCCATGGAGAACCCGAGCTCGCGGCTGCGTTTGATGAACTGCAGCGTGTGCACTTCTGCTTGGCTGTACTGGCGGTAGCCGCTGTCGGTGCGGCCCACGCGCGGCAGCAGGCCCAGCGACTCATAGTGGCGCACCATCTTGGCCGACACGCCGGACAGCCTGGCCGCTTCGCCAATGTTGACGGGGTAGCTCATGCCGCGACGGCGTAGCCTTCTTCGGCAATGGCTTTGGCGATCGCCTCGTGCGGCAGGTCGGACTGCACGTCCACCTTGCCCGCGGCGCGGTCGATGCGGACCTCAGCCTGCGGGTCCACGGTTTTCACGGCCTGCGTGACGGCGCGTTCGCAGTGGCCGCAGGTCATGCCCTGTACGTTGAAGGTCTGGTTCATGGTGTTGTCCTTTCGGTTGGGAAAGACGTGATCGTCAACCTTGCCATGATGGTAAGGTCAAGCGGCCTGTTGCGAAGACCCCGTGCGCCTTGCGGTTGATCTGCATCAAGTCTTGACCTTGCCATGATGGCAAGGTTCACAGTCAAACCCATGAACACTTCCACCCCCTCTACCCTGGACCTGGGCGTCGGCGGCATGACCTGCGCGTCGTGCGTCTCGCGCGTCGAGCGCGCGCTGAAGAAAGTGCCCGGCGTGCAGGACGCCACGGTCAACCTGGCCACCGAGTCGGCGCGCATCACTTACGCCGCGTCCGCGCAGGCAGAAGCCCTGCTGCGCCGCGCCGTGCGCGACGCCGGCTACGAGCCGCGCAACGCCGAAGCCGCGATGCAAGAAGACCTGTCGCCCTGGGCCGGGTTCATGCCGGTGGCCATCGGCCTGGTGCTGTCGGCGCCGCTGGTGTTGCCCATGCTGGGCGATTTGTTGGGCCGGCACTGGATGCTGCCCGCGTGGGCGCAGTTTGCGCTGGCCACGCCGGTGCAGTTCATTCTGGGCGCGCGCTTTTACCGCGCGGGCTGGCACGCCCTGAAGGCGCTGACCGGCAACATGGACCTGCTGGTGGCCATAGGCACCAGCGCGGGCTGGGGTCTGTCGATGTGGCTGTGGCTCACGGCCCAGCCGGGGGCGATGCCCCACCTGTACTTCGAAGCCTCGGCCGTGGTGGTGACGCTGGTGCTGCTGGGCAAGTGGCTGGAGGCGCGCGCCAAGCGCCAGACCACCGCCGCCATTCGCGCACTGCATTCGCTGCGGCCCGAGATTGCCCACGTGCTGCAACGCGCCGGCGGTGAGATTGACGTTCCCCTGGCCGAGGTGCTGGTGGACGACGCCCTGGTCGTGCGCCCCGGCGAACGCATCCCCGCCGACGGTGTGCTGGAGCAGGGCGACACGCAGGTGGACGAGTCCATGCTGACGGGCGAGCCGCTGCCCGTGTCCAGGACCGTGGGCGCGCGGGTGACGGGTGGCAGCATCAACGGCGACGGCCGCATTGTGCTGCGCGTCAAGGCCACGGGGCACGAGAGCGTGCTGGCGCAGATCATCCGCCTGGTGGAGGATGCGCAGGCGGCCAAGGCGCCGATCCAGCGGCTGGTGGACCAGGTGTCTGCCGTGTTTGTGCCGGTGGTGCTGTTGATTGCCATGGCCACGCTGGCCGGCTGGCTGTGGACGGGTGCAGGCATGGAGGCGGCGCTGATCCATGCGGTGGCGGTGCTGGTCATTGCCTGCCCCTGTGCGCTGGGGCTGGCCACGCCCGCTGCCATCATGGCGGGCACCGGCGTGGCGGCAAAGCACGGCATCCTGATCAAGGACGCGCAGGCGCTGGAGCTGGCGCACCGCGTCGATACGGTGGCGTTTGACAAGACGGGAACGCTGACCGTGGGGCAACCGCGGCTGGTTGCCTTTGTCACGGCCGCCGATACGGACGAGACAACCGCGCTGACCGCCGCCGCCAGCCTGCAAAGCGGCAGCGAACACCCGCTGGCCCGCGCCGTGGTGGCAGCTGCCAAAGAGCGCGGCCTGGCCGTTCCCGGCCCCGACAGCGTGCGCGCCGTGCCGGGGCGCGGCAGTGAAGGCGAGGTGGCCGCGGCCAGCTACCTGATTGGCAGCCTGCGCTGGATGGACGAACTGCAAGTGGGCCTGGGCGCGCTGCGTGACGAGGCCAACCGCCTGCAGGCCGGCGGGGCCACGCTCTCTGCGTTGGTCGAGCGCACGACCGCAGGCCTGACGCTGCGGGCATTGATGGCCTTTGCCGACGAACCCAAGCCCGGCGCGCGCGAGGCGCTGGCCGCGCTGCGCGAGCGCGGCATCCGCATCGTCATGATCTCCGGCGACAACCGCGGCGCGGCGCTGGCCATGGGTGCGCGGCTGGGCCTGTCAGAAGAGGAAGTGATGGCCGAGGTGCTGCCCGGTGACAAGGCCGCCAAGGTTGCCTTGCTGAAAGAAGGCGGTCACACCGTGGTTATGGTGGGCGACGGCGTGAACGATGCGCCCGCCCTGGCCGCGGCCGACGTGGGCATGGCCATGGGCACCGGCACGGATGTAGCCATGCACGCTGCCGGCGTGACGCTGATGCGCGGTGACGTGGGGCTGGTGGCCGGAGCGCTGGACATTTCGCACCGCACCGTCATGAAGATCCGCCAGAACCTGTTCTGGGCCTTTGCCTACAACGTGGCCGGCATCCCGCTGGCCGCCTTGGGCTACCTGAGCCCCGTGGTGGCCGGCGCCGCCATGGCCCTGAGCAGCGTGAGCGTGATGACCAATGCGCTGCTGCTCAAGCGCTGGCGCCCGGCGCAGGCGAGCGCAGAGCAGGTCAGAACGAAACCTTGAACCCGACGCTGACCAGCGTTTCGCGGTTGCTGCGGCCCAGGGTGCCGTCCAGCTGCACGCCCTTGGCAATGTCCATGCGGGCGCCGACCTGGAAAGTGGGCTTGGACAGGCGCTGGCCGAAGGCCTCGATGTGGGCGGTGACGGCGCCGAACTCATGCTCGTGCGCAATGCCCCAGGTGCCCAGGGTGGGGTTGCCGCTGGCGCGGTTGGCGCCCAGGTTGAAGTGGGTGGCGCCCCAGCTGCTGTTGCAGGTGAACAGGCCATTGATGTACGGCGTGCGGCCCGCGCCGCCGGCATGCGCCACGCCCAGCACGGCGCCGGCGTTGCAGCCATTGTCCTGCACGGGTGTGATGCGCCACTTGGCCTGCACGGCTTCGGTGCTTTGCGGTGAGGTGCGGTCGCGGGTGAATGACACGCCCAGCTCCAGGCCGTCGATGGGGGCATAGGCCGGTGCCACCGTCCAGGTGTGCAGCCGCCCGGGCTGGCGGGCATACCAGGCCTCGACATGCCCGTTGCCGGCATCGTTGACACTGGCGTCGTCCACGGTCAGGGGGCGGCCGGCCAGGGCGGGTGTGGCCGCCAGCAGGGCGGCGCAAAGGGCAAGACAGGTTCGCATGGCAACCAGTGTAGGCAGCTGCGGGCGGCGTGGCATAGGGATTTGACGTACATCAAGCCCGGCCGGCCGCATGCGTGGGAAGCTTGCCACATGACCCACGAAAGCATCCGCATCATTCTTGACGAGCACCGCGCCGTGTCGGCCGTGCTGCGCTCGCTCATGGCCATGCTGGAGCGCGGGCCGGGCGACGAGCCCGAGCGGTTTTTTGACGTGGTGCGCGCCATGCTCTTCTACATCGACGAGTTCCCCGAGCGGCTGCACCACCCCAAGGAGTCCAACCTGTTGTTCCCCAAGGTCGCGCGGCGCGTGCCGGCGCTGATGCCGGTGATCGAGCGGCTGGAGCGCGAGCACATGGGCGGCGAGCATGCGGTTCGCGATCTGCAGCACCTGCTGCTGGCCTGGGAGCTGCTGGGTGAGCCGCGCCGCGTGGCGTTTGCCGAAGCCGCGGGGCGGTATGTGGGCTTTTACCTGGAGCACATGCGCGTGGAAGAGCAGCAGATCCTGCCAGCGGCCGAGCGCTCGCTGGACGCCCAGGACTGGGCCGAGCTGGATGCTGCCTTTGCCACCCACAGCGACCCGCTGGCGGCCAGCGGTACGCGCGACCCCGCGTGGGACCGGCTGTTCACCCGCATCGTGCTCAAGGCGCCCTCGCCCATCGGGGTGGGCTGAGGCGCCAGGCCCGTCAGGCCAGCGCCGGATAGTCGGTGTAGCCCTTCTCACCGCCGCCGTAGAAGGTCGTCTTGTCGGGCGTGTTCAGCGGTGCGTTGTCGTGCAGGCGGCGCACCAGGTCGGGGTTGGCGATGTAAGGCCTGCCGAAGGCCACCAGGTCGGCGCCCGCGCCCACCGCCTGCTCGGCCAGTGCCTTGTCGTAGCCGTTGTTGACCATCCACGCCGCTTGCCCGCCGGCGGTGCGGTAGGCCGTCTTGAGCGCGCCGTAGTCAAACGGGCGGTCGGCGATCTCACGCGGGCCGCCGGTGGCGCCTTCAATGATGTGGATGTAGGCCAGCTTCAGCGGTGCGAGCTGTTGCAGTACGTATTCAAATAGCGCCTGGGCATCGTCGGTCACCACGTCGTTGGCGGGGGTCACCGGCGACAGGCGGATGCCGGTGCGCTCGCCGCCGATCTCTTCGGTCACGGCGCGCATCACCTCCAGCAGCAGGCGGGCGCGGTTTTCGATGCTGCCGCCGTAGTCGTCGCGGCGGTGGTTGCTGCCGGTCTTCAGGAACTGGTCCAGCAGGTAGCCGTTGGCGCCGTGGACTTCCACGCCGTCAAAGCCGGCGGTGCTGATGGCATGGCGCGCGGCGTGGCGAAAGTCCTGCACGATGCCGGGCAACTCGGACGCGTCCAGCGCGCGGGGCTCGGACGTTTCGGCAAAGCTGCCCACGCCGTCCTTGATGAGGTAGGTTTTGGTTTTGGCCGCAATGGCCGAGGGCGCCACGGGCTTGGCGCCGTCAGGCTGCAGGTCCACGTGCGACACGCGGCCC
This sequence comes from Ramlibacter sp. 2FC, assembly GCA_943372585.1. Taxonomy (GTDB): domain Bacteria; phylum Pseudomonadota; class Gammaproteobacteria; order Burkholderiales; family Burkholderiaceae_C; genus RAM1. The sequence goes on along the minus strand of CALRZF020000092.1, from coordinate 3,318 downwards.
ACATGCCACAGCTGCACCACAATGCGCCCGCCCTCGGCATGCACCGCATCGGTCACCTTCTTCCAGCCGTCCAACTGCTCGGTGCCGTACAGGCCCGGCACGTCGGCATAGCCCTGGCCCTGGGCGCTGATGGCGGTGGCCTCGGTGATCAACAGGCCGGCGCTCGCGCGCTGGCGGTAGTACTCGGCCGTGATGGGCTTCGGAATGGCATTGGGCGAGCGGTTGCGCGTGAGCGGCGCCATCACGATGCGGTTGGGCAGGCGCAGCGCGCCTACTTGCAGGGGGTCAAACAGGGATGCCATGGTGCGAAATTCTCCGGTCAGTGGATACTGTGCCGAAGCGTAGCCGTGTCTCAAAGGCCATGCGGCCTGCACGAGCGCTGTATTTAAGGTAGGTCAATGTCCCGTTCATTGCTGGGTCTTGCCGTGGCGCTGTCGCTGGGTGCGGCCGTTTCGCTGGGTGTCACGCGTTTTGCCTACGGCCTGCTGCTGCCGCCGATGCGCGCGGACCTGCAGTGGTCTTACACCCTGGCCGGCGCCATGAACACCGCCAACGCCCTGGGCTACCTGCTGGGTGCTTTGGTGACGCCGCGCCTCATGGCGCGCTACGGGCCGTCCCGCCTGCTGGTGGGCGGCGCGATGCTGGCCAGTGTGTTCATGGGCCTGAGCGGGTTTTTCACCGACGCTACGGCGTTGCTGGTGCAGCGGCTGCTGGCGGGCATTGCCAGTGCCTTCGTTTTCATTGCCGGTGGCTTGCTGGCGGCGCGGCTGGGTGCGTTGCAACCCCGGCGCATGGGCTTGTTGCTGGGCCTGTACTACGGCGGCACGGGCCTGGGCATCGTGCTGTCGGCGCTGCTGGTGCCGGCCATGCTGGAGGCCGCGGCCCACGTGGCGCATGGCTGGGCCTGGGCCTGGTGGGCGCTGGCCGCGGCCTGCTTTGGCGCGACAGCCGTGCTGGTGTGGCCTGCGCGCGTGCTGCAAACGCTGGCGCCGCCCGCCGCCGCTGCAACAGGTGATGGCGCGGCGGTGCGCTTTACCTGGCGCGCGTTTGCGCCGGGCCTGGCGGGCTACACCATGTTTGGCGTGGGCTACATCGGCTACATGACGTTTGTGATCGCGCTGCTGCGCGAGCAGGGTGTGGGGCCGGGCGCCGTCACGCTGTTTTATGCGCTGCTGGGCGTGGCGGTGGTGGCGTCGTCGCGCATCTGGGCGGGGCTGCTGGACCGGGCCAAAGGCGGCGGCGCGCTGGCCACGCTGAATGCATTGCTGGGCTGTGCCACGGTGCTGCCGGCGCTCACGGGAGCCTGGCCGCTGGTGCTGCTGTCGGGGGTGGTGTTTGGCGGGGTGTTCCTGTCGGTGGTGGCGTCCACCACGGCCTTGGTGCGCCACAACCTGCCGCCCGCGCAGTGGGCGGCGGGCATCAGCGCGTTCACCATTGTGTTTGCGGCCGGGCAGATCGTGGGGCCCACGGTGGTGGGCTGGATTGCCGACGGGTCGGGTGGGTTGGCGCGCGGGCTTGTTTTTTCGGCGCTGGCGCTGTGGGTGGGCGCGCTGCTGGCGTGGCGGCAAAAGCCGCTTTCGCGGCAATGATCCCGGCACCCTGGAGCAACAAGCTCATTTCTGCACGAGCCGATCAGGCATCAAAACGCGCACCTGTTGCAGGATGGTGGCGTGCAGTGCGCGCGCCGGCAGACTCTCAGGACGGCCTCGCATCCGGGCCAGCATCCTGTCTATTTCAAATCCTTCAATAGGAACAAAAGCCAGTTGCCGGGCCACGGGATTCGAGTTCAGCGCGGACTTCGGCAGAACCGCGTAGTGACGGCCGAGCAGTGTGAGGCGCACCGCAGCATCAATGCTGTCCAGTTGCACTGCGGGCGTTAGCGTGCCAAAGCGATCGCTGAATATCCGTCGCAGACCTGCTGAAATCACGAGCGGAAGATCCTTGATGGCTGCGCTGGCGATATGGCGCCTGGTTGCCAACGGATCATCGTGTCGGCACACCAGAAGCGCTGGCTCGGCAAAAAGAGTCGTGAACTCCAGGTGCTGATGGTCGCCCGGTGCTGTCACGATGCCAAAGTCCAGCGCACCGGCCATGAGCCCCCGTAGCACCTCTTCAGTGGATGACTCCGTGAGCTGGAGCTGGACTTGCGGATACTTGGTCGACATCTCTTGGATCACCGGCACGTACATCAGGTGCCCGATGCTGGACGGGGCTGCCAGACGCACCGTCCCTCGGATGTCGCGGCTCAGGGCCGAGATGTCCCTCTTCGCACTCTCGACCTCGCTCAGTATGAATCGGGCGCGTTCCAGCAGCCGCTGACCTGACTCGTTGATGGTCGCACCCGCCACCGAGCGGTCGAACAGCAGGCCGCCGATCTCGTCTTCCAGGTTGTGCATCTGCCGGCTCACCGCCGACTGCGCCACGTGCAGCACCTGAGCGGCCGCATTGATGCTGCCGCGCTCGGCCACCGCCACGAAATACCTCAACTGTCTCAGATCCATGCGGAATTATGCTTTCATTGGATAGCGCCTATCTGAATTTTGTAATTTACAGATACCCTGCGCCTTCCCAGAATCCGGGCTGTCCGAACAAGTCCGATTCAATGAGCACTCACCCCACCACCGAAACCCCCGTCCTGATCGTCGGCGGCGGCCCCGTGGGCCTGGCCATGGGCCTGGTCCTGCACCGCTTCCAGATTCCTTGCATCGTGATCGAGCGGGCCGCCGGCACGACCGACAACCCCAAGTCCCGCGGCTGCTGGATCCGCACCATGGAGCTGTTTCGCCAGTGGGGCATCGAGCCGGGCATCCGCGCCCGCGGCCTGCCCACCGACGCGGACGTTTTTGTCTATGTGCAAAGCATCGCGGGCCATGAGTACGGCAGAACGCAACCCGAGCCCAACGAGCGCAAGTCGCCAACGTGGAAATGCATCGTCGCGCAGGACGCGGTGGAAGAAGAACTCTTTGCCGCGTTGCGGGGATCGCCTTTCGTGCAGGTCCTGCACAACACGGAATTCGTTGCGTCTGAAACCAGCGCAACCGGGGTTGCGGTCATCACGCGGTCCACGCTGGACGGCCAGGTGCGCAACTGGAAGGCCCGCTACCTGATCGGCGCCGACGGCGCCGGCAGCAGCGTGCGGCGCGAGGCGGGCATCGAAATGACGGGCCCGTCCTCGCTGGCTGTCATGGCCAATGACTACTGGCGCGGCGACCTGTCGCACATTCCCGTGGCACGGCAGGCCGGGGGCTTTCGCGTGATGTCGGACCTGCCCGGCGTTCCCGTGTCCAGCATCCTCAACACCAACGGCCGGGACCGCTG
>CALRZF020000091.1:0-11741 GCA_943372585.1 Ramlibacter sp. 2FC | reverse complement strand
AACAGCGAGGGCAACACAAACAGCGCGCCCGCGGCCACGCCACCCCAGGTACGGTGCAGGAGCCAGCCGATGTAGGTCGCCAGCTGCTGCGCCTCGGGCCCGGGCAGCAACATGCAGTAGTTGAGCGCGTGCAAAAAGCGTTTCTCGCTGATCCAGCGGCGTTCTTCCACCAGCTCGCGGTGCATGATGGCGATCTGCCCCGCAGGCCCGCCAAAGCTGATGAATCCCAGCTTGAGCCAGAAACGCAACGCCTCGCCGAAAGGGACACGGGCGGGGGTCTGCTGCACGGTCACAGGGCGGCCCCCGTCCTGGGCTGGGTGGGCAGCACCACGGCGCGCCAGCGGGCGATGTCTTCGAGCGCGTCCACACCGTCTTCACCGCCATGCATGCCGCCGGCCAGCTTCAGGGCGGACCAGCCCGCACGGCGCAGCGTGGCTGCGGCGTGCGTGCTGATCTCATGACCATAGACGCAGTACACCACCACCTCGCGCGGCGCCTGTGACGTGGCGAAGGCGGCCACATCTTCAGGGGCGCAACGCTCGGCGCCGGCCAGCATCAGAGGGCTTCGGGCAAAACGCGGCGGGGGCCGCACGTCCAGCAACAGCGGGGCATCAGCCCCGGCCATGCGGGCGGCGAGCTCATGCGGGGTGATTTGAAGAGCGGATGCGTTGGCGGTGTCCACGGGAAACTCCATAGGGTGAGTTGCCAGCACTTGGACGGGACACCGTCTATCCGGGAAGGATTCGGGAGGCTGAATTCCCGATGGGCGCGATGTTAACTCAGCCCCGCTCGAAGCGGAACACCGCCGTGCCCGCGCGCAGATTGGGCAGCCAGCGCACTTCGCGGCCGTCCTGCAGGCCGAACGCATCGATGATGTCCAGCGCGTTCTTGCCGGCCAGCACTTCGAAGTCCTTGTAGGTGCCCACGCGGATGTTGGGGGTGTCGTACCACTGGTAGGGCAGGCGTTTGGTCACCGGCATGCGCCCGCGCAGCACGCTCAGGCGGTTGGGCCAGTGGGCGAAGTTGGGGAACGCGACGATGCCGGTCTTGCCCACGCGCGCGGTTTCGCGCAGCATGGTCTCAGCATTGCGCAGGCTTTGCAGCGTGTCGATCTGCAGCACCACGTCAAACGAGTTGTCGTCAAACATGGCCAGGCCTTCTTCCAGGTTGAGCTGGATGACGTTGACGCCGCGCTGCACGCAGGCCAGCACGTTGGCATCGGCGATCTCGATGCCGTAGCCGGTGCAGCCGCGTTCGCGCTGCAGCAGGTCCAGCAGGGCGCCGTCGCCGCAGCCCAGGTCGAGCACGCGCGAGCCTTCAGGCACCAGGCGTGCGATGGATTTCATCGTCTGCACGTCACTCATGCCGCCACCTTCTCGAAATAAGACCGCACCACATTCAGGTAGCGCGCGTCCTCCAGCAGGAAGGCATCGTGCCCGTGCGGCGCGTCGATCTCGGCATAGGCCACGTCGCGCCGGTTGTCCAGCAGGGCCTTGACGATCTCGCGGCTGCGCCGGGGGCTGAAGCGCCAGTCAGTGGTGAAGCTCACAAGCAGGAACCTGGCCGTGGCGCGCGCCAGCGCCCTGGCCAGGTTGCCGTTGAACGCACGGGCTGGGTCAAAATAATCGAGCGCGCGGGTGATCAGCAGGTAGGTGTTGGCGTCAAAGTATTCGCTGAACTTGTCGCCCTGGTAGCGCAGGTAGCTTTCGATCTGGAATTCAATGTCCTGCGTGCTGTATTTCAGGTCGATGCCATCTCTGAGCTGCCGCCCGAATTTCTCGTTCATCACGTCGTCGCTCAGGTACGTGATGTGCCCGATCATGCGCGCGATGCGCAAGCCGCGCTTGGGCACCACCCCGTGTTCGTAAAAGTGCCCGCCATGAAAGTCCGGGTCGGTCACGATCGCGCGGCGCGCCACCTCGTTAAAGGCAATGTTTTCTGCGTTCAGGTTGGGGGCGCTGGCAATCACCACCGCATGGCGCACGCGCTGCGGGTGTTGCAGCGCCCAGCCCAGCGCCTGCATGCCGCCCAGGCTGCCGCCCATCACGGCGGCCAGCGTCTGAATGCCCAGCTTGTCCAGCAGCCGCGCCTGGGCATTCACCCAGTCTTCCACCGTCACCACGGGAAAGTCGGCGCCATACACGCGGCCGGTGTCGGGGTTGACGTGCATGGGCCCGGTAGAGCCAAAGCATGAGCCCAGGTTGTTGACGCCAATGACAAAGAAGCGGTCGGTGTCCACCGGCTTGCCCGGGCCGATCATGTTGTCCCACCAGCCTTCGCTTTTGTCCTGCCCCGCGTAGGTGCCGGCCACGTGATGCGATGCGTTCAGCGCATGGCACACCAGCACGGCGTTGGAGCGGTCGGCGTTGAGCGTGCCGTAGGTTTCATAGGCCAGCGTGTAGCCGCGAACCGACGCGCCGCTTTGCAGCGCCAGCGGCTCGCTGAAATCCATGAACTGCGGTGTAACGACCATAAAAGCAAAAAACCCGGCGTCGCTAAAGAGGCGAGGCCGGGTCCGTCGGTGCGGGAGGGCGTTCGGATCTTTAGCGGAATTTATTGAGCGCCCGCAAGCTGATGCAAATCGGCGCTGAAGGTTGAAAGTATATCAACCCCACCCGAACAAGGCCACCACGCCCAGCACGGCAAAAATCACCGCCGAGATGATGTGCACCAGCCGGATCGGCACGCGCCGTGTGATGCGTTCGCCAAACCACACGACCGGCGCGTTGGCCAGCATCATGCCCAGCGTGGTACCCAGCACCACCCAGGCCCAGGCGTTGTATTGCGCGGCCAGCATCACCGTGGCGATCTGTGTCTTGTCGCCCATTTCAGCCAGGAAGAACGCAATGAGCGTGGTGCCGAACACGCCAAAGCGCGGTGCGGTGTCGCCGCCGTCGTCATCCAGCTTGTCGGGGATCAGCATCCACACCGCCATGGCGATGAACGAGCCGCCCAGCACCCAGCGCAGCACATCGGGGCCCAGCAGTGTGGTGACCCAGGCGCCGGCGGCGCCGGCGAGACCGTGGTTGGCCAGCGTGGCCACAAGGATGCCCAGAACAATGGGCCAGGGTTTGCGAAAGCGCGCGGCGAGCACCAGCGACAGCAGTTGCGTCTTGTCGCCCATTTCAGCGAGCGCGACGATGCCGGTAGATACGAGAAATGCTTCCATGAAAGGCTCCGGCCGGAACGGATCAACCATTGACTGCGCTGCATCCCCGGCCAAAACGGAGGCTGCGCAGTCAAAGGTCTCGCCAAGTCCGGAAAACCGCTTGCGCCATGGGCCGCGTGTGAACGCACCCCAAGTCTGTTGACGCAAGCCCCTTTCAGAATTGAAGGGAGGCTACTCCCCAATGACAGCCGCCATTGTAGGCCCAAAGCACCGGCGCACAGTTCTGGCGCGCTTTTTGCTTGTTTTTGGTGCGCTTTTGCGGAATGGGCCACAAACGCACCAATAACTAGCATTTCATCCAAAGAGGATCTTATGGAAGCACTAAAACAGGGCTCGGACGCGCTGTTCATCCTGCTGGGCGGCATCATGGTGCTGGCCATGCATGCCGGCTTTGCCTTTCTTGAACTAGGCACCGTGCGCAAGAAGAACCAGGTCAATGCCCTGGTCAAGATCCTGGTGGACTTCTCGGTCTCCACCGTCGTGTACTTCATGGTCGGCTACAGCGTGGCCTACGGCACCAGCTTTTTCGTCGGCGCCGAGCAGCTCGCGCAAAAGAACGGCTACGACCTGGTGAAGTTCTTTTTCCTGCTGACCTTTGCCGCGGCCATCCCCGCCATCATTTCCGGCGGCATTGCCGAGCGGGCGCGCTTTTGGCCGCAGCTGATCGCCACGGCGGTGATCGTGGGCTTTGTGTACCCGTTCTTTGAGGGCATTGTCTGGAACCAGGGCTTTGGCGTGCAGGCCTGGATCAAGTCCGTGACGGGCGAGGAGTTCCATGACTTCGCCGGCTCCATCGTCGTGCACGCCGTGGGCGGCTGGCTGGCCCTGCCGGCGGTCATTTTGCTGGGCGCGCGGGCCAACCGCTACCGCAAGGACGGCGCCATCTCGGCCCATCCGCCGTCCAACATCCCGTTCCTGGCATTGGGCGCGTGGATCCTCACGGTCGGCTGGTTTGGCTTCAACGTCATGAGCGCGCAGACCATCGACAAGATCTCGGGCCTGGTCGCCGTCAATTCGCTCATGGCCATGGTGGGCGGCACGCTGGCTGCGCTGGCCCTGGGCAAGAACGACCCCGGCTTTGTGCACAACGGGCCGCTGGCCGGGCTGGTGGCGGTCTGCGCAGGCTCGGACCTGATGCACCCGCTGGGCGCGCTGGTCACCGGCGCCATCGCGGGCGGCATTTTTGTGGTGATGTTCACCCTGACGCAAAACCGCTGGAAGATCGACGACGTTCTGGGCGTGTGGCCGCTGCACGGCCTGTGCGGCGCCTGGGGCGGGCTGGCTTGCGGCATCTTTGGCAGCAAGGCGCTGGGCGGGCTGGGCGGCGTGAGCTTTGGCGCGCAGGCCATCGGCACCGTGATGGGCGTGGCCTGGGCGCTGGTGGGTGGTTTTGTCGTTTACGGGCTGATCAAGTCCGTGACCGCCTTGCGCCTCACGCCGGAAGAGGAATACGACGGCGCCGACCTGTCCATCCACAAGATCGGCGCCACGCCCGACCGCGAAGTCAACTGGTAACGATTAACGCGGCTGCATCAGACGAGGCCACAGCACCCGGTCCAGCGACCAGGCGCCCGGCCCGTACACCGCCAGCCCCGCCAGCAGCGCGCCCCACAGGATGTGCTGCTGCAAGGCGGCGGGCGGTATGTCGGCCAGCGCGATGACGGCGACTGCGTTCACCACGAACAAGCCCAAAGCGGCAAAACGCCCACCCAGGCCCAGCACCAGCAGCACGGGCAACACCAGCTCGCCTGCCGTGCCCATGAAGGCCGCCACCGGCGGCGACAGCAGCGGCACCTTGTATTCGTCCGTGAACAGGGCGACGGTCGTGCCCCAGTCGCGCAGCTTGGTCAGCCCCGACAGGAAGAACACCTGCGCCACATACAGGCGCGCCGCCAGCGCGGCCAGCGGTTGCAGTGCGTTGAGCACGCCGGTGAAGCCGGCCGACAGATCCAGCAGGCGGCGCAGGGGGGCGGGAAGGGAGGTCAAGGTGTGCTCCTGGGCTCAGGTGTGTTGTGGGTGGTTGTGAGGCGCGGCGCCCAACAGCAGGGCACTTTGCACGGCGGGCGCAAGCCACGCGTTGAAGTCCAGCGCGCTGGCCTGTGCCAGCGCATCCAGCAGGGACGCACCACCCTGCAGTGCCGACACCAAGGCCGCTTCGCCGGGCGCTGCCTGACGCACGCGCGGGCGCAGGCCGTCGCGCCACAGCAGCGCTGTTTCGCCCGTGCGTTCGCGCAGCAGACGCGCGGCGTCGGCCAGCGGCGGCTCGCCACTGAGGTGGGCATTGATGATGCTGACCACCGGCCAGGGGCTGGTGATGCACAGCGCGCCCGGTGACAGCACCAGCGTCAGCGCGGCAGGGTCCTGCGTGGTGAGCAGGGTGAAAGACCTGAGGTCAGCCGTGGCGTCCGGTGCAAAGGCAAGCCGGTGCAGCGTCCATTCGACGCGCGCCACATCCCCCAGATACGGCTCGTCAGTGAGCTGCGGGGCCTGGCGTACAAACTCCGCCAGGCCGCCGCCCCACTGCGCGATGTCGCCCAACGCCGGGGGCTGGGCCAGCCAGAAGGCGCGCGCCAGCGCGCCGAAATTTTCTTCGCCCAGCAGCTGCGCGAGCACCGGGAATGCCGCGGCGAGTGCCCGTGACGCGAGCGCGCGGCCATGGGCCCGGTAGGCCATGACGGCCCGGCTCAGGTGCGCCTGGGCGCCGGCACGCACCGGCGTGGCGACCCCGCTCAGGGCCTGCAGGGCCGCGTCCTGGGCGGGCGTCCACAGCGCGGCCAGCAAGGCCTGTTGTTCGTGCGCCAGCGGCATGCTCATGCAACGGCCCGCGCGGTGGCGGCCTCCTGCAAAAGCACCGACAGGGCGGGCACATCGGTGTCCCACTCCACCAGCACTGGCACGGGGCCAAAACGCCGCAGCGCATGGGCCTGGATCTGCCAGACGGCGTCGCACACGCGGCTGCCGTGGTCGTCGATCACGATTTCGCCGTGTTCATCATTCAAATGGCTGTGTCCGGCCACGTGGATCTCGCCCACGCTGCCTGGCGCAATCGCATCCAGCCAGTCGCGGCAGGCCTGCACCGGGTCGGCGGGGTCGCCGGCAATGCGCGCGTTCAGCGCATTCACATAGATATTGTTCACGTCCACCAGCAGCCGGCAACCTGTGCGCTGCGCCAGCGTGGTCAAAAATTCGGGCTCGGCCCGGTCGCTGGAGGCAAAGCCCAGGTAGGCGGACAGGTTCTCCACCAGCAGCGGGCGGCGCAGGCGGTCCTGCACGCGCTGCACATTGGCGCACAGCACGGCCAGCGCTTCGTCGTTGAAGGGAATGGGCAGCAGGTCGGCCGCATGCACGGTGTTGCCGCCCAGACTGCCGCGCGCAAAGCACGCGTGGTCGCTCACGCGCACAGGCTCGATGCGCTCCACCAGCTGCGCAAGCTGTTCCAGGTGGGCTGCGTCGATACCGGCGGCGGAACCCAGCGCAAGCCCCACGCCGTGCAGGCTCACGGGGTAATGCCCGCGCGCCTGCTGCAGCACGGCCAGCGCCGCCCCGCCTTCGCCGAAAAAGTTTTCGGAATGGACTTCCAGGAAGTCCAGGGCCGGCAGGCTTTGCATCAGCTCGCGATAGTGCGGGTGGCGCCAGCCTATGCCGACCTGCGTCATGGCGTCCTTCAAGCCTTCTTGGCGGCGGCCTTGGCTTCGTCGGCGCTCATGCCTTTCATGGACTTGCAGCTGCCCTTGGCCACGTACTTCCATTCGCCCTTGTCGTTGTCGACCTTGGCCTGGCCGGCGCACGAATGCGTGCCTGCCAGGTTGGCGCAGTCGTTCTGGCCGGCCTTGGCGATGCCGTAGCATTTTTCCTTTTCCTGGGCGGCGACAGGTGCGGCCACCAGCAGGGTGGACAGCAGCGATGCGGCAGCGGCGGCGATGAGGGTTTGCTGGTTCATGGGAAATCTCCTTGGGTTGCGGGTTGATGAAGAAATGTCGCCGGAACGATTGTGTGTGCCCGGCTGCGTGTTGGTCTTGCAGCCACCGGACTTCTTACATACAGCGCGAACGGCATCGCGGATGCGGCCCTCAAAGCAGTTCGGCAATCTTGTCCCAGGCCTCGGCCGGGATGCGCCCGCTGTAGCGCTGCACCACCTTGCCGGACTTGTCGATCAGCCAGGCCGCCGGCAGCTGCGCGGGGCGCCCCAGGTTGTCGCGGTGGCCGGGCTCGCCGGACCACATCTGGACAAAGCGCTGGCGCAGCGGCACCGTGCGCGAAATGATCTGCTCATAGGCGAATACGTCCTGCACCTTGCGGTCCACGCTGACCAGCACCAGCTCAAACGGCTTGCCGGCCCAGCCCTCGTAGTTCTGGCGCAGTTCGGGCATCTTGTCGCGGCATACCGCGCAGTCGGTGGACCACAGCATCAGCAGCACGACCTTGCCGCGCTGCGCCGCCAGCGAAAACGGGTTGCCGTCGATGGTCTTGCCCTCCACCAGCAGCGGCGCCGATGAATCGGCAGGCGCCTGGGCATGGGCCGTGGAGAACAAGGCAGCGGTTGCCAGCAGCGCGGGCAGAAGAATTCTTGCAAGCATGGCGTGGGTCGTATGAGATGATTTATTTCTTACAGGGGCCTGGCCATGAGTTTTGAACACGAGCTTGCCGAACACCGCACCTACCTGCTGCGATTCGCACGGCTGCAACTGCGCAACGACGCCTGGGCCGAAGACGCCGTGTCCGAAACGCTGCTGGCCGCCTTGAGCAAGCCGCAGTCGTTTGGCAACCGGTCGCAGCTCAAGACCTGGCTGGTGGGCATCCTCAAGCACAAAGTCATCGACGCGTTGCGCCAGCGCTCGCGCGAAGTCAGCCTGGGCGACGAACACAGCGACGCCTCGGACGAGCTGGAGGCGCTGGCGTTCCAGGCCGACGGCCATTTCGCGGCCCGGCCGTCTGACTGGGGCAACCCCGAGCAGGACCTGCGTTCGCGCCAGTTCTTCGAGGTACTGGAGGCCTGCACCGACAAGCTCCCGCCGGCCATGGGCCGGCTGTTCCTGATGCGCGAATGGCTGGAAATGCCCAGCGAGGAGATCTGTAAGGAACTCAAGCTCACCTCGACCAACCTGTACGTCCAGCTGCACCGCGCCCGGCTTCGCCTGCGTGAATGCCTCGAACTCAACTGGTTTGGAAACCACGCTGCCCCATGAGAATCCTCCGCCGTACCTGCCGTGAAGCCGCCGCCCTGATGATCGCCCGCGAAGACCGCGCGCTGGGCATGGCCGACCGCGTGGCGCTGTACTTTCACCTGCTGGCGTGCAAGGCCTGCCCCACGTTCGAGCGCCAGGTGCTCACCATGCGCAACGCCATGCGCCAATGGCGCAACTACACCGAAAACTGATCCCGCCAAACGCCCGATTAGGCGTTTGGCGCAATGTGGCCCATAATCCCCCGGTGTCCGGCTTTCGGGCTGGCACAGGTTAGCGGTGAATGGTCAGTTTCGCGTCTTTGAATTCTCTGGTTTGTTGATTGCGTTTTGCGGACTCCATCGCGGTGTGCGTTTTTTCTCAGGAGTCCGTTATGGGCAACAAACTTTACGTGGGCAACCTGCCCTACTCTTACCGTGACAGCGACATGGAACAGGCTTTCAGCCAGTTCGGCACGGTTTCCAGCGCCAAGGTCATGATGGAGCGCGACACCGGCCGCTCCAAGGGTTTCGGCTTTGTCGAAATGGGCAGCGATGCCGAAGCACAAGCTGCCATCGAAGGCATGAACGGCCAGCAAATCGGCGGCCGTGGCCTGGTGGTCAATGAAGCCCGTCCGATGGAAGCCCGCGCTCCGCGCAGCGGCGGCTACGGCGGCGGTGGTGGTGGCGGCTACGGTGGCGGTGGTGGTGGCGGCGGCTACGGTGGTGGCGGCGGCGGTGGCCGTGATCGCTACTGATCTGTGATCCCCCGAAATGCATCAAAACGGTGCATTCCACAAAGGGCCCTTCGGGGCCCTTTTTGTTGCCGCATACGGGTTTTTTCGGGGCTGGGCGTGGCTTTGCGGCTTGCCTGCTTTCGCGATATCTGGTTAATAATGCATTCGCGGCTGCCCTTCAGGACGGCTGTTAGTTTGCGGTGAACAGGTCACTTTCGCGTCTCTCAGGGTTTGTTGAATGCGTTTTCGGGACTCCATCGCTTCTGGTCAATCTGTGTTTTTTGAGGAGTCCCTTGATGGGCAATAAACTGTACGTGGGCAACTTGCCCTACTCGGTGCGCGACAGCGATCTCGAACAGGCTTTCGGCCAGTTCGGTGCGGTGACCAGCGCCAAGGTCATGATGGAACGCGACACCGGCCGCTCCAAAGGCTTCGGCTTTGTGGAGATGGGCAGCGATGCCGAGGCGCAAGCCGCCATCAATGGCATGAATGGCCAGCCCCTGGGCGGCCGCAGCGTGGTGGTCAATGAAGCCCGCCCGATGGAAGCGCGCCCGCCCCGCAGCGGTGGTGGCGGCGGCTACGGTGGTGGTGGCGGCGGTGGCTACGGCGGCGGTGGTGGTGGCGGCGGCTACGGTGGTGGCGGCGGCGGTGGCCGTCGTGAAGGTGGCGGCGGCTACGGCGGCGGTGGCGGTGGCCGCAGTGGCGGCGGCGGTGGGGACGGCGGTTTCCGCAGCCCCTACGGCTCCGGCCCCCGTGGCGGCGGCGGTGGTGGTGGCGGCGGTTACGGCGGCGGTGGCGGTCGTGGCGGCAGCGGCGGCTACTGATCCAGCCCCTGGCTTTCAATCAAAAGGCTCCTTAGGGAGCCTTTTTGCTGGGCGCTTATTCGCTCGCTGCAGCTTCGGCGCGTTCGCGCCGGCGCGCGCTGCGGTCCACCAGCGCCGACAGTTCATCCCCCGTCATGGCCCACTTGGCATGGGCATTGGCGTGCACGCGCACATCGCGCGCCAGCGACATGAACTGCAGCGGCGCGGCCGGGTACAGCAGGGCCAGCGGCGTTGCCGGATACAGGCGGCCCGCGCCGCGCAGGTTTTTCATGAGCAGCTGCGCCTTGGTGTGGCGCCGGTCGTGCTGTATCTGCTCCCAGAGGTCGTCCAGCTCACGCACCGGGCCTTCCAGAAACTGCAGGTACAGCCCGCAGCCGGCCAGCAGCGTGCCGCTGATGCGGTGCTGGGCGTTGCGCCGCGCGGCCTGTTCCACCATGTCTGTCAGGGTCGCTTCGTTCATGAGGCGCGCCTTGCGGCTGCAGTACATCAACTGCATGACGGGTTCGCTGGCGTGCGTCGGGGCGGCAAGGCGGTGGGGCATGGTCCCCGATTGTCCGGGCGGCCCCGGCCCCGCGCCAGCGCACGGCAGGCGCCTGCGCCCCCAGGTGCGTGCGAGTGTGCAACGCCGTTGTGCGCCGCCTATGCCAGTGCGACTTATTGCCCGCCCTGGCGGCGCTTGCGCGGGCGTCCAGCCAGGGCCCGGTCAAACACTGCATTGGGCAACAAGCGCAGCAGCCCCGCCACGACGCCCATCTGCCAGGGGATGACGCGGTAGCTGGCGCCCGCTTCGATGGCCCGGAACGCCCGGTCTGCGAAGTCTTCAGGCTTCATGAGAAACGGCATGCTGTAGCGGTTTTGCCGCGTCAGCGGCGTGTCGATATAGCCCGGGCAAATGGTGACCACCCGCACGCCCCCTGCGCGCAGTTCGCCGCGCAGGCTTTCACAGTAGCTGATAACAGCCGCCTTGCTGGAACAGTAAGCGCCGTGGCCAGGCAGGCCGCGGATGCCCGCCACGCTGGCAATGCCGGTCAGCGTGCCGCTGCCGCGTGCCAGCATGGGCGCAATGAAAGGGTGAAAGGTGGCGGCCAGGCCGATGTTGTTGGTGGCAAAGGTCTGCGCCATGACGTCGATGTCTTCGCGCACGGCCGTGTCCATTCCGATGCTGATGCCGGCATTGGCGATCACCGCATCGGGCACCCCCTGGGCGGCGATGCACGCTCGCCCTGCGGCGGCAATGCTGTCGGTCAGCGCCACATCCGCGCCATAAACGGCGTAGCGCGCGGCGTCCAGTCCCTTTTCAAGTGCCCAGCGATCCATCTCGGCCGTACGCCGGGCGGCCAGCGCCAGCCGCCAGCCCGCCTGGTAAAAGCGCCAGGCCAGCGCCTGGCCGATGCCGCTGGACGCGCCGGTGATGAAGACAAGAGGTGCTGCCATCGGGAGCCTTTCAGGTCAGGGGGCCGCACGAGGCGTCAGCACGCCCCGCACGCGCCCGCGCAGGTCCATCACGCGATCGGCGTTGTCATAGTCCATGCTGTCGGCAGTGAACTGGTCGCCGCCACGCGTCAGCGTCACGGGCTTGTGCGACTTGATGCGCTCGGTTTCCAGGAAGGCGTGCAGGAATTCCCCGCGAAACTGCAGGGCCGCCACCGGATTGCCTGCCGAGTCGGTGCCTGCGTCGCGCGTGACCACCGCGTTGCCAAACAGCTGCACCTCGGTGCCGTCGCCATTGCTCAGGGCGCGGTTGGCCGTGGCCACGGTCAGCAGGCCCTTGTCGTTGATGGAGCGGATACGCGGCTGGTCGATCTCCAGGGTGTCGCTGTCGGGGAAATGGCGCGCTTCGGTGCCCATGA
>CALRZF020000090.1:0-11845 GCA_943372585.1 Ramlibacter sp. 2FC | reverse complement strand
TCGCCGGGTGCGCTGGGCGCCAGTTGCACCAGCGGCAGCTCGGCATGGATGCGCTGCACCACGTCGGCCGACGGCAGCACCTCGTCCATGCGCCATCCGTTGGTGGCGCCCACGTCCATGTACTCAATGAAGCGCAGCACAATGCCCGTGCCCTTGAAGTGGCGGGCCATGGGCAGGATTTCATGGTCGTTGGTACCGCGCTTGACGACCATGTTGACCTTGATCGGCCCCAGGCCGGCTTCGCGTGCGGCCTCAATCCCCGCCAGCACGTCGGCCACCGGGAAGTCCACATCGTTCATGCCGCGAAACACCGCGTCGTCCAGCCCGTCCAGGCTGACCGTCACGCGCTGCAGGCCGGCGGACTTCAGGGCTTGCGCCTTGCGTGCCAGCAGCGAGCCATTGGTGGTGAGGGTAATGTCCAGCGGCTGGCCGTCCACGGTGCGCAGCGCGGCCAGCTGTTCAATCAGGACCTCGATGTTCTTGCGCAGCAGCGGCTCGCCGCCGGTCAAGCGGATTTTCTGCACGCCGTGCGCGACAAACTGCCTGGCCACCCGCGTGATTTCCTCGAACGTGAGCAGCGACGCATGCGGCAGGTAGGGGTAGTCCTTGTCGAACACTTCCTTGGGCATGCAGTAGCTGCAGCGGAAGTTGCAGCGGTCGGTCACGCTGATGCGCAGGTCGCGCAGCGGCCGGCCCAGCGTGTCCCCCAGCAGGCCCGTGGCGGCGATGGGCTGCGCGGGCACGGCGGCCGCCAGCGAACGCACGCGCTGGTCAATCAGGGGAATGGTCCGCTCGGCCATGGCCGTCAGCCCAGCCAGCGCACGTTGTTCAGCACTTCGTCAAAAAAGCCGCGCAGGGTGCTGGCGCTCATGCTGTAGGGGTCGAAGGTGGCGGCGCTGGAGTATTTGAGGAACAGGCTGCGGTTTTCTTCGACCGAGGACAGCAAGCCCATGGACCACTGGCCGAAGCGGCGGTAGCTGATCTCGCTGAAATCCAGGATGGCCGGGTCGCGGTGGCGTGAATCGAGCAGGATCTGGTGGTACAGCGCGTTGACCACCTCGCGGTCGCCCTCCAGCTGCTGCAGGAAGATGCCGTTGTTCAGGCACAGCGCCCCGGTCACACCCAGGCGCGTGTTGTTCCTCTGGGACGCACCCAGGATGTCCTTAATGTCGGCGGGGCCCAGAACCCCCTTGGTGCGGCTCGCATAAGTCAGCTGGATCAGCATGTTGTCTCCGTCATGGGACGCAGTGTGTCATGGGCTGCAAACCGGTGTGACCCGCGGGTTTATGGCCATCAGCCGTGCTTGATGGCCACCGTCTTGACCGTCGTGAAACCGTACAACGCCTCAAAGCCTTTTTCGCGCCCGTACCCCGACGACTTGTAGCCGCCGAACGGCAGCTCCACGCCGCCACCCGCGCCGTAGTTGTTGATGAACACCTGGCCGCTTTGTACCCGCTTGGCCATGCGCAGCTGGCGCCCGCCGTCGCGCGTCCAGATGCCGGCGACCAGGCCGAATTGTGTGGCGTTGGCCAGCTGCACCGCATGGTCTTCATCCTTGAACGCCATGGCCGACAGCACGGGGCCAAAGACCTCTTCTTGCGCAATGCGGTGGTCCACCGGCACGTCGCGCAGCAGGGTGGGGGCCTGGTAGTAGCCGGTCTCGGGCGCTTCGTCCACGATCTGGCCCTGGGCCACCATGGGGATGTTGGCCACCTGCGCGTCGCTCAGGAAGTCCCACACGCGCTGCTGCTGGCTGGCGCGGATCAGCGGGCCCACGTCCAGGTCCATGGTGGCCGGACCCACACGCAGGTTTTCAAACGCGGCGCCCAGGCGCTCGAGCAGCGGCTCGTAGATGGCCTGGTCAATCAGCACGCGCGAACCCGCGCTGCAGGTCTGTCCGGCGTTTTGCACGATGGCGTTGATGACCATGGGGATGGCCGCGTCCAGGTCGGCGTCGGCAAAGATGATCTGCGGGCTCTTGCCGCCCAGCTCCAGCGTTACCGGGCAGTGCCGCTCGGCGGCCACTTGCTGGATGATCGTGCCCACCTTGGGGCTGCCGGTGAAGCTGATGTGGTCGATGCCCTCATGGCGGGCCAGCGCATCGCCCACTTCATGGCCGTAGCCGGTGACGATGTTGATGGCCCCTGCGGGAAAGCCCACCTCGGCCGCCAGCTGCGCCACGCGGATCAGCGACAGGCAGGCGTCTTCAGCAGGCTTCACAACGCAGACGTTGCCCGCGGCCAGCGCGCCACCCACGCTGCGCCCGAAGATCTGCATGGGGTAGTTCCACGGAATGATGTTGCCCACCACGCCGAAAGGCTCGCGCCAGGTCAGCACGCTGTAGCCGTCCAGGTAGGGGATGGTGTCGCCGTGCAGCTTGTCGCAGGCGCCGGCGTAAAACTCGAAATAGCGCGCCAGCGCCACCGCGTCGGCGCGGGCCTGCTTGGTGGGTTTGCCGCAGTCGCGCTGCTCGATGGCGGCCAGCTCGTCGGTGTGCTCGGCCACTTTCTGTGACAGCTTCATGAGCAGACGGCCGCGCTCGGCGGCGTTGAGCTTGGTCCACACGGCGTCATAGCACTGGCGTGCTGCGCGCACGGCGGTGTCGATGTCCTGCGCGTTGCTGCGCTGCAGTTCGTCAAACGGCTGGCCGTCGGACGGGTCGATGACAGGGATGGTGCGGCCCGATGCCGAAGGCACGGATGCGTTGGCGATGTAGTTCAGTTGCATGCACAGGATTCTCTCGCAAACGCCGCCGGGCACCCGCTGTTACAAGAATTAACGCCTCTAACCCCCGCTGGTATTGCATGATCAGCTATTGAATTCATAGCAAAAGAACATAAGAAAGTTCTCAAGCGGAGGGGTGGTGACCAAGGATTTTGCAGACAGCGTCTTTGCGCACACTCATACCCGTGTGCGTGGCGTGAGCTCGCGCCGCGTGGCGCTGGGCCTGTTGCTGCTGGCGCTGGTGCCTTTGCTGCTGGTGTTGCTGGTGGCATGGGACGTGCAGCGGCGCAACCTGGTGGAGCGCGCCGAGCACGACATGGCCGCCTGGGTCAGCCTGCAGATGGCCAGCCAGGAGCAAACGCTGGAGGGCACGCGCCAGATGCTGGTCACGGTGGCCAACACGCGCGCGGTCATCGAGGCCGATTGGCCTTCGTGCAACGCCTTCCTGCAGCGCCTGGCGGACAAATTCCCGCACTATGTGTCCATCGGTGTCCTGACGCTGGACGGAACGCTGGCATGCCGCTCCACGCCGTCCAGCGCCGCCATCAACCTGGGTGACCGGCCGTATTTCAAGGCCATCGTGGGCGGCGCGCCCTATGCCATGGGCGAGTACACCGTGGGGCGGGTCACCGGCAGCAAGACGCTGCCGTTTGCCTACCCGGTGCGTGACGAACAGGGCACGCTGGTGGCGGTGGCGTTCCTGGGCATGGACCTGCACATGCTGGCCCAGCGCCTGCGCGCCGTGCCCATGCCGCCGGGGGTGTCTGCCGTGGTGGCGGACAGTGCGGGCGCTCTGCTGGCCAGCACCCTGGGCGATACCGGCGCGGGCGTGCAGGTGCTTGACGAGGGCCTTGCGCAGGCCATGGCGCAGGGCCACACCGGTGCCTTGCGTACGGTGGGTGCTGACCGGCGCGAGTACATGCACCATGTGATGCCAGTCGCCGTAGGCACCAGCAAGCTGCAGGTGGCGATCACCGCGCCGGTGGAGGTTCTGGTGCGGCCGCTGACGCGCCAACTGGCCCTGTTCATGGCGATCCTGCTGGCGTTGCTGGTGCTGTACGCGGTGCTGATCTGGCGCCTGGGGCGCCGGTGGCTGCTGCGCCCGCTGGAGCAACTGGGCGTGGCCATGCGGCAGATTGAGCTGGGAGCCTATGGCGGCCCCGACGAAAGCAGCCGCAGCCGCGTGCGTGAAATCCGCGTACTGCAGCGCGGCTTGATCGCGATGTGGACGGGCCTGGCGCGGCGCGCGCGCCAGCGCGACGTGGCGCTGGCCGCCTCTGACGCCGCGCGCGCGGAACTGCAGGCCGTGCTCAATGAAATGGACGACGGCTTCCTGGTGCTGGACCGCAGCTGGGCCATCAAGTTCTGCAACCGGCGCGCGGCCGAACTGGTGCTGCGCGAACTGGCGGACATGGACGGGCGCGACTTCTGGTCGCTGTTTCCCGACGACCGCAAGCAGGAGGCGCGCGACGCCTGCGAGCGCGAGATCGCCCATGGCCGGCCCTTTGCTTTTGAGGAATACCACGCGCACTACCGGCGCTGGTTTGAAATCCGCTTTTTCGCCGCGGGCGACGGCATCGGCGTGTTCCTGCGCGACAGCACACCGCATTGGGAGGTGATTGGCGAGCTGCGCGAGCGCGAGCGCCGCTACCGCGAGCTGTTTGAAGCCAACCCCAACGTCATGTGGATCTTTGACAACCAGACGCTGGAGTTCCTGGCGGTCAATGCGGCTGCGGTGCGCCGCTACGGCTACACCGAGGCCGAATTCCTGGCCATGCGCGCGACCGATATCCGCCCGCCTGATGACCGCGAACAGTTTGCGCAGACGGTGCAGCGCGTGGGCACGGAGTCGTCGCTGAAGGACGAGCCCAGCATCTGGCGCCATGTCACCAAGTCGGGCGAGCTGATGTTGGTGGACATTGCCCACCACACCATCACCTTTGAAGGCCGCCCGGCCCGGCTGGTGATGGCCACGGACGTCACGTCGCGGCTGTCGGCCGAGTCGCGCCTGCGCCGCCAGCTGGAGCGCCTGAGCACCACGTACGAGCAGGCGTCGGCTGCGCTGCAGGCGTCGCGCCGTATTGTGAGCGGCTATGTGCGCATGATCAGTGCCGACGTGCTGCCGGCGCTGCGGCGCATGCAAAGCGTGGACGCCGCAGCACCGGCTGACATGGAACGACTGCGCCGCAAGGCGGGCCGCATCGAGCACATGCTGGAAGAAGTGCTGCGGCTGACCGAGATCGGCCGTGCGCCATTCGAGCCGGTCCTGACCGACCTGAGCGCCATGGCCGCCGACCTGGTCAAGCTCATTCGCCGCAAGGACGCAGGGCGGCGCGTGCATGTGGAAATCGAGCCCGGCCTGATGTGCCGCTGCGACCCGGCGCTGGCGCAGCTGCTGTTGCAGGCGCTGCTGGACAACGCCTGGAAGTTCACGGCCAACGAACCCAGTGCCTGGATACGCATGGGCCGGGAGGCGGCGCAGGACGGCGACGGCGGTGTGCCCGCGTTCTTTGTTTCCGACAACGGCGTTGGCTTTGATGCGGGCGGCGGCGACCGCTTGTACAAGCCGTTTGAGCGGCTGCATTCGGGCGCTGAGTTTCCGGGCTACGGTCTGGGCCTGGCCACGGCGCGGGCGGTGGTGGCGCGCCACGGAGGCGAGATCTACGCCCGATCACAACCGGGGCAGGGCGCCACATTCGTCTTCATGCTGGAGTCACGCCCGCAGCCTGCGGGCATGCTGGTCAGCGAAGTGGTTATTGAGAGCCTGCCGCCCTGGGAAGATTGAGCCGGCGCACCGGGCCCACGCGCGATTCAATGGCGCGAAGCAGGTCCTGGCGCAGCCCCAGCGCAAACAGCGCTTCCACCACCACAAACAGCGGGCCGATGAACAGGCCCACCAGGTCGTCCACGAACGCGGGCTTTTTCCCCTCGTAATAGTGGCCCACAAACTGGAACACCCAGCCCACCACAAAAAGGCCAATGCCCGCGCCCAGCCACACCGCAGTGGGTTGCGCAGCCAGCCATTGCGCGGCGTACAGGTTGGCCGCCATCAGCACGGCCATCAGCGCGCCCAGGCGCAGCTCCAGCAGCAGGTAGTAAATGACGGTGGCGCCTGTCAGCGCCAGCGCCGGCGTGACGCTCAGGCCGCCCAGCATGAAGGCGGGGCGCGACAGCAAGGTGGCGATGGCCAGCACGATCATCGGGATGCCGATGAAATGCGTGGCGATGTTGCGCGGCTCGCGGTGATAGGCCGCATAGTTGGCCAACTGGTCGGTCAGGGTTTTCATGGGCGTCTCCTAGTTGTGCAGTGGGGAGAATTCTCGCTTTGGCCGGGCGGTTGCACTGTCGGCCAGCCGACACAATCCCGAATCATTCAACCCCAGTTTGCGCCTTTTCACATGCCCCACCAAGCCCTTGCCGACCCCCGCCACTGGCTGGCGCTGCTGCAGGCGGGCGTGTGGTTCGCCCAGCTGTCGCCACCTCTGCGCGACGCGCTGATGGAGGCCGCGCGTGTGCGGCAGCTGGCCGCGGGCGAGGCGCTTTTTCGCCGCGGCGACGCGCCCTGCGGCCTG
This sequence comes from Ramlibacter sp. 2FC, assembly GCA_943372585.1. Taxonomy (GTDB): domain Bacteria; phylum Pseudomonadota; class Gammaproteobacteria; order Burkholderiales; family Burkholderiaceae_C; genus RAM1. The sequence goes on along the minus strand of CALRZF020000090.1, from coordinate 5,549 downwards.
TATGCGGTGCTGGAGGGCGCAGTGCGCATCTCGGGCACCGGCGGCAGCAGCGACGACAGCCGAGAGGTGCTGCTGACGCTGCTGGAGCCGCCGCACTGGTTTGGCGAGGTGTCGCTGTTTGACGGGCAGCCGCGCACGCATGACGCCGTGGCCGAGGGCGCCACGCGGCTGTTGCAGGTGCCCCAGCCTGCGCTGATGCAGCTTCTGCAACGCGAGCCGGCGCACTGGCGTGAATTCGGGCTGCTCATGAGCCACAAGCTGCGCCTGGCGTTTGTGGCGCTGGAAGAAGCCGCGTCATTGCCCGTGGCCCAGCGCCTGGCGCGCCGGCTGGTGATGATGGCCGAAGGCTATGGTGTGCGGCGTGACGCGCAGCAGGGCGCGCACCGGCGCAGCCTCGCGGTGTCGCAGGAGCAGCTGTCGATGATGCTGGCCGTGTCGCGCCAGACCATCAACCAGAACCTCAAGGAGCTGGAAGCACGCGGCGTGCTGCGGTTGAACCGCGGCGGGCTGGAGATTGCCGACATGGCCGCGCTGCAGCGCCTGGCCGGTTACGCAGGCGCAACGGTTCAGGCACCCACGGGGGTGTAGCGGCTGGCGTTGTCGGTCAGCCAGCGTTCGGACAGGCTGTTTTCCAGCTGGCGCGGGTGGAAGTCGGCGCGCTTGTATTCGCGCCAGGGCTTGTAGGTCTGGCGGATCAGTCCACGCTTGCCAAACAGGTAGCTGGCGGCGCTCTTCCAGGTACTCCATTTCCACAGCGTGCCGTCGCGGCGCAGGTTGTTGACCGTCTGGCGCAATGTGTCCATCAGGAAAACAGTGGTGATGCGCTTGAACCATGTGAGGCGCCACTCGTGGCTGCCGCCCAGCGCCTGGTACAGGTCGAAGGCCGTGCTCTTGTGCTCGGATTCTTCAGCGCTGTGCCACAGCCACAGCGTGCGCAGACGTTCCTCGCTGCTGGCGAGCAGGTCGGGGTTGGCCAGCATCCAGTCGGCCATGATCGCGGTGAAATGCTCGTTGGCGGCGGTGATGCCCAGGTGGTGGCGCGGGTCCAGCCCGTCCAGCAGCTTCATGCGCTCCAGCGCGCGAGGCGCCCAGTCGTTGACCAGCCCCTGTTTTTCCAGGTGGCCGTTGAACAGGGCGTGGATGCGCCGGTGCGTGGCCTCCTGGCCGATGAAGCCTTGCACCTCGGTGCGGTACTTGTCCTGCAGCTCGGGGGGCAGGGCCTTCAGGCCATTGCGCACCGAGTCAATGAAAAACTGCTCGCCCACCGGGAAGCTCATGGACAACGCATTGAACAGGGCGGTGCGGAATGCGTCGCCGCCACACCAGTGGCGCGCAAACGGCGCTTCAAGGTCGATCAGCAGGCGGCGGACAACGAGGTCTGACATGGAAATCCTTGTTGGTACTGGCGTGTACCGATGATTGGATCATGGGGCTTCAAGTTGGTACTGTCAAGTACCCATCGAAGCCGGATGAAGCTGCGCGGGCTTGCCGCAAAATCGCCCCATGGCTGAAACCACCGCTCAAGTGCATGAACACCGCAGCCGCCTGCTGGAGGGCATGGCTCATGCCGTGGCCGCCAAGGGCTACGCCGACACCACCATTGCCGACATCGTGCGCGAGGCCAGTGTGTCACGCCGCACGTTTTATGAGCATTTCCAGACCAAGGCTGACTGTCTGGTCGCCCTGTATGAGGCAGCCAGCCGCAACGCCCTGAAGGTCCTGCGTGACGCGATCGACCCGACGCACGAATGGCAAACCCAGGTCGAGCGGGCACTGACGGCGTACCTGGGTTGCATGGCCAGCAACCCCATCCTGATGCGCACCCTGTTCATTGAAATCCTGGGCCTGGGCACGCCGGGGCTGGCCGCCCGCCGGCGCGTGAATCAGGAGATTGCCGACTTCATGCTGGGCGCCATTGACGGCGGCCTGACGCCCCAAATGGCCATGGCGGTGGTGGGCGGCATCAACGAGCTGGTGCTGGAATACATCGAACAGGACCGTGTGGCGCAACTGGGTGAACTGGTGGCGCCGGCCAGTGCGTTGGTGCGGGCTGCGACTTCGGCGTGACGCTGAGCTACCCCGGCAAACTGGTCAGCGCCTGCGGGTCACGCACCACCAGTGTCCCCGGACGGATGCGGATGGCTTCTTCGCGTTCCATCACTTTCAGTTGCTGGTTGACCCGCTGGCGTGACGCGCCCAGCAGCTGGGCCAGGTCTTCCTGGGCCAGCTGCAGGCCGATGCGCACCTCCTGCCCGTCGGCCGCAGAGGGCACGCCGTAGGAGCGCACCAGCCGGCCCAGCTGTTTGGCCAGGCGCTCGCGCAGCGACAGGGTGTGCACTTCTTCCACCACCTTGAACAGGTGCTGCACGCGCCGCGCCTGCAGGCGCAACAGCGCGTCGTACAGCTCCACATGGCGCGCCAGGATGGCGTGCAGGTCGGCTTTTTGCACCGTGACCAACGTGGTCTCGCCATGGGCATAGGCGTCGTGCGTGCGCAAGCCGCCGGCCAGAATGCCCACATCACCAATCCAGGCGCCCGGCGCCACATAGGTCAAGATGACCTGTTTGCCCGCAGCGCTGCCGCCGCTCACGCGCACCGCGCCCCGGGCAACGCCGCTCCATTCGTGGGCCGGGTCGCCGCGCGCGCAGATCAGGCGGCCGTCGGGGTAGCGGCGCACGCGGGCGTGGCGCAGGATGTCATGGCGCAGGGTGGGCGACAGCGATGAAAACCAGTGCCCGTTGTTGATGGCGGCGCGCTCGCCCACGGTCATCATGGGTTCGTCCGGCAGGAAGTCGTGCATTCAGGGCCTCAAGGATGGTGGGTGGCAGGGTCAAAGCCCCTCATGTTGCGGCCTGCCGGTGCATGTGTCTGTCACAAACTTGCGCCAAACAGGGTGGCGCAGCGGTGGCTTGCGCCGCGCGTGCTGGGGCAAACCCTAGGAACGGCACGGGTTTCTAGGCGTGCCGCCCAAAAAAGAATGGGCATTTCCCCGCTGTTCGCATGCCGCGCGAGGCCCTAGGCTCATGGTCGTCCGATTCATCTCCGAGGAACAAAAAACATGGCCAGCCCGAAACTGATTCTTGACTACGTTTACGACCACGAAACCGCCCGCGCCAGCCAGGTCTACCTGACCCAGCCGCTGGGTGGCGGCAAGGTGGTGGACTACACCTGGGGCCAGGTGCTGGACCAGGCCCGCCGCATGGCCACCCACCTGCAGGCCCGTGGCTTTGAGCCGGGCGCGCGCATTGCCATCCTGTCCAAGAACTGCGCGCACTTCATCATGGCCGAGCTGGCCATCTGGATGGCCGGCGGCACCACGGTGGCGATTTTCCCCACCGAGTCGTCCGAGACGGTGCGTTATGTGCTGGAGCACAGCGAGGCCAGCCTGCTGTTTGTGGGCAAGCTGGACACCTTTGACCAGCAGGTCGGCGGTATCCCTGAGGGCTTGCCCTGCATCGCATTGCCGCTGGCACCCAAAACGCCTTACGAGAGCTGGGACAGCATCGTGGCCAAGGCGGCGCCTATCGCCGGCAAGCCCGCCCGCGCGGGCACCGATCTGGCCTTGCTGATGTACACCTCGGGCTCCACCGGCACGCCCAAGGGCGTGATGCACAGCTTTGAGCGTGTGACGCGCGCCAGCGAAGGCATCGTGGCCTACCAGGAGGCCGAGCTGGGCGCCGGCTTTACCTACCGCGTGCTGTCGTACCTGCCGCTGGCCCACATCTTTGAGCGGGCCTGGGTGGAATGCGCGGGCTTTGTGCTGGGGCGCGGGCACATCTTTTTTGCGGAGTCCCTGGACACCTTCCTGCAGGACCTGCAGCGCGCACGGCCCACGGTGTTCATCTCGGTTCCGCGGCTGTGGCTCAAGTTCCAGCAGGGCGTGTTTGCCAACATGCCGCAGAAAAAGCTGGACCGCCTGCTGTCCATCCCCATCCTGGGCAAGATCGTTGCCAAAAAGGTGCTGACCAAGCTGGGCCTGAACGAGGTGATCCAGGCGGGCAGCGGCTCGGCGCCGATCCCGCCGGCGCTGATTTCCTGGTACCGCCGCCTGGGCCTGCACCTGGTGGAAGGCTACGGCATGACCGAAGACTTTGCGTTCTCGCACACCACTACCCACCAGCTGAAGGACCCGGGCTACGTGGGCATCACCTTCCCGGGTGTGCAGCGGCGTATTGAGGAAGATGGCGAAGTGCTGATCAAGTCGCCCGGCACCCTGGTGGGCTACTACAAACGGCCTGACCTGGACGCAGAGTCGTTCACTGAGGACGGCTTCTTTCGCACCGGTGACCTGGGCGAGGCGGGCCCCGGCGGCCAGCTCAAGCTGACGGGCCGCAAGAAGGAACTGTTCAAGACCGGCAAGGGCAAGTATGTGGCGCCCGCGCCCATTGAAAACATGATCAACGAATGCCCGCTGGTGGAGCTTTCATTGGTCTCGGGCGTGGGCCAGCAGTCGGCCTATGCCATCGTGGTGCCGGCCGAGGCCGTGCGGCCCAAGCTGGCCGACCCGGCGTTCAAGGCCGAATTTGAAGCCGAGCTGGCGGCCGTGCTCAAGCGCGTGAACGCCAATGTGTCGGACTACGAGCAGCTGCGCATGATCGTGGTGGCGCGTGAGCCCTGGTCGATCGAGAACGGCTGCCTGACCCCCACCATGAAGATCAAGCGCAACCGCATTGAAGCAGCGGTGGGCGAAAAGGTCGAGAAGTGGTACGGCGCCAAGGGGCCGGTGGTCTGGGCCTGATGGTTTGATGCGGCGCGACTAGCGGTTCCTGGCCTTGCGCCAGGCCGCGAAGTCGTCCCTGGACTGCTGCTCGGTGGCCGGGTACAGGCCCAGGATGCTGCGGCCCTGGGTGACCTCTTCGGTCACGAAGTCTTCAAACGCAGTCATCTCCACCGCCTCGTCGGCCACTTCGTCAGCCAGGTGCGCAGGGATGACAAACACGCCTTCGCGGTCGCCCACCATCACGTCGCCGGGCCACACGGCCACATCGCCGCAGCCGATGGGCACGTTGATGTCCAGCGCCTGGTGCAGCGTGAGGTTGGTCGGCGCGCTGGGGCGGTTGTGGTACGCGGGGAAGGGCATGGCCGCAATCTCTGGCGAATCGCGAAAGCCGCCGTCTGTGACCACACCGGCGGCGCCGCGCACCATCAGGCGCGTGACCAGGATGGAGCCGGCCGACGCGGCGCGGGCGTCCTTGCGGCTGTCGAACACCATCACGGCGCCCGGAGGGCATTGCTCCACCGCCACGCGTTGCGGGTGGGTGCGGTCCTGAAACACGGTGATGGGGTTGAGGTCTTCCCGTGCGGGGATGTAGCGCAGCGTAAACGCCTCACCCACCATGTTGGGCCGGTTGGCGGCCAGGTCGGTGTTGACGGGCCGCACGTCCTGGATGAACTGGTTGCGCAGGCCGCGCTTGAACAGGGCGGTGCACAGGGTGGCGGTGCTCACGGTCATGAGCTTGGCTTTGGTCTCTGGCTTGAGGGCCATGGGAAATCTCCGGTGATTGGGTTTAGCTGCCCAGGGGCACGGCCACCGGCACGACGCCGTTGGC
>CALRZF020000089.1:0-11855 GCA_943372585.1 Ramlibacter sp. 2FC | reverse complement strand
GGTGGTGCGCGAGGCGCATGAAATCCAGCCGCTGGTGCCGGCCCTGAAGAGCTGGTGGATGAAGCTGCACGTGCCGGCCAACTTCATTGGGTATGGCACGTTCGCGCTGTCGGCCATGGTGGCGTTTGCCTACCTGATCAAGCAGCAGGCCACCGAAACCCGCTGGTACAAGCTGGCGCCGCTGTGGCTTCTGGGCGTGGTGCTGTGTTTTGAGCCCGTCGTGTTCCGCCAGAAAGTGGACGGCGGCAGCAGCTACTGGATCGTGTATTTCGGCGTCTCGGCGCTGATCATGGCGGGCATTCTGGCGGCGCGCCGGCGTATCGCCGAGCGGTTGCCCTCGTTTGAGGTGCTGGACGACGTGATGTACAAGTCCATCGCGGTGGGTTTTGCGTTCTTCACCATTGCCACGGTGCTGGGTGCGCTGTGGGCCGCCGAGGCCTGGGGTGGCTACTGGAGCTGGGACCCCAAGGAAACCTGGGCGCTGATCGTCTGGCTCAACTACGCCGCCTGGCTGCACATGCGCCTGATGAAGGGCCTGCGCGGCACCGTGTCGGCCTGGTGGGCGCTGGTGGGGCTGGCGGTGACGACTTTTGCCTTCCTGGGCGTGAACATGTTCCTGTCGGGGCTGCACAGTTACGGGACGCTTTAAAACCGACGGGAATGAATCCCTGTAAGAAGCCGGTGCGTAAAGAGACCAACAGATACCACAAGGAATCACCATGCTGATCAAGACACACGACAACGGCTTCATCCACCCGGTTTCCAGCGAAATCACACCGCGCAGTGCTTATTCGGGTCGGCGCGACATGATGAAGCGGCTGGCCGGCGGCGTGGCAGGTGCGGCATTGGCTGGTTGGGCTTCACGTGAAGCCCTGGCGCAGACGCAGCGCCCCGGCAAGCTGGCGGCTCTCGCGGGCGGCAAGTCGGCCGTGGCGGGCGCCGTGGTCATGGAAAAAGTGACCGACTACAAGGACGCCAGCACCTACAACAACTTCTACGAATTCGGCACCGACAAGGCCGACCCCGCCAAAAACGCCCACACGCTCAAGACCACCCCGTGGACCGTGGAGGTGGACGGCCTGGTCAAGAAGCCCGCCAAATACACGCTGGAAGACCTGCTCAAGCTCAGCGCCCAGGAAGAGCGCATCTACCGCATGCGCTGCGTCGAAGGCTGGTCCATGGTCATTCCCTGGGTGGGCTACTCCATGAGCGAGCTGATCAAGCGTGTGGAGCCCCTGGGCAATGCCAAATATGTGGAGTTCATCACCCAGGCTGACCCGAAGACCATGCCGTTCGTGGGCTCACGCGTGCTGGACTGGCCGTATGTGGAGGGCCTGCGCCTGGACGAAGCCATGCACCCGCTCACGCTGCTGACCTTCGGCATGTATGGCGAGGTGCTGCCCAACCAGAACGGTGCACCGGTGCGGCTGGTGGTGCCCTGGAAGTACGGCTTCAAGAACGGCAAGAGCATCGTGAAGATCCGCTTTACCGACAGAGAGCCCAGGACGGCCTGGAACAAGGCAGCCGCCAACGAGTACGGCTTTTATTCCAACGTGAACCCCAACGTGGACCATCCGCGCTGGAGCCAGGCCACGGAGCGCCGCATTGGCGAGGACGGCCTGTTTGCCAAGAAGCGCAAGACGCTGATGTTCAACGGCTACGAGTCACAGGTGGGCCAGCTCTACGCGGGCATGGACCTCAAGAAGAACTACTGATGCGCTTGCTGCTCATGCACCCGCTGGCCAAGCCGGTGGTGTTTGTGGCGTCCCTTTTGCCGTTTGCCTGGCTGCTGTACGGCGCATTCACCAACAATCTGGGCGCCAACCCGGCGGAGCACCTGATCCGCTCCACCGGTGACTGGACCTTGCGTTTCCTGTGCCTCACGCTGGCGGTGACGCCGCTGCGCGTGGTTACAGCCACAGCTGCGCTGGCGCGCTTTCGCCGCATGCTGGGACTGTTTGTGTATTTCTACGTGGTGCTACACCTGCTGAGCTACAGCTGGTTTGACATGGGCTTTGATGTGGGCGACATCATCAAGGACATCATCAAGCGGCCGTTCATCCTGGTGGGCTTTGCGGCGTTCCTGTTGCTCACGCCGCTGGCGGCCACCTCATTCAACCGCGCCGTCAAGGCCATGGGTGCCAAGCGCTGGCAGGCACTGCACAAGCTGGTGTACGTCATTGCCGGGCTGGGCGTGCTGCACTTCTTCTGGATGCGTTCGGGCAAGAACGACTTTGCCGAAGTTGCGGTGTACGCCGCGATTCTGGCGGTGCTGCTGGGTTGGCGGTTTGTACGCTATCTGCGCGGCCGCCGAGCCGCTAGCTGACCAGCCGCTCGCCGCGCATCTGGTCGGCGGCGGTTTCCCGCTCGCGGATCAGGTGCACGCGCTCGCCGTCCACCAGCACTTCGGCGGCACGGCCGCGGGTGTTGTAGTTGCTGGCCATGCTCATGCAATAGGCGCCGGCCGACAGCACGGCCACCAGGTCGCCCGCCTGCACGCTCAAGGCACGGTCGCGGCCAATCCAGTCGCCACTCTCGCACACGGGGCCGACCACGTCATAAGTGACCGGTGTTTCGCCGCGTGAGGTGACCGGCTCGATGGCGTGAAACGCCTGGTACATGGCCGGACGCGGCAGGTCGTTCATGGCCGCGTCGATGATGCAGAAGTTCTTTTGCTCGCCGGGCTTGAGGTACAGAACCTCGCTGACGCAAACGCCCGCATTGCCCACCAGCGAGCGGCCAGGCTCGATCATGAACTGCCGAGCGCCAAAGCCGCGCGCGTCCAGCCGCGCAAACAGGCTGGCCCACAGCGCATCGGCCTCGGGCGGGGCGTCCCCGTTGTAATTGATGCCCAGGCCGCCGCCGAAGTCGATGTGGTGGATGGGAATGCCTGCGGCCTCGATCGCTTCCACCAGGTCCAGCACGCGGTCCATGGCGTCCAGGTAGGGCGTGTCGTCGGTGATCTGCGAGCCGATGTGGCAATCAATGCCCACTACCTTGAGCCCCGGAAGCGCAGCGGCGCGCTTGTAGGTGTCCAGCGTGCGTTCATGCGCCACGCCGAACTTGTTGCCCTTCAGGCCGGTGGAGATGTAGGGGTGGGTCTTCGGGTCCACGTTGGGGTTCACGCGGATGCTGACCGGTGCCGTCTTGCCGGCTTCGCTGGCCACGGCACTGAGCACTTCCAGTTCGGCTTCGCTTTCGACGTTGAAGCAGCCGATGCCGGCGTCCAGCGCCTTTTGCATCTCGGCGCGTGTCTTGCCCACGCCTGAGAAGATCACGTCAGCCGCCTTGCCGCCTGCGGCCAGCACGCGGTCCAGTTCGCCGCCGGACACGATGTCAAAGCCGCAGCCGGCCTGGGCGAACACCTGCAACACCGCGAGCGATGAATTGGCCTTCATGGCGTAGCAGATCTTGGCCTTGCGCCCCGCAAAGCCGCGCTGGTAAGCCGACAGTGCCGACAGCATGGAGGCCTTCGAGTAAGCGAACAGCGGCGTGCCGTGAGCGCGTGCGAGCTCGTTCAGGGCCACGCCCTCGATGTACAGGTCGTTGCCGCGCCGCGCGATATGCGGCTGGCCGGGAAGCAGGGTAGAGGTCATGGGTGCAATGGAATTCAGCGGACGGCTCCGCTGGCAGGTGTGGCGGGCTGGGGTGCGGTGGTGGTTCCGGCGGGCCGCAGCGTCTCAGGCAATGTGGCTCGATTGGCGGCCGCGGGTCCGGTGGGCATGAACAGCGCGCCTTTCTGGCCGCAGGCAACCAGCACAACCGCACAGAGCGCAAGGACAAGGCCCGTCATGCGCCTGCTGTCTAGAATCGGGAAAAGCTTCATGGCGAAATTGTAATGACCGACCCCGAGTTCATGGACCGCGCGGAAGCGCTGTTGCGCAGCATCGAGCTGGCGTGTGACCGCATCAACGACGAATCCGACGCTGATATCGACAACCAGCGCACGGGTGGAATGATCACGCTCGCCTTTCGCAATGGCAGCCAGATCATCGTGAACCTGCAAAAGCCGCTGCACGAAGTATGGATGGCGGCGCGCGCCGGCGGCTTTCACTACAAGTTCGACGGAACGCGATGGATGGACACCAAAGGCAACGGCGAGTTCTTTGAGAACCTGACCCGCTACGCCACTGAGCAGGGGGGCGAGCCCCTGCGGTTCAGTTCCTGAACAGGTCAAGAATGCTCTTCTTTTCGTCCGCGGGCGGCAAGGCCTGTTTCGCCGGTTGACCATCGGCGCCGACGGCGCTCTTGTCTTCAAGACCCAGGCTGCTCACGCCAGAGCCGCGTGCGTATTCGTCGTAGTACCACTCACCGCCGACGTTGATGACGCCTTCCGGTGCTGAGGGCTCGGACACCGGCACACCCTTGAGCGCGGCCTCCATGAAATTGATCCACACCGGCAGGCTCACGCCACCACCGGTTTCGCGGTCGCCGAGCGATCGCGGGTTGTCATAGCCCATCCACACAACAGCTGCCAGCGTAGGTTGGTAGCCGGCAAACCAGGTGTCAATGGCATCGTTGGTGGTACCCGTCTTGCCATACAGGTCCGGGCGCTTGAGGGTGGCCTGGGCGCGGGCGGCCGTACCCGAGCGCGCCACTTCCTGCAGCAGCCGGTTCATGATGAACGCATTGCGCGCGTCGATGGCGCGGGCGGACTCGTTGACCAATGGCGGCTGGCTTTCGATCAGGACCTTGCCCTTCTGGTCGGTCACTTTGGTAATGAGCCAGGGGTTGACGCGGTAGCCGCCGTTGGCAAACACGGAATAGGCCGTGGCCATCTGCATCGGCGTGACCGAGCCGGCACCCAATGCCATCGTCAGGTAGGGCGGGTGCTTGTCGGCTTCAAAACCGAAGCGGCTGATCCATTCCTGCGCGTTCTGGGTGCCCACGGCCTGCAGGATGCGGATGGACACCATGTTCTTGGACTTGGCCAGGGCCGTGTGCAGGGGCATCGGCCCTTCAAACTTGCCGTCATAGTTCTTGGGCTCCCACGGCTGCCCGCCGGTCACGCCGGCGTCAAAGAACAGCGGCGCGTCGTTGACCATGGTGGACGGCGTGAAGCCTTTTTCCAGCGCAGCTGAATAAATGAACGGCTTGAAGCTGGACCCTGGCTGGCGCCAGGCCTGCGTGGCGTGATTGAACTTGTTCTTGTTGAAGTCAAAGCCACCCACCAGCGCGCGTAACGCGCCGTCGCGCGGGTCCAGCGCAATGAAGGCACCTTCAACCTCGGGCAGCTGGGTGATTTCCCAGGTGTTCTTGGGCGTTTTGACCACGCGGATGACCGCGCCGCGCCGGATCTTGATTTTGGGCGGTGCCTTGTCCGACAAGCCGGACTGCGCCGGTCGCAGGCCTTCGCCCGTGATCTCCAGCGCTTCGCCGTTCTGACGCACGGCGGAGATCTTCTTGGGGTCGGCTGCCAGCACCACGGCGGCCATGACATCGCCGTTGTCGGGGTGGTCGTTCAGCGCGTCGTCGATCGCGTCTTCCTGCTCCTTGGCGTCGGTGGGCAAGTCCACGAACTTCTCGGGCCCGCGGTAGATCTGGCGGCGCTCGTAATCCATGATGCCCTTGCGCAGGGCCTTGTAGGCGGCTTCCTGATCGGACGCCTTCAGTGTCGTGAACACATTCAGCCCGCGGGTGTAGGCGTCATCGCCATACTGCGCGTGTACTAGCTGGCGCACGGTCTCGGCCACGTACTCGGCGTGGACCTTGACGTTGCCGGCATTGGCGCGCACGGCCAGCTCTTCCTTTTTGGCGGCTTCGGCCTGGGCTGAGGTGATGAAGCCGTTTTCTTCCATCCGCTCAATGATGTAGAGCTGGCGCGACCGCGCCCGGCGCGGGTTGCTGATGGGGTTGTAGGCTGAAGGCGCCTTGGGCAGGCCGGCCAGCATGGCGGCCTCGGCAATGCTGATGTCTCTCAGGGGCTTGCCGAAGTACGCCTCGGACGCCGCCGCGAACCCGTAGGCCCGGTTGCCCAGGAAGATCTGGTTCATGTAGATCTCCAGGATCTGGTCCTTGGACAGCAGGTGCTCCAGCTTGAAGGTCAGCAGGATTTCATAAATCTTGCGGGTGTACGTTTTCTCGGATGACAGGTAGACATTGCGCGCCACCTGCATGGTGATGGTGGACGCGCCTTGGCTTTTGAGCCGCCCCACGTTAGCCAGGCCAGCGCGAATGACACCCAGGTAATCCACCCCGCCATGGGAATAAAAGCGTGCGTCCTCAATCGCCAGGACGGCCTCCTTCATGACCTTGGGAATGTCCTTGATGGGCGTCAGGTTGCGCCGTTCCTCGCCAAATTCGCCCAGCAACACGCCGTCCGACGAGAAAACCCGCAAAGGCAGCTTCGGCCGGTAGTCAGACAGGTCCGAGATGTCCGGAAGGTTGGGGTAGGCGACCGACAACGCCACCGCCAGCAGCATGGCGACCGACAGGGCGCCGGCCAGTAGCGTGCCACCGCCCCACAGCATGATGCGCAGCGCCCAGACCTGCCAGGCCGGGCGCGAGCCCGTTGCCGCGGAAGCGCCGGGCTCGTTCGATGAAGGGGAAGATGGCATTGGAATCCGCGTAAGGTCTCACGGCCATTATAGAAATCGTCTCCCCGCACCCGCGAAGCAGCGATCCAACGTCAGTTTTTGACAACGGCTGGCGTAGGACAAAACGGAAAAATCCTTTGCGGGACAAGGAGCTTACTGCTAGCATTGAAGTGAATTCTTAAGTTTGTTACACCTGTTTCGTGGTGGATTTCAGGGGACTGTCTTGATCTCTTTGGGGTCGTTGTTTAGCCGCCAACCCGCGCCGTTGCTGGGTTTGGATATCAGCTCGTCCAGCGTCAAGCTGGTGGAGCTGGGTCGTGACAAGGCCGGCAATCTTGTGCTCGAACGGTGTGCCATTGAGCCGCTGGAGCGCGGCTGGATCACTGACGGCAATGTGGAAAAATTTGATGAAGTGGCAGAAGCCATGCGCCGCGTCGTCAAGAAAAGCGGCACCAAGACCCGCAATGTCGCCATGGCGTTGCCGCCGTCGGCGGTCATCACCAAGAAAATCATCCTGCCCGGCGGCATGACCGAGCAGGAACTGGAAACCCAGGTTGAGACCGAGGCCAACCAGTACATCCCGTTTTCGCTGGACGAAGTGAGCCTAGACTTCTGCGTGGTCGGGCCCAGCACCACATCGGTGGGCGATGTTGAAGTGCTGATTGCTGCGTCGCGCAAGGAAAAAGTTCAGGACCGCCAGGGCTTGGCAGAGGCTGCGGGGCTGAAGCCCGTCATCATTGATGTGGAGTCGTATTCGTCGCGTCTGGCTGCGGGCCGTCTCATCGAAGCCCTGCCGAACAAAGGCCTGGACACCATGGTTGCCCTGTTTGAAGTGGGTGCCTTCACCACCAGCATGCAGGTGATCTGCAATGACGATGTGCTGTATGACCGTGACCAGGCTTTTGGTGGTGCCCAGTTGACCCAGCTGATCGTGCGCCAGTATGGCTTCTCTGCGGAAGAGGCCGAGACCAAAAAACGCAACGGCGACCTGCCTGAAGATTACGAGAGCGGTGTGCTGAAGCCTTTTGTGGAAAGCATGGCTCAGGAAGTTGCGCGTGCATTGCAATTCTTCTTTACCAGCACGCCGCACAACAAGGTGGACTACATCCTGCTGGCAGGCGGGTCCGCCGCATTGCCGGGGCTGACGGAGGCGGTAACGCAGCAGACCTCGTTTGCCTGCACCCTGGCCGATCCTTTCGAGGGCATGCAGGTGGGCGCCAATGTGCGTGAGAAGAAAATGCGCCGCGAGGCGCCTTCGTACCTGACTTCCTGCGGTCTTGCGATGCGGAGGTTCCTGCAGTGATCCTGATCAACCTGCTGCCGCACCGTGAAGCGGCGCGCAAACGCAAGCGCGAGTTGTTCTTCGCGACGCTGGGGGTTTCCGCGGTAGCGGGGGGGGTGATTGCGGGGGTGATTTTCCTGTGGTTCCAGGCCCAGATTTCAACGCAGCAAAACCAGAACACGTTCCTGCAGACAGAGATCAAAAGACTGGAAGGCCAGATCAAGGACATCGCCAGCCTGCAGTCTGAAATTGCGGCACTGCGTGCGCGCCAGCAAGCTGTTGAAGATCTCCAGGCCGACCGCAACCTGCCTGTGCATTTGCTGAACGAATTGGTCAGGCAGCTGCCTGACGGGGTGTACATCACCACCATGAAACAGCTCAATCAGGTCGTGACCATCCAGGGCGTTGCGCAATCCAATGAGCGAGTCTCCGAGCTCCTGCGCAATCTGGCGAACAACAGTGACTGGCTGGCACGGCCTGAACTGGTGGAAATTGTTGCGGCCACCGTGCCACTGGGCCCGAGGGAGCAGCGCCGTGTTTCCAATTTCAACATCCGTGTGCAACTGATGCGTGCAACTGAAGTCAGGCAGGGCGCGTCCGCGCCTGCTTCAGCCTCACCCGCGCCGGCCGCATCCGCCGCAAAGACCTGACATCATGGCTACCAGATCATTGCCCAAGATTGACTTTGCCGCCCTGCAGGATCAGGTCCTGGGCCAGTTCCGGGGTTTGAACCCCAACGACCCTGCGTCATGGCCCGCGGTACCACGGTACGCTCTGTGCGTTGCCCTTATGGTTGTCATCGTGGTCGCGCTGTGGTTTGTCTGGCTCAGTGGATCAGACAGTGAACTGCAAGCCGAGCGCGCCAAGGAAGTCCAGCTGCGCGAAGATTACAAGAAGAAACTGGCCCAGGCGGTCAATCTGGATGCGCTCAAGAAACAGCGAGAACAGGTCCAGCAGTACGTGATCCAGCTTGAAAAGCAGTTGCCCAGCAAGGCCGAAATGGACGCGCTGCTGTCCGACATCAACCAGGCGGGATTGGGCCGCAGCCTGCAGTTCGACCTGTTCCGGCCCGGGCAGGTCAGCGTCAAGGAGTATTACGCCGAGTTGCCCATCACGCTGCGCGTGACCGGCCGCTATCACGACATGGGGGCGTTCGCATCCGATATCGCTAATCTGTCCCGGATTGTGACCCTGAACAATATTTCCGTCGGCCCTGGCGCGCGCGATGGCGGTCTGGTTCTGGATGCGACAGCCAAGACGTTCCGGTACCTTGACAAGGATGAGGTCAATGCACAACGCAAAGCCGCCCCGGCTGCCGGAGCCAAGAAATGAGCAGGCTCGCTCTGGTCGTGTTGACATCGGCCCTGCTCGCAGGCTGCGGCGGGACCGACAGCGAAGAACTTCAGCAATGGATGACTGAACAGCGCAGCCAGGCGCGTGCCCGCGTCCAGCCCATCCCCGAGCCCAAGAAGTTCACGCCACAGGACTACGGCCAGGATGCTTCGACCGACCCTTTCAGCAACCAGAAGTTGACCCAGGCGCTCAAGCGCGAATCCTCACAGCCAACGTCGAATGCGGCGCTCATCGCTCCCGAGCTGGCAAGACGCAAGGAGGCGCTGGAGTCGTACCCACTGGACGCCATGGCCATGGTGGGCAGCCTCGTCAAAACAGGGCAGCCAGTGGCGCTGTTACGGGTAGACAACCTTCTGTATCAGGTGAAGTCAGGCAATTACCTTGGCCAGAATTACGGCCGCATCACCAAAATCGGTGAGACCGAGATAGTCCTGCGGGAAATTGTGCAGGATGGGTCCGGCGAATGGATTGAACGCGTAGCCAAATTGCAGCTGCAAGAGGGGTCAACAAAATGAAAATGCAGAACCAGGCGGTTTGGCAATGGGTTCGAAGGCTTATGGCAGTGGTGCCGGTGCTGGCGCTGTCTGTGTCAGCGCTCGCGCAAAACGCGGTTCAGTCGGTGACGGGATCCATTCAGGGCGGTTCCGAAGTCATCCGCATTGACTTCGCCCAGCCTCTGACAGCTGTTCCTGCCGGGTTTGCCATCCAGGCGCCGGCGCGCATCGCGCTCGACTTCCCGGGCGTAACGAACGCCATTGGCCGCTCTACGGTGGAGATCAATCAAGGCAACCTGCGATCTGTCAATGTGGTGCAGGCCGGGGAGCGTACCCGCCTGGTGCTCAATCTGAAGGCGGCTGCCAGCTACAAGGCCCAGATTGACGGCAAGTCGTTGCTCGTACTTTTGGACCCTGTTGCCGTAGCGGCAACAGCGGCGCCAGCGGCGGCCGTATTTGCTGAGAGCCGCAACCGTGACACCCAGCCGCTGAAAGACCTGGATTTTCGCCGTGGTACGGACAGTTCCGGGCGCATCGTGGTGGACTTGGCCAACAACCAGGTGGGTGTTGACATACGCCAACAGGGCCAGAACCTGGTGGTCGAATTCCTCAAGTCCACCTTGCCTGAAGGCCTGCGCCGGCGCCTGGATGTCTCTGATTTCGGCACGCCCGTCCAGTCTGTGACGACTTTCCAGGCGGGTGACCGCGTGCGGGTGGTGATTGAGCCCAAAGGTTTGTGGGAACACAGCGCCTACCAGAGCGACAACCAGTTTGTGGTGGAGGTGCGCCAGCAAAAGATCGACCCTAACAAGTTGACGCAAGGCCCGGGCTTCAGCGGCGAAAAACTGTCGCTGAACTTCCAGAACATTGAAGTGCGCTCGCTTCTGCAAGTCATCGCTGACTTCACCAACTTCAACATCGTGACATCCGACTCCGTGGCAGGCGCCGTAACGCTGCGCCTGAAGGATGTTCCCTGGGACCAGGCGCTGGAGATCATCCTGCAGGCCAAGGGCCTGGGCATGCGCAAGACCGGCAATGTGCTGTGGATCGCACCCAAGGACGAAATTTCTGCGAAGGAAAAGCTGGACCTCGAATCCCGAGCGGCGATCCAGAACCTGGAGCCTCTGCGTACCCAAGGCTTCCAGCTCAACTACACCAAAGCGGCAGACATCGCTGCGCAGATCACGGCTGGCGGCGGTGGCTCGGCGGCCGGCGCCAGCGCCCGCATTCTCAGCGCGCGCGGCAGCGTGATCGCCGAGCCGCGCACTAACCAGTTGTTCGTGACGGACATTGGGTCCAAGCTGGAGCAGGTGCAGCAGCTGATCAGCAAGCTGGATATCGCGGTGCGCCAGGTCCTGATTGAAGCGCGGATTGTTGAGGCATCCGACACCTTCGGGAAGTCGCTAGGCGTGAGGCTGGGTGGTAGCGATCTGCGTGGGTTGCGCGGCGGAGACGCGGGCTACTCGATTGGCGGCGCCAACCGGGTCGCACTGGGCGGTACTTACAACGCGGTTTCCGGCACAACGTTGGAAAGCAACACCACCCTGGACACGACCAATACCCAGTTTGTCAACTTGCCGGCTGTGGGGCAAGGCGGTTACAACGCAGCGACGTTTGCCATCTCGCTGTTCAGTTCGGCGGCCAACCGGTTCCTCAATCTCGAACTGTCTGCGCTGGAGGCCGACGGCAAAGGCAAGCTGGTGTCCAGCCCCCGTATCGTGACCGCAGACCAGACCAAGGCACTGATTGAGCAGGGCACCGAATTTCCGTACCAGCAGGCCACGTCCAGCGGTGCGACGTCCGTCGCGTTTCGCCGTGCGACCCTGAAGCTTGAGGTAACGCCCCAGATCACCCCGGAGGGAAACATCATCCTGGACCTGGATATCAGCAAGGACAGCCGCGGCGAAACAACGGCGGCAGGTATTGCGATCGACACCAAGCACATAAAGACGCAGGTGCTTGTCGAAAATGGTGGCACCGTGGTGATTGGCGGCATCTTCGAGCTGAATGAATCCGAGAACGAGACCAAGGTTCCGGTGCTGGGTGACCTACCAGCGGTGGGCAATCTGTTCAAGACCAAGCAGCGTCGGTCCACCAAACAGGAAATGCTGGTTTTCATCACCCCAAAAATGATCTCTGATCGGGCGGCGGCCCGATGAGGGCTAAAAATTACATGCAGGAATCGACAAC
>CALRZF020000088.1:0-11897 GCA_943372585.1 Ramlibacter sp. 2FC | reverse complement strand
CCAGCCCCGCTGCGGCCGACGCCACCATGCCGGTCAAGGACTGCATGAAGGCCACCCCCATGAACATGGCCATGGTGAACAGCGCCATGGCCCGCCCGGTCATGGCGGCCGGGTAGGCCATGCGCACATCGGCGTACTGCATGACCATGTAGCCCGACACCAGGCCAATGGCCAGCGACAGCGCCACGTCGGACGCGGCGCCCAGCGGCAAGGCCAGCAGCACAAACAGGCCGGCGCACCCCAGCGTGAACCGGAACAACCAGCGGCGCCGGCGCGCATCGCCCGGGTCAAACCGGCCGAACAGCGGCGGCGCCACCATGCCCAGCACCGACAGCACCAGCGCCGTGTGGCCGGTAGCCACCAGCCCAAAGCCATGGCGCTCGATCAGCAGGGGCCCCAGCCACAGGCCGCGCAACGACAGGAACGACGCATAGGTGAACAGGGCCAGGCCGATGATCCCCCAGGTGTGCGGCAGCCGGAACAGTTCGCCATAGCCGCGCAAGGCGGCCAGCATCGACGGCCGGCCGCCGGGATGGGCGGGCGGCGTTTCACGCACAAACAGTAGGATGGCAAGCCAGGCCAGTGCGGCGCAGGCGGCCATACCCACATAGCCCGCGCGCCAGCCCCAGGCCTGAATCATCAAGGCCAGCGGTGTACCGGTCAGCAACAGGCCGACCGAGCCAATGCCCAAAGCGGCACCGTTGACCGACGCGTACTGGTCCGACGGAAAGCGGCGCGAGATGAACACCGTGCACGCCAGAAACGCAGGCGCACAGCCAATGCCCGTTAGCGCCTGGCCCACCACCAGCCCGGCAAACCCGTCGGCGCTCGCGGTCACCAGCGGGCCGATCACCGCCAGCGGAAACACGGCCAGCACCGTGCGCCGCGTGCCATGTACATCTATGCCCGAGCCCATGAACAGCTGCAGCCCGCCAAAGGCGAAATGAAAGGCCCCGGCAAACAGGCCCAGCTGCCGGGGCGTGAGCGCAAAGTCGGTCTGCAGCGGCGCGGCCATCACAGCAGCTGCAGTGCGAAAGGCCTGGCTCATGGCGAAGGCCGAGATCAGCACCAGCAGCATGAGCCAGGCGGTGCGGTGGGGGGAGGGGGTGGGGGAGGTCACAGGGCGATTGTGGCTTTGGTGTAGAGTTGGAATATTCTGACCTGTCTGGTCAGAATCTCTGATCATTGGAGGCTCTCATGCAATCCTGGCAAATGCAAACAGCCAAAGCCCGGTTCTCTGAACTGGTCAAGCACGCGGCCGACCACGGGCCGCAAGACATCACTATGCACGGCCGATCGGTGGCTGTGGTGTTGTCGCGCGAGGAATTCGACCGGATAAGCGGCAACCAGTCGCTGGTTGATTTCATGCGGCAATCCCCGCTGTACGGACACGATGATCTCAACTTTGAGCGGGACACCAGCTTTCCGCGCGAGGTGGAGCTTTGAGTTATCTGGTGGACACCAACGCGCTGTCTGAACTGCGCCGCAAGCAGCCAGCGCCGCAAGTGGTGGCCTGGTTTGCCGACAGGCCGCGCCAGACGATGTATCTGAGCGTGTTGACCTTGGGGGAAATCCGCAAGGGCATTGAACGTCTGGGTGACGGGCCGCGCCAGCAGCATTTGCTGGATTGGCTGGAAGTGGAGTTGCCCAACTACTTTCTGGGTCGCGTGCTGGCTGTGGATGCCCACACCGCTGACCGTTGGGGACGCTTGCTGGGGAATGCAGGGCGGCCCTTGCCTGCCGTGGACAGTCTGATTGCAGCAACTGCGCTGCAGCACGATTTGACGCTGGTAACACGCAATACGGCGGACTTTGCCGGCTTGGGGGTGCGCCTGATCAACCCTTGGGAGGGTTGAGGTTCGTTCAAAGGCGAAATGCCGTTGTTCCGGGTCTGTTGTCCAGGTGCAAGGATGTCGTGCCAACCGGGGACTCAGCCAGGAGCACCCCACTTCGCCAAATCTTCAACCGGTTCGCCCTCAACCGGATCGCCTCCACCACATCCCGCGCCTGCAGCAGCAAAAAGCTCGCGTCGCATCCCACGTCCAGGCCGTAGCCCTGCAGGTGCATCACTTTCGCCGCGTTGACCGTTACCGCGTCGTAGCAGGCGCGTATGCCTTTCTGGCTGGTCATCTGCGCCACGTGCAGGCCCATGTGGGCGACCTCCAGCATGTCGCCACTGCCCATGCCGTACCAGGGGTCCATCACGCAGTCGTGGCCGAAGGCGACGTTCACGCCGGCGGCCATCAGCTCGGGCACTCGGGTCATGCCGCGGCGTTTCGGGTAGGTGTCGTGGCGGCCCTGCAGGGTGATGTTGATCAACGGGTTGGCAATCACGCTGACGCCGCTCTCCGCCATCAACGGCAGCAGCTTGCTGACGTAATAGTTGTCCATGCTGTGCATGCTGGTGCAGTGGCTGCCGTTCACGCGGCCCTGCAGGCCCAGGCGCTGCGCCTCATACGCCAGCGTTTCGATGTGACGGCTCATCGGGTCGTCGGTTTCGTCGCAGTGCATGTCCACCAGCTTGCCGCGTTCGACCGCCAGCTCGCACAGCAGCTTGACGCTTTCTGCCCCCTGGCTCATGGTCCGCTCAAAGTGGGGGATGCCACCGACCACGTCCACACCCAGGTCCAGCGCCTTTTTCAGGCTGTCCATGCCGCCAGGGGTTCTGAGCACGCCGTCTTGCGGGAAGGCCACCAGTTGCAGGTCGATGTAGCCGGCCACGCGCTTTTTTACCTCCAGCATGGCCTGCACTGGCAGCAGGCTCGGATCGCTGGTGTCCACATGGCTGCGGATGGCCAGCAGCCCCTTGGCCACGGCCCAGTCGCAGTAGGTCAGGGCGCGCTCGATCATGTCGTCGGCCTTGAGCTGGGGCTTGAGCTCGCCCCAGATCTGGATGCCCTCCAGCAGCGTGCCGCTGTCGTTCACGCGCGGCAGGCCGTAGCTCAGCGTCGCGTCCATGTGAAAGTGCGGGTCCACAAAATGCGGGCTCAGCAGGTAGCCCTGCGCGTCCACGGTTTCAGCGGCCTGGGCGCCTGCGATCGGGCCTTCCACCACCTGGACGATCTTGCCGGCCTGCACGGCCACAGACATGTTTTTGCGGCCGTCGGGCAGGCTCGCGTTGGTGATGAGCAGGTCGAGCATCGTGGGAAGGCTTTCAGTGGCAGGCTCAGCGCTCGTACGTCGCCATCAGCTTGGCCTCGCCGATTTTGGCAAAGTGGATGTTGAAGCCCACGTAGGCCGCCGACGCATCGGCGGGCACTTCCAGCTGGGGCGTCTTCAGCGCGTACAGCGTGAAGATGTAGCGGTGCGGGCCGTGGCCGGGCGGGGGCGCTGCGCCGCCGTATTCGTGG
This sequence comes from Ramlibacter sp. 2FC, assembly GCA_943372585.1. Taxonomy (GTDB): domain Bacteria; phylum Pseudomonadota; class Gammaproteobacteria; order Burkholderiales; family Burkholderiaceae_C; genus RAM1. The sequence continues at coordinate 8,547 of CALRZF020000088.1, read as the reverse complement.
CTGCCGAAATCGGTGCGGCCCTGTTTGCTGCCGGGTGGCAGGGCAGCGCCGCCGGTGGCACCTGCGCCCAGCGCCAGGCCTGTCGCGCTGGCCGGTATGTCGTACACCACCCAGTGCCACCAGCCCGAACCGGTGGGCGCGTCGGGGTCGTAGCAGGTCAGGGCAAAGCTCTGCGTGCCTTCGGGCGCGCCGCTCCAGGCCAGGTCGGGCGACACGTTGTCGCCGCCAGCGCCCATGGCGTGGTGCACATGGGCCTTGGGCAGGGCCTGCTGGTCGTTGAAGCTCTTGCTGGTCAGGGTGAAAGCCATGCGTGTCTCCTTGAATGTCGGTTTTTGGATTGTGCCGCTACCGCTCGCCCTTGCGGTACGGTTTCATCAGCGCTTGGGGGTACGCGGCCTTGCGCGCCACCAGTACCAGCGCCAGGATGGACAGCACATAGGGCAGCATCAGGTACAGCTGGTACGGCAGCACGGCGTCGCCGGACTGCTGCAGCCGCAGCTGCAGCGCGTCAAAGAATGCAAACAGCAGCGCGCCCAGCAGCGCCTTGCCCGGCCGCCAGCTGGCAAACACCACCAGCGCCACGCAGATCCAGCCGCGCCCGTTGATCATGTTGAAGAAGAACGCGTTGAACGCCGACAGCGTCAAAAAGCTGCCCGCCACCCCCATCAGCGCCGAGCCCGCCACGATGGCGCTGGTGCGCGTGGCGGCCACAGACACGCCCTGGCCCTCGGCTGCCTGCGGGTTCTCGCCCACCATGCGCACGGCCAGGCCCGCGGGGGTGCGGTACAGCACCCAGCCGATCAGCGGCACCAGCAGCAGGGCCAGCAGTGTCAGCGGCGTCTGGGCGGACAGCACCGGCACGCCCAGCCAGTCCATGGGCTGAAACGGCGTAATGGTCGGCGGCGTGTTGACCTTGGGAAAGCTCACGCGGTAGCCGTAATAGCTCAGCGCCGTGGCCAGCAGCGTGATGCCCAGGCCCGACACATGCTGCGACAGCGCCAGCCCGACCGTCAGCCCCGAATGCAGCAGGCCCAGCGCCGCGCCCGTCAGCGCCGCCACACCCACGCCCACCCACAGCGGCGCGCCCGCGTACACGGCCAGCCAGCCGCTGAACGCGCCCGCGACCATGATGCCCTCAATGCCCAGGTTCAATACACCCGCGCGTTCGCACAGCAGCACACCCAGCGTGCCCAGGATCAGCGGCGTGGCAATGCGCAGCACCGCCTGCCAGAAGGCGGGGTTGGCCAGGATGTCGAACACTTCCATGGCTATTTCCACCGCACTTTGTATTGGGTGAGCATGGTGGCCACCAGCACTGAAATCAGCGACGCCGCCACGATCACGTCCGCAATGTAGGTGGGCACGCCCACCGCGCGGCTCATGCTGTCGGCCCCCACCAGTACGCCCGCCACAAACACGCTGGCGGCCAGCACGCCCAGCGGGTGCAGGGCGGCCAGCATGGCAATGACGATGCCGCTGTAGCCGTAGCCGGGCGACATGTCCAGCGTCACATAGCCGGTGCGCCCGGCCACCTCAATCGCGCCGGCCAGCCCCGCCAGCGCGCCCGACAGCAGCGCCACCAGCACCACGGTGCGCGTGACCGGCACGCCGGCAAAGGCAGCCGCGCGCGCATTGGCCCCCGTGGCGCGGATGTCAAAACCCAGCACCGTGTACTTGAACAGCGCCCACAGCAGCACGGCCAGCCCCACGGCCCACAGCAGCCCGGTGTGCACGCGGGTGCGCTCCACCAGCTTGGCCAGCTCCATCGCCGGCTGCAACGCCACGCTTTGCGGCCAGCCCATGGCGGTGGGGTCTTTCATGGCGCCGTCCAGCAGCGCGCCAACACCCAGCAGCACGATGAAGTTGAACAGCAGCGTGGTCACCACCTCGTCCACGCCCAGCTTGGCTTTCATCAGCGCCGGGCCCAGCAGCAGCAGGGCGCCGGCCAGCGCAGCGGCCGCCATCATCAGCGGGAACAGCACCCATGCGGGCCATTCCAGCCCCGTGCCGCCATGCAGCCCGCCCACGGCCACGGCGGCCAGCGCCCCGGCGTACAGCTGGCCCTCGGCGCCGATGTTGAACAGGCGGGCCTTGAACGCCACGGTAGCGGCCAGGCCGGTGAGGATCAGCGGGATGGCGCGGGTGAAGGTTTCGCTTAACGCAAACACCGAGCCGAACGCGCCCTTGAACAGCAGCGCATACGTCTGGCCCACGGGCGCGCCGGCCCACAGCACCAGCAGCGCGCTGATCAGCAACGTGAAGGCAATGGCGCCCAGCGGCGCCAGAACCAGCGCCGCGGGGGATGTTTGCGTGCGTTTTTCCAGCCTCATGGTGTGGCGCCCGCCATGGCCAGGCCGATTTGCTCACGCGTCCATTCCGCAGCAGGCATCGCATCCGTCATATGCCCGCCATGCATCACCGCCACGCGGTCACCCAGGGCCAGCACTTCGTCCAGGTCGTCGGAGATCAGCAGCACGGCTGCGCCGGCGTCACGCGCGGCCACCAGCTGTTGCTGCACATAGGTCACCGCGCCGATGTCCAGGCCCCAGGTGGGCTGGTGGGCCACGATCAGCCGGGGCGTGCCGCCGTCGGGCGCCAGCAGAGCCCGGCCGAGAATCAGCTTTTGCATGTTGCCGCCCGACAGCGACCGCGCTGCGGTCAGCGGCCCCCCACCGCGCACGTCAAACGCTTCCATCACCTTTCGCGCATGCGCGCGGGCAGCAGCCCGGCGCACCCACAACCAGCGGCTGAAGGCGGGCGTGCGCAGCCGTTCCGACACGGCGTTTTCCCACACGGGCAAATCACCCACCACGCCCACCGCATGGCGGTCCTCGGGCACGCGGGCCACGCCGCGCGTGACCAGGAGGGCGGGCGATGCAGGCAGAGGCTGGCCGCCCAGCGTGACGCTGCCCGACTGCAACGCGCGCACGCCGCACAGCACGTCGGCCAGCGCCACCTGGCCGTTGCCAGACACACCGGCCACGGCCACGATCTCGCCCCCGCGCAGCGCCAGGCTCACCCCGGCCAGCCGGTCGCGCTGGCCGGCGGGTGTGGTGGCGCTGGTCAGCTCACACACCACATCGCCCACAGCACGGGCCGGGCGGCGCTGCGGCGCGGCCACGGCGTGGCCCACCATCCACTGCGCCAGCTGCGCCTGCGTGGTGCCTTGTGCGGGGGCCTGCGCCACCAGCTTGCCGCCACGCAGCACCGCCACACGGTGCGACACGCGCAGCACCTCGGCCAGCTTGTGGCTGATGAAAATGATGGACAGGCCCTGCGCCACCATCTGGCCCAGGGTGTCAAACAGCGCCTCGCTTTCCTGCGGGGTTAGCACGGCGGTGGGTTCGTCCAGGATCAGGATGCGCGCGCCGCGGTACAGCGCCTTCAAAATCTCCACGCGCTGGCGTTCGCCGACCGACAGGCTGCCCACCTTTGCATCTGCATCCACCTGCAGGCCAAAACGTTGCCCCACCTCGGCCAGGCGGGCACGGGCGGCGGCGCGGCGGGTAAAGGGCTGCCACAGTGGCTCGGTGCCCATCACCACGTTGTCCAGCACGCTCAGGTTGTCGGCCAGGGTGAAGTGCTGGTGCACCATGCCCACGCCCGCGGTCAGGGCTGCGCGCGGGTTGCCGGGGGGCAGGGGGGTGCCGTTGACTTCAATGCTGCCCTCGTCGGCCACGTAGTGCCCGAACAGGATGGACACCAGTGTGCTTTTGCCCGCGCCGTTTTCGCCCAGCAGCGCCAACACCTCGCCACGGTCCAGCGTGAGCGAGATGTTGTCGTTGGCCACCAGCGGGCCAAACCGCTTGGTGATGCCGTTCAGGCGAAGGACGGTTTCGGCCAAGCCTTACTTTGCGGTCGATTTCGGCGCGTTGTCGTCCACTTTCACTGTGAACTTGCCGTCCAAAATTGCCTTTTCCTTCGCCTTCATCTTGGCCACGATGTCCGCCGGCACCTTCTTTTCAAACGTGCCCAGCGGGGCCAGCTCGCTGCCCTTGTACTTCATCATCGAATACTGGCCGTAGTCTTCGGCGGTGAACTTGCCTTCCTTCACCAGCTTCAGCGCGCGGTCGATGGTGGGCTCCATGTTCCACAGGGCCGACGACACCACGGTGTCGGGGTATTTGTCTTGCGTGTTGATCACGTTGCCAATGGCCAGCTTGCCCTTTTCCTTGGCGGCGTCAGACACACCAAAGCGCTCGGCGTACATCACGTCGGCGCCCTTGTCGATCATGGCGAACGATGCTTCCTTGGCCTTGGGCGGGTCGAACCAGCTGTTGATGAAGCTCACGGTGAACTCGACCTTGGGGTTGGTCTCCTTGGCGCCGGCCATGAAGGCGTTCATCAGGCGGTTGACCTCGGGGATGGGGAAGCCGCCGACCATGCCGATCTTGTTGGTCTTGGTCATGCCGCCGGCGATCATGCCGCTCAGGTACGCGGGCTCCTGGATGTAGTTGTCAAACACGCTGAAATTGGGCGCCACCGGTTTGCCCGAGCTGCCCAGCAGGAACGAGGTCTTGGGGAAGTCCTTGGCCACCTTGCGCGCAGCGGCTTCCACCGCAAAGGCCTCGCCCACGATGAACTGGTTGCCGCCCGTAGCGTATTCGCGCATGACGCGTTCGTAGTCGGCGTTGGACACGTTCTCGCTGGCCTTGTATTCGATCTCGCCGCGCGCCTCGGCGGCCTTCAGCGCCTTGTGGATGCGGCTGACCCATTGCTGCTCGAACGGCACGGTGTAGATGGCGGCGACCTTGATCTTGGCTTGCGCCAGGGCCAGGCCGGGGGCCGACAGGGCTGCGATGGCAGCCAGGGTGATGAGGGAACGGCGTGATGTCATGAGAGCTCCTCTGTAGTAAACAAGAACGGGTTTGTGAAAGTCATTGCGTGCCAAAGATGCGGTCGCCTGCGTCGCCCAGGCCGGGCAGGATGTAGCCGTGGTCGTTCAGCTGGCGGTCGATGGCTGCCGTGTAGATGGGCACGTCGGGGTGGGCCTTTTGCAGCGCGGCCACGCCCTCGGGGCAGGTCAGCAGGCACACGAACTTGATGGACTTCGGGTTCATTTCCTTCAGCCGCTCCACGGCGGCGATGGCCGAATTGCCCGTGGCCAGCATCGGGTCGACGATGACGACGTCGCGCTCCTGCATGTCCTTGGGCATCTTGAAGTAATACTCCACCGCCGTCAGCGTCTTGGGGTCGCGGTACAGGCCCACATGGCCGACGCGCGCGCCGGGCACCACGTTCAGCATGCCCTCCAGAATGCCGTTGCCCGCCCGCAGGATGGACACAAACACCAGCTTCTTGCCGTCGATCACCTTCGCCTTCATGGTCTCCAGCGGGGTTTCGATCTCGATCTCGGACATGGGCATGTCGCGCGTGACCTCATAGGCCATCAGCGCGGCCAGCTCATTGAGCAGGCGGCGAAAGCTGTTGGTGCTGGCCTCTTTTTTGCGCATCAGCGTCAGCTTGTGCTGCACCAGCGGGTGGTCGATAACGTGGACGTTGCTCATTGTTGTGTCAGCCTCTTCTTTTAACTTTGGTTCAAAAAACGGTGCCATCGCTGGCGATGTTCAGAGGCGGTGTACCGCCACGCAAGCGCTGTGCCAGTACGCGCCCCGCCGCCCAGGTGCCGCCTTCCAGCACACAGGCCAGCGGCAGCTGGTCGGCGCTCAGGCCCAGGATGCCACGCACCTTGGGGGCCAGCTCGTCCAGCAGCGCCACGGTCAGCGCCCGCCATTCCACCACTAGCTCGTCGCCGGCCTGGTGGGTGTGCTCGGCCTGGGCCGGGTCTTTCAGGCGGATCACGCCGCTGTCCAGCAGCAGGCCGCCGTTGCGGTATTCGGGCAGGCCGGTCAGGGCGTCCAGCCCGCGCACCTGCACGCCGCCCCATTCAAACGGCTCGATGAGCGAATAGGTCAGCCATTGCGACAGCTTGTGAAACGGCATCCACCCGTCTGTCAGGCCCGGGCCGTGCACGGCGCTGTGGCGCCAGCAGTCGCCCAGAGGCACCGTGCCCAAAGCGTTCTGCGCTGGCCAGATGGGCGACAGCGACATCAGCAGCTGCGACAGGATGTCGTGCGCCGCCACATCCGCCGTGGGCGGCGTGTCGGCGCCATAGGGCTTGACCAGCATGTCGAACAGGCCGCCGGGGCGCTGCACGTCTGTGCCAAACACCTCGGGCTGCTCGGCCAGTACCTCGCCCAGGCGGCGCAGCAGCACCAGCCGGCCGTCCACACCCACCAGCGGGTTGGCCGGGCTGACCTGAAAGGCCTCTGCCAGCCGGTCGCCCACCACGCCCCGCAGGCCGGCGGCGTCCGCCTGCAACGGCTTGGCGGGGTTGCTGCTGAACATGCCGGCCATGAAGGCGTGAAAGCTGGCCACGCCCAGCCCTTCAGACCGCGCAAAGGTCTGGCCGGTGGCGGGCTCCACGTACTTCCAGTCGGCGCCGGCGCCTGCGTCCAGCAGTACGCTGACCACGGCCAGGTCGATGTAGGCGCGGGCGCGTTCGGCGGGGTGGGCGTCGCCCAACTTCTGGTCAAGCAGCGCCTTGCGGTCCACACCGCCCGCCTCAAAGTGGCGCCAGCGGCTGTGGTACGGAATGCGCAGGTGGCTGTACCGCTCGCGCGTGACGGCCACCACTTCCAGCGCGGCGCTGTCCATGGCGCTGTCGTCCACGGTGAACCAGGCAGACTCCCCGGCGCGGGCGCGGGCCAGCAGGGCGGCGGCGCGTTCGCGTATGGCGGCGGTGGTGCGCAGGCTGGCGGCGGCTTCCTCTATCGTCATGCGTCCAGCCCCCGGCCCTTGGCGCTTTTCAGCTCTTCAGCGTCGGGCACAGCGCCGGGGGTGAAATAGCCGGCCGCCATCTTGGCCGTCATCTCCACCCGGGCGTCTTCGGGGATCAGCGCGTCGGGGATGTTCACGCGCTCGCCCACCTCGATGCCCGAGCCGGTGATGGCGTCGTATTTCATGTTGCTCATGGACACCAGGCGGTGGATCTTGCGGATGCCCAGCCAGTGCAGAACGTCGGGCATCAGCTGCTGAAAGCGCATGTCTTGCACACCGGCCACGCATTCGGTGCGGGCGAAGTATTGGTCAGCCGTGTCGCCGCCCACCTGGCGCTTGCGGGCGTTGTACACCAGAAATTTCGTCACCTCGCCCAGCGCGCGGCCCTCTTTGCGGTAATAGGCACACAGCCCCACGCCGCCGCGCTGCGCGCCCTGGATGCATTCCTCAATGGCGTGCGTCAGGTAGGGGCGGCAGGTGCAGATGTCGGACCCAAACACGTCGGAGCCATTGCATTCGTCGTGCACGCGCGCGGTCAGCTCCACATCGGGGTTGGCCAGGTCGCGCGGGTTGCCAAAGATGTACAGCGTGAGCCCGCCGATGGGCGGCAAAAACACCTCCAGGTCACTTCGCGTGACCAGCTCGGGGTACATGCCGCCGGTTTCTTCAAACAGCACGCGGCGCAAATCACTCTCGCTGCAGCCAAAGCGCTGGGCCACGCCGGGCAGGTACCACACGGGCTCCACGGCCGCTTTGGTCACCAGGGCGGCGCCGCCGGCCGTCAGCACCTTGCCGTCGGCCTTGAGCCGGCCCGACTGCAGGGCCTCTATGACCTCGGGCAGGATCACATGCGCCTTGGTCACGGCAATGGTGGGCTTGATGTCGTAGCCCGCCGCCAGCTCGTTGCTGAACACATCGGCCACCGTGGCACCCCATGGGTCCAGGCTGACGATCTTGCCGGGGTCAGACCACTGGGGGTAGGGGCCGATGACATCGGTGGGGGATGTGTTGGTCAGGTCGGCCTTGTGGCTGGCTGACAGGGCACCGGCCGCCACGGCCAGCGCGCGGTACACGCTGTAGCTGCCGCTGTGCGTGCCGATCACGTTGCGGTGGGCGCGGCTGGTGGTGGTGCCCACGATGGGGCCGCGCTCGGTGGGGGTGGCGGCGCCCCAGTGGATGGGCAGGGCGCCAAAGCCACCGGAGTGGGATGTGAGGCGGATGTGGCGGGGGGCCGGTACTTCAACAGACATGCAGAACCCTCAAAAAAAGCAATGTACAGAGGCCGGGGTGACCTTGCAAGGCCTGCCGACAGGGCCGCGCTACACAAATCGCGATGCCACGTGCACAGCCAGCAATGCCGAGCGTTGTGCATGCTGCGCGGGTGGCAGCTTGCGGCCATGCGCGAATAGACAGTAATCGGTACGTGGAATTGATGGGGCTCTGGGACCCCTTGCGCCAGTCACTTCTCATCGGATGCACACTGCGAACCAAAGTCGGCTTCTTAACTTCCACCAAAATACCGCAGCAGCCGGTAGGTCTTTCGGAAAGACCGGAGTTTGATACTTAACTGCGCCCTCTGACTTGTCTGTCTTGAGCTGCGATCAGTTATCACATCAGTCCTGCTCACTATCTGGATGGTCCCGGTTGTGCTCCCGACGTCGCTTGGTGGTCATGAAAGCTGTTTCGCTGACCAAAGACACAAGCTCTTCTATTGCTTGCTTCAGCGGTGGGCCTTGAAACTGCAGTCCGCGCAATGTGCCGTACTCC
>CALRZF020000087.1:0-11922 GCA_943372585.1 Ramlibacter sp. 2FC | reverse complement strand
GGCTGGACAACGCGACTTCCAGCCGTTCGCCCGCCAGCTCGCCGCGCGACAGCGAGCCCAGGCCCACCAGCATCTTGCGCACCGATTCGCGCCCGCCTTTTTCAAAGCGTGCGCGGTAGTTGTTCTTGACGCCAGGCGCCCAGGCCTTCACCAGCGTGCCCAGGTCGTCCACCAGAAGCTCGGTCACCACGGTGAGGTACTGGCGGCGGCGGTCTGCGTTGGGCACCTTGCCATTCACGAAATCTTCAAAGCTGCGGTTGCCCGGGCCGGTTTCCGACAGGTCCTGGCCCCACAGCAGGAACTCGACTGCATGCCAGCCTGTGGCGATGTTTTCCTCACCGCCACGCTCGTTCTGGGCCGACAGGGTTTTTTTGCTGATGGCGAACTTGCGGTTGTTGATCAGGCCGCTGCCCGGCTTGCCCTGCACGCTGTCTACGAACGATTCGTCCATGGGCCAGGCGTTGATGCGGCCCTCGGGGCCGTTGTCGTTGTCGATGGGGCCCCCGTAGAAGCGAAAGGCCTCGGTCTGGCCATAAAACTCGCGTGCCGCGAGCCATGCCTTGCGCGCTGCGGCCTGCGTGTCGGCAGACGGTGCCTTCACGAACGCACCCACGGCCTGCTGCAAAGTGCGGGCGGCTGCAAGGGTGTCTTCGTAGTTGGCATGCACCAGCGCGCCATAGTGCGCGGCGACGGCGGTGTAGTCGGCGGCATGGGCGGCCGCCGCCGGGGCGGCTGCTTTGGCCGGTGCTGTCTGGGCTGATGCAAGGGGGGCCAGGCCCAACGAAAGGGCGGTTGCAAGAGCGGCAGTGGCCAGCGAGTGTGTGTGCATGAGGAAAATCCGTCCGGTGCTCTGTTGCAAATCTAAACACGAATGATTCGCAATTTTACTTCAGACCCAAAAAATGGCAACGCTTGGTGGGCGTTGCCTGGGGGCTTTCAGCGCTCGGCGAAAGCGCGTTCGATCACGAAATGCGCGGCGTGCTGCATGTTGCCCTCCTCGAAGCCCTGCGCTTCGAGCATGAGCTTCAGATCCTTGAGCATGGCCGGGCTGCCGCAGATCATGAAGCGGTCGTCGGCCACCGACGGCACAGGCAGGCCCAGGTCGCTGTACAGCTTGCCGGACTCCATCAGCTCGGTGATGCGGCCTTCGTTGCGGAATTTTTCGCGTGTGACGGTGGGGTAGTACAGCAGCTGGTTTTTCACCAGCTCGCCCAGGTATTCGTGTTCATGCAATTCATGCTCGAACATCTGGCGGTAGGCCAGCTCGGCCTGCGTGCGGCAGCCGTGCACGATCACGACCTTTTCAAACCGCTCATAGGTTTCGGGGTCCTTGATCAGCGACAGAAAGGGCGCCAGGCCCGTGCCCGTGGCCAGCAGCCACAGCACCTTGCCGGGTAGCAGGTTCTGCAGCAGCAGGGTGCCGGTGGGCTTGCGCCCCACGATCAGCTCGTCGCCGGGCTGCAGGTGCTGCAGGCGCGAGGTCAGCGGGCCTTCGGGCACCTTGATGCTGAAGAACTCCAGCGTTTCCTCGTGGTTGGCGCTGGCGATGCTGTAGGCCCGCAGCAGCGGCTTGCCGTTGACGGGCAGGCCGATCATGGTGAACTGGCCGTTGATGAACCGGAAGGCGGTATCGCGGGTCGTGGTGAAGCTGAACAGCTGGTCCGTCCAGTGATGGACGGTCAGGACTTTTTCGGATTGGAAGGCACTCATGTCCGTGATTTTCGCTGAAGACTTATGCCATTTCGTGTCGTAGGCCTTGCGCGCCGGTTATGAAGGCGCGGGGCCTATTTGCGCCGCAGCCCGTAGCTGAGCAGCAGCACCACGCCCAGCGCGGCGGCGGTCAGCACGCCCAGCCACAGCACCCAGCCCTGGCCGGCGCCGTGGGATGCCAGGCAAGCCCACAGCGACAGCACCAGCGCCAGCGTGCCCGCGGCGCGCAGTCCGTTGCGCCGGGCCTGGCCGATGCTTTTGCCGCGCCCGAACAGGTCTTCAAAGTGCCGGTCCATGGCCAGTGCCAGTGCCGTGAAGCCGGCGAACGCGGTGATGCAGGCGGCACCCACAAGCATCAGTGCATTCATGGCGCAGCCCCGGCGTCTGCCAGCGCTGCGGGTGTCTGGGGCGGGGCGTGCTTGCGCGGCACCCTGCGGCCATCCTTGCTGCCGTCCTTGCGCAGCAGATGCCAGCAGCACGCGGCCAGCGCCGCGCCCAGTGCCAGGCACACCAGGTCAAAGCCCGCCACGCGCCACAGGCCCGCCGGAATGCTGTAGCCCAAGTGGGTAGCTGTGGTGAACGCATTCAGCACGGGAATGGCACCGAACATGAATGCCGCCGCACCCAGCTGCCAGATCCACATGCGCCGCGTGGGCCAGGCCAGGCCCGCGACGGCGGCCACGGCCCATACGCCGAAGAACAGGTTGATCTCGGCCTGCCCGCGCGCGGCCATGCCCACGGGCAGCAGCCGGTTGGCCCAGAAGAACGCCGGCATGGCAATCATCAGCCCCGCGATGGCGCCCACGTTCAGCCCGTCCACCAGGCGCGACGCCCACCCCACGCGGCCGCCGTGCGCGACCACCTTGGTGTATTTGTTGCGCTCCTTCACGGCCCACAGCAGCAGCCCGGTGGCCACCATCACACAGCCCGCCAGCCCCGACACAAAAAACAGCAGGCGCAGCAGCGGATCGCTGAAGCGGCCCAGGTGCAGGCCGTACAGCACGCTGCGGGTGGTGATGACGGCGCCGCGGTCCTCGCCCACTTCGCTCAGCAGCCGGCCGGTGGTGCCGTTGAACAGCATGGCGGGCTGGGCCGACGACATGGCCTGGTCGCCCTTGCGTGCCAGTGTGATCGTGGCCACGGCGTCGCCGGGGTTGTTGACGGTGATACGCCCCAGCGTCCCTTCGCCCCAGCGTTGCTGCGCCTGGGCGATCAGCGGCGCGATGGGCGTGAGCGGCACGGCGATGCCCGACGGCTTGGGGTCGCGTGGGCCGCTGGCCGGGAACACCTCGGCGGTGAACGCCGCCTGGTCGCCCTTGTAGGTGACCTGCGGGCCCCAGGGCATGTACATCAGCATCAGCGTCACCAAGCCCGTGTACGTGATCATCAGGTGGTAGGGCAGGGCCAGCACGGCCGTGGCGTTGTGCGCGTCCAGCCAGCTGCGCTGGCCCTTCTTCGGGCGGAATGTGAAGAAGTCCGCAAAGATGCGCCGGTGCGTCACGATGCCCGTGATGATCGCCACCAGCATGAACATCGCACAAAAGCCGATGATCCAGCGCGCCCACACGGCCGGCATGTAGTGCAGGTCAAAGTGCAGGCGGTAAAAGAATTCGCCGCCGCGCGTTTCGCGGGTGGCCGCCAGCGGCTTGCCCGTGGCCGGGTCCAGCACGGCGCTGTAAAAACGCCCGCGGCGCGTGACGCCGGGCTCCAGCGGCGGCTCGACCGCTCCCTTGGCCAGGGGCGCGCCCGGCCAGCCGGCGCGCACGCCGGGCTCGCGATCGGTGGGCAGGGTGATGAACCAGCGCTGGGCGTTGGGTGCGCGCTGCTGCAGCGCCGCGACAGCGTTGTCCACCACCACGGCTTCGGGCGGCAGCGCCAGGCCAGCCTGATGCAGCTCCGGCTTCATCCAGAACGTGATCTCGTCGCGGTAATAGCAGGCCGTGCCGGCTGCAAACACCATGAACAGCACCCAGCCGACCAGCAGGCCGCTGTAGGTATGTACCCAGTTCATCGATTGGCGAAAACCTTCTTTCATGGCGCGCTCCGCAAATACAGGTGGGCGGCGATGGCCAGCCCCAACGGGATGGACGGAAGCAGCAGGCCGAGCCAAGCGCGCCACGCCGTACGCACCGCAAAAACCCACATCACCGCCAGCGTGTAAATGACAAACGACGCGAGCATGCCGAAGATCGCGCCTTCGGCGCGCGTGCCCGGATACCAGATCGCGCACGCCGTGGCCACCAGCGCCGACAGCGCGTAGCCGCCCACGATGGCCGCCAGCGCGCGGGACGCGATGCCCAAGCGGTATCGCAGGCCGTCGCTGCCGCGTGGCAGCCAGCCGTGGCGGCTGTAGCCGTCGGCGTCGGCATCGTCGCTGCGAATGGGGGTGTCGGTGCTCATGTCAGTAACGGGCTTTGAGGGCCAGCACGAACTTGCGCGGCTCGCCATAGAAGTTCTGGCGCGACACGCCCGAGACCTTCTCGTAGTAGGTCTTGTCAAACAGGTTGTCCACGCCCAGGCTCAGGTTGAGCTGGTCGTTGATCTGCCAGGCGACCTGCAGGTTGGCCAGCGCGTAGTTGCCCGATGCAATGCGGATGGCGCCGCTTTGCGCGAAGAATTCGCTGCGCCAGGACACACCGCCGCCGATGCTCACGCCGCGCAGGACGGCGTTGCGAAACGCGTAGCGGGTGGACAGGTTCAGCAGGTGGCGCGGTGTATGGGCCGAGAACACCTGGCCCTGCTGGGCCACCGGCGCCTTGATGTATTTCGTGTCGGTGTAGGCGTAGCCGGCCAGCAGGTCCCAGCCGGGCGCGACCTGGCCGCTGGCTTCCAGCTCCAGGCCCTGGCTGCGCACCTCGCCGCCGGGGATGGACGCTGTCGTGACCACCGGGTCTGCGATGGCGCGGTTCACATCGTCGATGCGGAACACCGCGGCCTGCGTCTGCAGCCGCTTGTTCAGGAATTCACCCTTGACGCCGAATTCAACCTGCTTGCCCGTGCGCGGGGGCAGCAGGTTGCGCGCGGCGTCCAGCTGGCTTTGCACGACAAAGGTTTCCACGTAGCTGGCATACGCCGTCAGGTGGGTATTGATGTCGTACAGCGCGGACACCTGCGGCGTGAACTGGCGGCCCGGTCTGGACTGCGCGGTGACCACGCCGTCGCTGGTGCGGCGCGACTGCACCTCGGCCCAGCTCAGGCGCCCGCCGGCGATCAGCTTCAGGCGTTCTGTGACGCTGAACTGCGCCTGGCCGTACAACGCGTCTTCGCTGCGCGTGGTCACGCCCGTGAAGCCCGGCAGCACGATGTTGGGGTAGGCCATGCTGTAGTTGGGGCGGAACACGTTGGCCGCGTAGGTCGGGCCGTAGGCGAAGTTGCCGTCGCCGGTGTCGCGGTCGTTGCGGTTGAAGCCGGCCAGCACCTTATGCTGGCGCCCGCCCAGCGTGAACGGCGTGGACAGGTACAGGTCGTAGCTGCGGTCGCGCAGCTCACCGCCCAGGTCCACGGTCTCGAAGCGGTAGTCGCCGTTCGCGGCTGCAACGCTGTTGGCGCGGCCCGAGCGGTAGAAGTTGGTGCGCTTGACCTCGCGCACGGCGGCCTTCACCACGCCGCCGTTGGCCAGGCGGTGTTCCAGCTCGGCGAACGCGTCGTCGGTGTCCATGTCCTGGCGGTTGGCGGCGGCGCCTGCAAAGGTGCTGCGCGGTGCATTGATCAGCACACCGTTGGCATAGGTGGGCAGGCCCTGGTCCACGACCGAGCGCGCACGCTGGCGCGCAAAGCCCACCGACAGCGTGGTGGCCGGGTTGATGTCCAGCTCCAGCGTGCCGTAGCCCAGTTCCTTCTTGTTGAACAGCACATCCACGAAGCTGTCGCGGTCCTCGGTCACAGCAACTACCCGGCCGCGCAGCGTGCCTGACGTATTGAGCGCACCGGTCAGGTCTACGTCGGCGCGGCGCAGGCCGAAGCTGCCGAGTTGCACGTTGGCGCCTAGAGCAAGCGGGCCCAGCGCGCGCTTGCGCACCAGGTTGATCGTGCCGCCGGGCTCGCCCGCGCCCTGTAGCAACCCGGCCGGGCCGCGCAGGATTTCAATGCGGTCGTACACCGCTGTGTCCAGCGCAGTCGAATAGTTGGCGCCCAGCGAGATCGGCATGCCGTCCAGCAGGATGGCGCCGATGTCAAAGCCGCGCGTCTGGATGGTGTTGTAGTTGCCCGCCCCGTCAAGGCGCGTGACGCTCACGCCGGTGGCGGTGCGCACGGCGTCTTCCACCTTGGACAGGTTGCGGTCGTCCAGCTGCTGGCGGGTGATGACCGACACCGACTGGGGCGTTTCACGCGGCGCGGCGCCGGTCTTGCCGGTGTCCAGCGTGCGGGCGGTGTAGCTGCCTTCGGTGTTGGCGGCGGTGTCGGTGACCTTCACCTCGGGAAGGCTCTGGGCCTGAAGTGATTGCGCCCAAGCCGGGCCGCAGCCCAGCATCGCCACGAAGAGTGACACGGCCGCGGCGGAAGGGGTCAGCGTTGGCGGCGGTGTTGAAGTACGTTTCATGGCGATGCTCTCGGGTCTCTTTGGGTTTGAAGGGCTGGGTTGTCCTGTGGCTTACTTGTTCGGCGCGGCGGCGGGCGGCGCCGGCAGGGCGGGCAGGCCGCTGGGCTGCTGCACGGTCAGGCTGGTGACGAAGCTCGCGCGGTCCCACTTCTCACCGCCGGTGCGCTCGCCGCCGGCGGTGTCGCGGTGGCTCAGCTCCAGCACGTAAGTGCCGCGCCAGGGCAGCTTGGCGGTCAGCTTGCCTTCGGCGTCGGTCTCATGGCCCTGGCCCCAGCCCGAGCTGTTGACCAGCTCGACTTTGGCCTTGGGCAGCGGCTGGCCCTTGTAGAAAGCCTGGAACTCGACGCCGTCCTTGCCCGACTTGCCGGTGGGCACCAGGTCCAGCGTCAGCACCGGCTTCTGGGCAGAGAAGTCCGTGACCAGGCGGGCGGCCGGCTGGTACAGGTTGCGCGTGACCTTGTCACCCGACTTGTTTTCGCTGATGGGGTAGGTGGCTTCCTCGGCCACGATGGATTCACCCTTGGCGGCGCGCGCCGCAATGGCAAAGCCGCCGGCGGTCTTGCTGATCTCCGCGGCGCTATCGCCCTTGGGGGACAGGCGCTGCGCGGTCGGCTTGACGAACTTGTCCAGCAGGCCCGGCGAGGTTTCGCGCAGGTTGTCGCCGAATTCGCCGAAGTACAGCGTGGCGCCTTTGGCGTCCTGCTGGATCCAGACGTGGTGGGCCTGTGCGGCCAGCGCGGCTGCGGCCAGAGCGATGGCGGTAAGTGCTTTTTTCATGGGTGCTCCTTGGATGAAAACGGATGGAAGAAAAGAAAACGAGGGGTCAAAAACTGGCGCGCAGCGACACCATGACGTTGCGCGGGTCGCCGTAGTAATTGCCGATGCCCACAGGCTGGTACTTCCTGAAATACACCTTGTCGAAAATGTTGTTCACGTTCAACTGAACGGCGTATTGCTTGTTGAAGCGGTAGCCCACCAGCGCGTCCACGGTCGTGTAGCCGCCCTGGCGCGCGGTCAGCGCGCCGCTGGTGACGTACGAGTCGCTCTGCACGTTGGCACCGCCGCCCACGGTCCAGCCCTGCAGCGCGCCGCCCAGGCGGTAGCTGGTGAACAGGCGCAGCTGGTGTTTGGGGTCCAGGCTGCGCAGCGGCTGGCCGACGTTGGCGGCTGCCGTGTCGACGATGTAGCGTGTCCTGGTGAAGGTGTAGCCGGCATGGGCCTGCCAGCCCGGGCGGATTTCGCCGGACACCTCCAGCTCCACGCCCTGGCTGCGCGTCTTGCCACCGGCCACGCGGCAAAAGCCCGTGGTGAAGTACGGCGTGCAGGGGTTGCGGGTGCTGGTGTCTTCCACGGCCTTGCCCACGTTGTTGATGCGAAACACCGACAGCTGCGTGTTCAGCTTGCCGCCGAAAAATTCGCCCTTGACGCCGGCTTCGTAGTCCTCGCCGCGGATCGGGTCCAGGATCTGGCCGGCGGTGCCCAGTACGTTCTGCGGCGTGAAGATTTCGGTGTAGCTGGCGTACGCGCTCCAGTCGTTGGCGAAGTCCCACACCAGGCCCACATAGGGCGTGATCTCGCGGTTGACCGAATAGTTGGCCGTGCTGGCGGGCTGGCTGGGCACGCTGTATTTCCACCAGCTGGCACGCGCGCCCACGTGGGCTGTCAGCGGGTCGGCCAGCGACAGCTTGGCCGTGGCATAGGCGCCTTTTTGCTCCGTCTCGTTGACAACGGGCACGGCCGTGATGGCCGGGAAGGGTTCGGGGTAGCTGGCCGGGTCCCAGGTGCGGATGTCCACGCGGCGCGGGTTCAGGTTACCCACGCCCACGGTGGGCGTGGTCTTCACGCGCTGGGTGTCGGCGCCGAAGACCAGCTCATGCTTGCGCCCCAGCAGGCTGAACGGGCCGTTGGCTGTGGCGTTGAGCGCGCGCTGGTCGCTGGCGTCGCCGGTGTAGACCGAGCTCGTCACGTCCATGAGGTAGGGGTTTGTCACGCCGGCGGGCCGCGCGAAATAGCTCTGCTTGAAACCCATGTCCTTCATGCGAAAGCGGGTCTGCGAGCCGTTCAGGCGCAGCTTCCAGCCATTGTCAAACGCATGCTCCAGTTCGGCATGGGCCTGCTGGTTGTAGCGGTTCCACTGGTTCCAGTTGGCGCCCAGGTAGGTATCGCGCGGCAGGCCCAGCGCAGAGCCGTCCAGGTTGGCGGGGATGTTGCCCCAGGCGCCGGTGGCGTCCAGGTCGGTGTGCTGCAGGCTGGCGCTCAGGCGGGTGCGCGGCGTCAGGTCGGCCTCGATCACGCCGTACAGCACCTTGCGGTCTTCCGCGCGGACTTTCTGGAAGAAGTCCTTCTGGTCGGCCACGGCTACCACGCGGGCGCGCACGGTGCCGGCGTGGTTCAGCGGGGCAGAGATATCGCCCTCCACACGGCGGCGGTTCCAGGAGCCGAACGTCACGGCCGCTTCGCCCTGGAAGCCCGCCGTGGGTCGCTTGCGCACCAGGTTGACGGCGCCCGACGGGTTGCCCGAGCCGCGCAGCATGCCCGATGCGCCGCGCAGCACTTCCACCCGGTCCAGCACGGCCGTGTCGGGCTGCACAAAAATGGAGCCGCCCTGGCTGACCGGCAGGCCGTCGATCAGCAACTGGTCGATCTGGTAGCCGCGCGAGTTGAAGTTGACACGCTCGGAGTCGGTGTAGTCCACGAACACGCCGGGGGTGTTCTGCATCACGTCATGAAAGTCCAGCAGCTGGCGGTCGTCCATGAGCTGGCGCGTGATGACGGTCACGGGCTGGGGCGTGGCGCGAATGGATTGCTCGCCCTTGAACAGCGAGCTGCTGTTGGCGGTGAACGATCCGCTGTTCTCAGTGGTGGCGCTGGCGGGGCCGGCCGTTTCACGCACCGTCACGGTGGACAGTGTGCTGGTGGGGGCAGCGGGCGCCTGCGCATGGGCGGGCAGTTGCAGCGCCAGCGCAACGGCGGCTGCCAGGGGTGTGAGCTGATTCATGCGGTACCTCAGAACGCGTAGCGCAGCGTGGCCACCGCGGTGCGCCGCTGGCCATAGAAGCAGTCACCGCGCGCCAGGCAGGTGGTGACGTGGACCTTGTCGGTCAGGTTGTTCAGGTTCAGCGCCAGGCGCCAGGGTCCCGCGTCCCAGGCCACCATGGCGTCCAGCAGGGTGAACGGCGGCGTGCGCAGGCTGTCGTTGCCATCCCACGATTCGCTGACGTAGCGCGCGCCTGCGCCCACCGACAACGCGCCCGCACCCAGCGCCACACTGCGCATGACCCACAGGGAGGCGGTGCGCGTGGGCACGCTGGCCAGGCGCTTGCCCTGGTCTGCGCCGTTGCTGCGCGAGACGCGTGCGTCGGTGTAGGCATAACCGGCCGATCCGCTCCAGCCGCCGGCCAGCTGCGTCTTGGCCTCCAGCTCGTAGCCCCTGGCGCGGATTTCACCGACCTGCAGGTTGTTCAGCGGGTTGGCCGGGTCGGCCGTGCGGCGGTTGGTGTCGCGCAGGTCGTACACGGCGGCCATGAAGGTGGTGCGCCCGCCCGCGGGTTCCCACTTCAGGCCGGCTTCCCACTGCTTGCCGCGCTGCGGCTTGTACGGCTCGCCATAGGCATTGACGCCGCCCAGCGGCAGGAACGATTCGCTGTAGCTGACGTACGGCGCAAAGCCGCCGTCAGCCAGGTACACCAGGCCGGCGCGTTTGGTCGTTGCCTTGTCGTCAGCGGCCAGGGCAGGGCGGCCTTCGGTGTCCAGCGTGGCGCGGTCATGGCGCAGGCCCAGCTGGGCCACCCAGCGGCCCCACTTGATCTGGTCCTGCGCGTACAGGCCGCTCTGGCGGCCGTGCACGCCGGGTTGCGGCGTGAACACCGTGGGGGCAGTGAAGTTGCCGTAGACCGGCGCGTACACATTGATGGACGGCCCCACGCCGCGGAAGGTGCTCTGCGATGTTTCGGTCGCCTGAAAGTCGGCGCCCAGCAGCAGCGTGTGCTGCGCAGCGCCCGTGGCAAAGCGGGCCTCGGCCTGGTTGTCCAGCGCGCGGACCTTGCTGCCGCTCAGTTGCACCACCACGTCACGCAGCACGCTTTGCTGGTCGGCGTTGAACACCGGGCGAGCCAGGCGGCCCAGGGCTGCGTTGACCGTGAAGCTGGTGTAGATCGTGTAGTAGTCGGCGCTGGCGTCGGTGCTGCGAAAGTTCTGGCGCACCGTCCAGCGGTCGTTCAGGCGGTGGCTGAACTGCCAGCCAAACGAAGTCTGTTCGGTGTCGTAGCGGTCCCAGCCGGGCTCGCTGATGAAACGGTTGGTGGGGATCTGGCCGAAGGGTGAGGGCAGCACCGTGCCCTGCCACGGGAAAAACTCGATCAGCGAGCCGCTCTTGTCCTTCTGGCGGTGAAACTGCAGGTTCAGCGATGTGCCGGCATTGGGCCGCCAGGTCAGTGACGGCGCCAGCAGCATGCGGTCGTCGGGCACGTAGTCCACCTGGGTGCCGCTGTCCCGGCCCATGGCCACCAGCCGGTACAGCCACTGGCCCTGCGCGTCCAGCGGCCCGGTGAAGTCCACCGCCACCTGCTTGCGGGCGAAATTGCCCCATTGCAGCTGCACCTCACGGGCGGCTTCCGCCTGCGGGCGCTTGGACACCATGCCAAACACGCCGCCCACGCCGCCCTGGCCGTACAGCACCGACGACGGGCCGCGCAGGAGCTCCACCCGCTCCAGCGTGTAAGGGTCGGGGCGCGTCGTGTTGTAAAAGCCGGTCTGGCGGATCAGCCCGTCCAGGTACTGCACGGGGTCGCTGCCGCGGACCTTGAACGAGTCGATGCGGCTGTCAAAAAAGCTGGACACCACGCCCGCGCTGTAGGCCACGGTGTTGCGCAGCTGCGTTGCGCCTTGCGCCTCCATCTGCTCGCGCGTGATGACGGAGATGGCCTGCGGCGTCTCGATCAGCGGCGTGTCGGTCTTGGTGGCGGTGGCTGAGCGTTTGGCGGTAAAGCCTGCGGGGCCGTCGGCGGTTTCAGCGTCTGGCGAGACGGTGATGGTGGGCAGCGTCTGGGCGCTGACGGCCTGGGCACAGGCCAGCGCCAGCGGCGCGAGGGCGAAAAGGAAAGGGCGTACCTTGGGCATGAGGGTGGAGCACAGTCAGGGTTGATGGCTGGCTCCGCCCCAAGGGCGCGGCTGGCGGGAAGCACGGAGTGTAACACGACAATGAGAATTATTCGCGTTTGAGACACACTGGCTTTACCAACGCAGAAACAAAAAAGCCCGGCGGGTGCCGGGCTGTGTTGTCGGTGGTTGTGTGCGTTCAGCTCACTTCGCCCATCTGGCTTTGCAGGTAGTTCTGCAGGCCGACCTTGGCCAACAAGTCGATCTGCGTTTCCAGGAAGTCGATGTGCTCTTCGGTGTCATCCAGGATGCCTTGCAGCAGGTCGCGGCTCACGTAGTCGCGCACGCTTTCGCAGTGGGCAATGCCATCCTTGATGGTGGCTTGCGCGCCGTACTCGGACTTCAGGTCGCAGTTCAGGGCTTCGGGTACGTCTTCACCGACCAGCAGCTTGCCCAGGTCCTGCAGGTTGGGCAGGCCGTCCAGCATGAAGATGCGGTCCATCAGCTTGTCCGCGTGCTTCATCTCGCCGATGGATTCTTCGTATTCCTTCTTGGCCAGCTTGTCCAGGCCCCAG
>CALRZF020000086.1:0-12060 GCA_943372585.1 Ramlibacter sp. 2FC | reverse complement strand
TTCGCGCTGGACCCCTCGCAAGGCAAGGTCACCGCAGGCTACAGGGTGCCACGCCACACCATTCTTTACGCATCTACCTCCGGTGGCGAGCAGTGCCGGTTCCGTACTGCATGGGAGACCACGTTGTGGCCCGTGTCGGTGGTGGCGGCCAACCTGCCGGGCGACTCCACGCTGCGCCTCACGCTGGAATGCGAGCCCGGCGCTGATTTTTCAGAGCTGGAAATTGATTCGCTGCGCCTGCACGTGCATGGCGACTGGATGGCTGCCATGCCGCTGTACGACCTGCTGGTGTCCGGCGTGGCCAACGTCACCACGCAGGGCGACGACGGCGTGCGGCACACCCTGGGCGCCGGCGCATGGCGCGAAGTGGGTTACGCCGATGACGAAGAGGTCCTGCCCCTGCCCGGCCATGCGCAGCCCGCCTACGGGATGATGCAGGAGTACTTTGCCTTCCCCCGCAAGTTCCATTTCTTCGAACTGAACAAGCTGCGCGGGCGCTTGGGGCAAGGCACGCGCTGCGATATCACTTTGATGCTGGACCGTCCGCAGCGCGGCCTTCGCACTGTCACGGCCGACAACTTCCGCCTGGGCTGCGTGCCTGCGGCCAATCTGTTTCCGCGCACCAGCGAGCCGATCGTCATCGACCACCGGCACTACGAATACCTGCTGTCGGCTGACCGCCAGCGGGGCGCCACGACCGAAGTGCACTCCATCATCTCGGTGACGGCGTCGGACCCCAATGCCGACCGGCCCGTGATCGTGCCCAGCTTTGCGGCCATGGGCCCCAATCGCGACGGGGGCGAAACGACGTTCTGGGCCTCCCGGCGTGAGCAAAGCCTGCGTGAAAACATCTCGGGCACCGATGTATTCCTGACCTTTGTGGACCAGGACAACGCATTGAAAGCTCCCAGCGAGCCGGTGGTCTATGCCAACCTGCTGTGCACCAACCGCCGCCTGGCCGAACAGGTGCCCGCAGGCGCCCGCATGGTGGTCGAGGGCGTGTCGCAAAGCCTTCAGGTGGGCTGCCTGTATGAGCCCACCAGCCAGCGCGATCCGCCGTTGGGCAGCGAGACACTGTGGCGGCTGGTGTCGCTGCTCACGTTGAACCACCAGTCGCTGGTCAGCGGCACCACGGGCACAGACCAGCTGCGCGAAATGCTCATGCTGTTTGCGTCCGACAGCATGCGCGACCATGAGCAGATCCGTGGCATTCGCGGTCTTCAGGCGCGCAGCATCACTGCGCGCATTGGCCAGGATGCCTGGCGTGGCTATTGCCGCGGCACCGAGGTGATCGTTGAATATGACGAAGAAGCCTTCGTCGGCGGCTCGCCGCTGCTGATGTCTGCGGTGCTGGCCCGGTTTTTTGCGATGTACACGTCGGTCAACTCGTTTGTCCGGCTGGCTGTGCGTCGCGGCGATGAAGTATGGAAACAATGGGAACCGATGAGCGGCCGCCAGCAGGTACTCTGACCGGGCGGCTGGCCAGCCGCCCGCACGGGTTCAACCTGTTCCAGGCCATCAGCCTGCTGGAGCGGGCCGCGCCCGATATGCCCGCCGTCGGCCAGGGCCACGGTGAGCCGGAGGCTGTGCGCCTGAATGCCGTGGTGTCGCTGGGCTTCCAGGCCAGTGATGTCAGTGCCGTCAAGGCCGGGTCTGATTCGGGCGAGGCCTACACCCTGCTGTCGCCGGTGATGTCCCTGGCCGGCGCGCAGGGTCCGTTGCCGCTGCCCTTTACCGAGATGGTGCTGGAGCGCAAGGCCGCACGCGACCATGCCACGGCCGACTTCCTGGACATCTTCAATCACCGCTTTCTTGCGTTCCTGTACCGCAGCCGCAAGAAGCATCACATGGGTTTGAACTGGCGCGATCCGCAAGACTCGGCGCTGGCCGGCAGCCTGGATGCTTTAAGCGCGCTGGGCCTGCGCGCTGGCGTGCGCGGGCCCGATGGCGTGACCCCCTGGCTGCGCCATGCCGGCTTGCTGGGCGGCGCGCCGCGGTCCATGACGGGCCTGCTGGCGCTGCTGGGCGACCGGCTGGGCCTGCGTGTGCGCGGTTCGCAGTTTCGCGGTGAATGGCGCGACCTGGAACCGTCGGACCTGTCGCGTCTGGGTGTGCGTGGCGCGGCCGCGCCGCGGCTGGGCCAGACGGCTGTGCTGGGCCGCCGTGCCTGGGTGCAGGGCGCTGGAATCATCGTGGAGTTCAGCCACCTGGCGCTGGCGCGGCTGCGCAAGCTGCAGCCGGGGGGCGAGGAGCACGAGCTCGTCAAATGGCTCATTGACCGCTACGTGCAGCAGGAAATGGGCGTCACACTGGTGCTCGGTGTGGACGCTGCGAAAGTCCAGCCCCTGAAGCTGGCGTGGCCGCGCGCTGGCGATGCGCAAAGCGCCACCGCGACAGCCCCACGGCTGGGCTGGACCACCTGGCTTGCCGGCGGCCAACCCCATTCAAAGACCCGGCACCTGCTGCCCGTACGCCTGCGCCTGGGTGCATTGCAACCCAGCTCCTTTACCCACGGATACTGACACCCATGGACATCGACATCCGGACACTGCTAGGCAGGCTCAATCCCGAGTGCAAGCGCACACTGAACCAGGCGGCAGAGCTGTGCGTGCAACAGACCCACTACAACGTTGACGTGGAACACCTGCTGTTCAAGCTGCTGGAAGCGCCAGCGCCCGACGTGGGTCTGATCCTCGCGCAGTTTGACCTGAAGGCCGACGCGCTGCAGGCCCAGCTGCAGCAGGCCATGGACCGCTTCAAGCGCGGCAACAGCCGCACCCCGTCGTTCTCGCCCAACCTGGCGCCGCTGTTTCAAGAGGCCTGGCTGCTCAGCTCCATGCTGCTGGGTGAGCAGCAGGTGCGCTCGGGCACGATCCTGCTGGCGCTGCTGGAAGTGGACAGCCTGCGTGGCCTGCTGCTTGAATCTGCGCCCAGCCTGCTGCAGATCCCGCGTGAAACGCTGCGCAATGGCCTCGCGGACCTGATTTCCACGTCTGCAGAAGACGCAGGCGGCGCGGCCCGCGCTGGCAGCCCTGCGCCGGCACCGGCCGCCGGTGCGCCCGCAGGCGCGCCAGCAGAAACACCTCGCCAGATGCCAATGATGCGAAAGGGCGCGGGCAGCACGCCATCGCTGGACCAGTACACGATCGACATGACCCAGGCCGCGCGCGAGGGCAAGATCGACCCGATCCGCGGGCGCGACCCCGAGATCCGCCAGATCGTGGACGTGCTGCTGCGCCGCCGGCAGAACAACCCCATCCTGACCGGCGAGGCGGGCGTGGGCAAAACAGCCGTGGTCGAAGGCTTTGCCCAGCGCATCGTCTCGGGCGATGTGCCGCCGTCCTTGAAGAACGTGTCGCTGCGCGCACTCGACCTGGGCCTGCTGCAGGCGGGCGCCGGCATGAAGGGCGAGTTTGAAAACCGCCTCAAGTCCGTGATCGCCGAGGTCAAGGCTTCGCCCACGCCCATCATCCTGTTCATTGACGAGGCGCACCAGCTCATTGGCGCGGGCGGCGCCGAAGGCCAGGGCGACGCGGCCAACCTGCTCAAGCCCGCTCTGGCGCGTGGCGAACTGCGCACCGTGGCCGCCACCACCTGGGCCGAATACAAGAAGTACGTGGAGCGCGACCCGGCGCTGGCCCGCCGCTTCCAGGTCGTGAAGGTCGAGGAGCCCAGCGAAGAGGTCGCCATCGACATGCTGCGCGGCATGGTCGCCACGCTGCAAAAGCACCACAACGTCGAAATCCTGGACGACGCCGTGCGCGACGCGGTCAAGCTGTCGCACCGCTATATCTCCGGCCGCCAGCTGCCCGACAAGGCCATCAGTGTGCTGGACACAGCCTGCGCGCGCGTGGCCATCGGCCAGAGCGCACTGCCGCTGGAGATCGAGGACATCACCCGCGATATCGGCAGCGCCGAAAACCAGCTTCGCATCCTGCGCCATGAAGCCGCCACGGGCAAGGACACCGCCGGCACCATCACCACGCTGACAGCCGAGCTCGAAGCCCTGCGCCAGAAGCACAAGCGCCTGTCCGACAAACTGGGAGACGAGAAAAACGCCGTGGCCGAAATCGTCGCCCTGCGCAAACGCATCTCTGACAGCCTGGATGCGCAGGCCGCAGGCGAGGACGGCGACAGCGCAGACATGATGAAGGCCAGCCTGCAGCGCCTGGAAAAAGGCCTGGAGGCCGTGCAGGACGACGAGCCCATGGTGCCGGTGTGCGTGGACTCCTCCGTGGTGGCGCAGGTCATCTCGGGCTGGACGGGCATCCCCGTGGGCCGCATGCTGGCGGACGAGTTGCACACCGTGCTCAACCTGAAGGAAAAACTGCGCGAGCGCGTGGTGGGGCAAGACCAGGCGCTGGACGCCATTGCCCGGCGCGTGCGCACCTTCCGCGCCGACCTGGACGACCCCGGCAAACCCGTGGGCGTGTTCATGCTGGTGGGCCCCAGCGGCGTGGGCAAGACCGAAACCGCGTTCGCGCTGGCCGACTTGCTGTACGGCGGCGAACGCAACATGGTCACGGTGAACATGTCTGAATTCCAGGAGGCGCACACGGTCTCCAGCCTCAAGGGCGCGCCCCCGGGCTACGTGGGCTACGGCCGCGGCGGTGTGCTGACCGAGGCCGTGCGCCGCCGCCCCTACAGCGTGGTGCTGCTGGACGAAATGGAAAAAGCCCACCCCGATGTGCTGGAGCTTTTCTTCCAGGTGTTCGACAAGGGCCAGATGGAAGACGGCGAAGGCGTGATGATCGACTTCAAGAACACGCTGATCCTGCTCACGTCCAACGCCTCGCAGGATGTGATCACCGATGCCTGCGAGGGCGGGCGCCGCCCCGACGCGCAGGAACTGGTGGACCGGCTGCGTCCGTCGCTGACGAAGCAGTTTTCGCCCGCCTTCCTGGGCCGGCTGGTGCTGGCACCGTACTACCCGCTGGGTGACGAGCAGATCCAGTCCATCGTCAACCTCAAGCTGGGCAAGCTGGCCAAGCGCTTTGAGCGCAACCACAAGGCCGAATTCACCTGGGACGACGCGGTCTCGCGCGCCATCACCGAGCGCTGCACCGAGGTGGACAGCGGCGCGCGCAATGTGGACCACATCCTCACGCAGTCGGTCTTGCCAGAGCTGTCGCGCATGGTGCTGGAACGCATCTCCATGGCCGACCCGTTCGGCAGCGTGCACATGGGCATCGGTGCGGACGGGCAGTTCAGCTTCAGCTTCGGCCCGGTGCGCAAGGACTGACACAGGGCCAACACATGCGCACCGGCTTCACCCAGGCAAACGCCTTCCTCTCGGTCACCACGCCCTTCGGCGCGGATGTGCTGTTGCTGGACTCGTTTGACGGGACCGAGGCCATCTCGCAGCCGTTCCGCTTTTCTCTGACCATGCGCGCGGGAAGCGCCACGCTGGACGCGGCCACCATCGTGGGGGCCGTGGCCACGGTCAAGATGGCGCTGGCCAACGGGCCCACGCGCTACTTCAGCGGCATCGTGTCACGCTTTGTGCATTCAGGGGGTGATCGGGAGTTTTCGGCGTACTCGGCCGAGCTGGTTCCCAAGCTGTGGCTGCTCACGCTCAGCCGCAACCGCGTGATCTGGCAGAACAAGACGGCGGCCGACATCATCAAGGCCGTGCTCGGTGAATTTGGCGTGACGTTTGACGCCAAGCTCACCGCCACCTACCCCACGCGCGAATACTGCGTGCAGCATGACGAGACGGCGTTTGATTTCATTTCTCGCCTGATGGAAGAAGAAGGCATTTTCTATTTCTTCACCTTCACCAACGGCACCCACACCATGGTGCTGGGCGACGCCACCAGCGCGCACACCGCCTGCACCGACGCCGCCACGCTGCGCTTTCTGCCGCCCACCGGCGGCGGTCGCGAACTGGTCGACACCGTGACCCGCATGGAGGCTGAAAGCCGCCTGGTGGCGCAGCAGTACACCTCGAACGACTACGACTACCTCAAGCCCAGCACCTCGCTGCTGGCCGACCAGACTGGCACCGCCGGCAAGGGCGCGCAGTTTGAATACCCGGGCGGCCACACGGTGGCGGCCGACGGCACGCAACGGGCCAAGGTGCGCGTGCAGGCCGAACAGGTGCAAAGCGCGGTCGCGCGCGGCCAGAGCTTTTGCTACGCGCTTGCGGCCGGCACGAAATTCACACTGTCGGGCCACACCCGCACGGCGCTCAATACCGCGCACGTGCTGCGCACCGTGACGCACACGGCCAGCGAGCAGCACTACAGCAACGCGTTTGAGACCTTCCCGGCCACGGTGCCGTTCCGGCCGCCGCGCAGCACGCCGCGACCGCGTGTGGCCGGCAGCCAGATCGCCACGGTGGTGGGCTCCAGCGGCGAGGAAATCTGGACCGACAAACACGGCCGCATCAAGGTGCAGTTCCCCTGGGATCGCCTGGGCAAGAAGGACGAAAACAGCTCCTGCTGGGTGCGCGTGTCGCAGACCTGGGCGGGCCAGGGCTGGGGGGCGCTGTTTCTGCCGCGCATCGGGCAAGAGGTGATCATCAGCTACATCGACGGCGACCCCGACCGCCCGCTGGTGACCGGCAGTGTCTACAACGCCGAGAAAACCCCGCCGGTCACGCTGCCGTCCATGCAGACGCAAAGCACCATCAAGTCGCGCTCGTCCAAAAGCGGTACTGCGGGCAATGAAATCCGCTTTGAGGACAAGAAGGACTCCGAGGAGTTTTACTTTCATGCCCAAAAGGACATGAAGGTCGAGATCGAAAACGCGCTGACCACCACCGTCAAGGAAAGCCACGAGATCCACACGCTTGAAAAAGGCGACCGCACGGTGGACGTGCAGACCGGCAAGGAAGTGCACAAGGTCAAAGGGACGCGTGAGGTGGAAGTCACGGGCAACGAAACCCACACCGACAAGGCCGACTTCACCCACAAGGTCACGGGCAACTACGAGCTCAAGGTCACGGGCAACCTGGTGATCGACGTGACCGGCTCCATCACCATCAAGGGCGCCAAGGACCTGGGCATGAAGGCCGGCACCACGCTGGACGCCGAAGCCGGCACAGCGCTGACCAACAAGGCAGGCACGGCCCTGACCAACCAGGCCGGCACGTCGCTGACCAACAAGGCCAGCCTGGACCTGACCAACCAGGCCGGCACGGGCCTGAAGAACAAGGCCGGCACCACGCTGGACAACGAAGGCGCCATGGTCACCAACAAGGCGTCGGCCATGCAGACGGTGGACGGCGGCGGCATGCTCACGCTCAAGGGCGGCCTGGTGAAGATCAACTGACATGACCGCCGCAGACAAGACCCCCCCACGCCAGGCTGCTCAGCCCGCAGCTGCACAGCCGGTAGTGCCGCCCGTGGTGCAAGGCGCCGGCGAACAGGCGGCCCCGCCCCCCGCGGCCGGCGAGATCGTGGCGTTCGAGCAGCGCGACGACGCCGGCGTGCTGGTCAGCCGCACGCAGTTCAGGGACGGCGTGCCGCACGGCGAGATGACACGCTTTGGCCCCGGCGGCCAACCCGCCATGCAGGCCAGCTATCAAAACGGCGCGCTCGACGGCACGTCACGCCTGTGGGATGACAAGGGCCAGATCGTGCAGGAGGCCAACTACCGGGCCGGCCAGCAGCATGGCGTGACGCGGGTGTATGCCGCCGGGCGGCTGCTGTCCGAGCAGCTGTTTGCTTTCGGCCTGCTGCACGGCGAGATGACCTCTTATTCAGAGGCCGGTGTGCCCACCTGCAAGATGATGTACCAGCGCGGCGAGATCGAAGGCGAGGCGCTTTTCATGCACGAGGGTCAGGTGGTGCGCCGCGCCATTTACCGCAAGGGCCTTCTGGAAGGCCCATCGATCGACTACGATCGGGACGGCGCCAAGGTGCAAAGCGCCGACTACAAGGCCAACCTGCTGGACGGGTGGATGCGGCGGTACTGGCCCAACGGCGAAGTGATGGAAGAGCTGCAGTACAAGGCGGGCAAGCCGGTGGGCAAGCCAAAACGCTTCAACAGCAAGGGGGCCGAACAACATGACGATGCCGCAGGCCAGGCCAGCCTGATGCAGCGTCTGGAAAAACTGGTGAGAGGGTAGGCGGACGATGGCAATTCAGGCAGCCATGGGGGCAACATTGCAGTGCAGCTTTGGCGTGGCGCCGGGCACGCTGATGGTGTTGCCCGCCAACCTGGTTATGACCGGCGGCGTGCCCGGCGGCAACATCATGGACAACAAGCCCATGGTCAATGTGTTGCCGTTTGGCATGTGCAATTCGCCTTCCAACCCCATGGTGGCCGCAGCTACGGCCGCCGCCCTGGGCGTGCTCACGCCCATGCCCTGCATTCCCGTGACCGCCGCACCCTGGGTGCCCGGCGCGCCCACCGTGCTGATCGGCAACATGCCGGCGCTGCAGAACTCCTGCAAGCTCATGTGCAACTGGGGCGGCGTGATCCAGATGCTGGTGCCCGGCCAGTTCACCGTGATGGTTCCCTGACACCCGCAACACCATGCAATACACCATCTCCATGACGTCCCGGATGCTTGCGCTCGCGGCGTTGTGCATCTTTTTGCTGTGCGTGCTGCTGTTCCTGCTGGGCGTTGAGCTGGGCAAACGGTTTGCCGAACCGCCCGCGCCGGCCCCGGCCGTTGAGCGCATGAACCCCGCCGAGCCGGCCCCTGTGATGCAGGCGCCCGCATCGGCGCCCCTTTCCATAAAACCATAAGTCCCGGGAACACCCATGTCCTCTAACCACTTTTTCGACCATGCCCGCAGCCAGGGGGGTACCTGGCTGCGCGGGGCCATGCTGGCGCTGGGCATTGCCACCAGCGGGGCGGCCCTGACCCAGACGCCCGCCGCCAAGCCCGCACCTGTGGCGGCAAAACCGGCGCCCGTTGCGAATGCAGCGGCCCCGGCTGCGCCAGTCCCCGCCGCGGCGGCAAGCGGCGCAGCGCTGGCCGCCCAGGCCGCTGTGGCCCTGTCGCCTTCACCGTCGTTGGTCAAAGTCCCCGACGGCCGCCTGCTGGCGCCCGACATCGCCCGCATCGTCACGCGCGGTGAGCTCATCGTCGCCATGCTGGGCGTGGACACACCGCCGTTCTTCTATGAGAAAAAGGGCGAGCTGGTCGGCCTGGAGGTTGACCTGGCCCGCGCCATCGGCAAGGAGCTGGGCGTGCAGGTGCGCTTCAACCGCGAAGCCAAGACCTTCAATGCGGTGGTGGACATCATTGCCCGCGGTGAGGCCGACATGGCCATCAGCAAGCTGTCGCGCACGTTGGCACGCACGCAGGTCATCAGCTTCAGCCAGCCCTACCTGACCCTGAACCACGCGCTCATCCTCAACCGCGTGAAGTTTGCGCAGTTTGCCAAGGACAAGCCCCTGCCCCAGGTGATCCGCAACTTCACCGGCTCCATCGGCGTGATCGCCAAGTCATCCTTCTCCGACTACGCGCGGCGCAACTTCCCCCAGGCCAAGCTGCAGGAATACCCGGGCTGGGGCGACGTGCTCAAGGCGCTGGACAAGGGCGAGATCATCGGCGCCTACCGTGATGAATTCGAGGTCAAACGCATCCTCAAGGCCGATCCCACGGCGTCGCTGGTGCTGCGCACCGTGACGCTCAAGGACCTGGAAGACACACTGGGCATCGCCGTGGGCATCAACGACCATGTGCTGCTGGCCTTCGTCAACGAGTACCTCACCCAGCGCACCGACAAGCTGACCACCGAAAAGGTGCTGGCGGCTCTCGAAAAATAACCGGCAAGGCAAGACATGGATTCCAAGAAGCTCTACGCGCTCGCGCTCAACCCCTGGGTGGTGATCGGCAGCCTGGCCGCCGGCTTTACCGTCGGCATGCTGGCGCCGGCCTTTGCCATCAAGCTGGGTTTCATCGGCGACGTCTACGTCGACCTGCTCAAGATGATCACGCTGCCCTTCATGGTGTCGGCGGTGATCTTCAGCCTGCAAAGGCTGTTCCGCGAGGGCGGCACCGGCAAGCTGCTGGGCCGCGTGGTGGTGGTGTTCCTGGCCTTTTCGGCCGTGGTGGCCATCCTGGGCGCGCTCACGCTGCTGATCATGCGCCCGGGGGAGAACCTCTCGCCCCAGACCATGCAGACCTTCGGCCAGATTGTGGGCAACGACCTGAATTCCAGCGACACGGTTATGGCGCTCAAGGGCGTGGACGCCGTGCAGAAAAGCGTGGGCTTCTCCGAAGTGCTGCTCAGCCTGGTGCCCACCAACATCTTCTCGGCCCTGGCCAGCGGCGACACCCTCAAGGCGCTGGTGTTTGCCCTGCTGTTCGGCCTGGCCGTGGGCCATGTGCCGTCACGCATCTCTGACGGGCTGACCCATTCACTGGAGACCATCTACCACTCGTGCCAGACACTGGTGCGCTGGCTGAACTACCCGCTGCCCATTGTGCTGTTCTGCATGAGCGCGGCGCAGCTGGGCAAGACCGGCATGGAGCCCCTGCAGGCCATGATCCAGTTCGTGGTGGCGTTTTTCGTGGCGTCCCTGGTCATCCTGGTGCTCGCTGCCATCGTCATCTGGCAGCGGTCCAACAATTCATTCGGCCAGACGCTGAATGCCCTGCGCGGCCCCTTTGCGCTGGCGCTGGCCACGCGCAGCAGCGCCACCTGCATGCCCATCATGATCGAGAGCCTGGCCGACCGGCTGGGGTTTGCCCGCTCGCGCGTGGAGCTGCTGGTGCCGCTGGCCGTGTCGCTGCTGCGCACCGGGCCGGTGGTGTATTACGTCTGCGCCACGCTGTTCATTGCCCAGCTGTATGGCCGTGCGCTGAGCCCGGCCGACGTGGCCATTGTCATGGCCGCATCGATCCTGGCGGGTTTTGCGTCCGCCGGCATGACCGGGCTGGTCACGGTGTCGCTGGTGGGCATGACCTGCACCTACCTGGGCCTGCCGTTTGAAGCCGCGTTCATCCTGTTCCTGGCCGTGGACCCGATCTGCGACATGCTGCGCACGCTGGTGCTGGTCATCGGCAACCAGGCAGCCGTGTCGCTGATCTGCCCCAAACCGCTGAAGATATAGAGGGGGCATGGCCATGTCGCGCATCGGTGTGTTCGGTGGAATGGGCCCGCAGGCCACGGTGGACTTTCTGGACAAGCTCGTGCGGCTGACCCCCGCGTCGCGCGACCAGGAGCACCTGCCTGTGGTCGTGGCCAGCCTGCCGCACATTCATGACCGATCGCGCGCCATCCTGGGCACCGGCCCGGACCCGTTGCCGATGCTGCTGTCCGGCATTGATTTCCTGAACACATCGGGCGTGGGGGTGATCGCCATTCCCTGCAATTCGTCCCACCACTGGTACGAGCAGATGAGCCAGCGCAGCGCTGTGCCCATCCTGCACATTGCCCAGACCTGCGTGGCCGCCATGGCGCAACCCGCCGGAAAGGTGGCCGTGTTTGCCACGCGCGGCGCGCTGGCATCGGGCTTTTACCAGCGCGCGCTGCAGGATCGCGGGATCAGCTTCGTGGTGCCCGACCCCGAAACCGCCCAGGTCCAGGTGGACGGCTGCATCCGCGAAATCAAGGCCGGCAACATGAAAGCCGGTGGCGCGCATCTGGCCGCCGCACTGGCCGACGCCCAGGCGCAGGGCGCAACGGCCGTCATCATGGGCTGCACTGAAATCCCCATTGCCGCACAGTACGCAGGCGACACCTCGCTGACGCTGGTGGACAGCTCCCTGGAGCTGGCCCGCGCCAGCGTCAACTACGCGCTTGAGCGCGGCTGGAACAGGCCCGGATGGGATTCCTGACCCGGCTCTCAGGCAACCCGTTCGCGCTGCTGGCGTGCCTGATCGCCGGCGCGCTGGTGGGCATTTTCCTGCCTGCCCTGGGCGCCAGCGCTGCGGTGCTGAGCCAGCTGTACCTTGGCGTGGTCAGCATGGCGGCGTTGCCGCTGCTGCTGGTGGCCACGTTCTTCGGCCTGCGCCAGACCATGGCGCTGCCCCGCCCGGGCGTGCGCATGCTGATGATTGCCGCGCTGGCCGTGCTGCTGGTTTTCTTGTGCGCAGCCGCGGGCACGCTCATGGGCGTGGTGGCGGCGCCGGGGCAGAACATGAGCCACGAC
>CALRZF020000085.1:0-12063 GCA_943372585.1 Ramlibacter sp. 2FC | reverse complement strand
TGCAGGAAATTGAGCATGGTGCGCTCGGCGCTCAGCAGCGCGCGGGCCGCAGCCTGCACCTCAAAAACAACCTGATCGGGCTGGCAACGCTGGCCTTCGCCCACGTGCCAGGTGATGCGCGCACCGGGCGCCAGCCGGGCCAGCGCGGCCTCGGCCCAGGGCGCGCCGCAAATGACGGCGGATTCGCGGGCCAGCACACGGGCATGGGCCTGGCGCGCCGGGTCCACCAGGCCCGCCGTCAGGTCGCCTGCGCCGATGTCTTCGTTCAGGGCGCGTTCTGCGTCCGCGCGGGCCAGTTCGGCCACGCTCGTGGGGGAGAAATCAAATATGTCTGACATGGGCTCAAGCATAGCGAGAACACGCGAACGCCCGTGTTTTGCCAGAATCAACCCCATGACCTCACCTTATCTGGAAGCGGCTCCTGATCGCGCCGAGGTGGATGCCCTGCCCGGCGCCACCGTGCTCGAATTTGGCACCAACTGGTGCGGTGTGTGCCGCGGTGCCCAGCCGGCCATCACCGAAGCACTGGCCGGCCAGCCCATTCGCCATATCAAGATTGAAGATGGCAGCGGCCGCAAGCTGGGCCGCACCTACAGCGTCAAACTGTGGCCCACGCTGGTTTTCCTGAAAGACGGCGTTGAAGTCGCCCGTGTGGTGCGCCCAGGCCAGGCGCAGGATGTGCGCGAAGCGCTGGCACAGGTGCTGGGCTAGCCCGCTCTAAGCCTCGGCCGCAGGCCCGCGGCCCATCAGGGCGGCTACCGCACTGCGCGCATCCAGCTGGCCGTCCAGCAGCCCGACCACGCACTCTGCAATCGGCATTTCCACGCCCAGGTGGCGCGCCCGCTGCACCACCGTACGGGCGCAGTACACGCCTTCGGCCACATGGCCCAGTGAATCCACCGCCTGCTGCAGCGTGCGGCCCTCGGCCAGCAGCAGCCCCACACGGCGGTTGCGGCTCAAGTCCCCCGTCGCCGTCAGCACCAGGTCACCCAGGCCACCCAAGCCCATGAAGGTATCGGGCCGCGCGCCCAGTGCGAGCCCCAGGCGGGTCATCTCGGCCAGGCCGCGCGTGATGAGCGCTGCGCGGGCATTCAGGCCCAGCCCCAGGCCGTCACACAGGCCGGTGGCAATGGCCAGCACATTTTTCACGGCGCCGCCCACCTCCACGCCCGCCAGGTCGTCATTGGCGTACACGCGCAGGGCCGGGCCGTGAAAGGCGTCCACCAACGCCTGGCGAAGCGCCGGATGCGCGCCGGCCGCCACCAGCGCTGTGGGCTGGCCACGGGCGACTTCCAGGGCAAAGCTGGGGCCGCTCAGGGCACCAGCCACAAGGCCAGGGGCCACTTCGGCCTGCACCTCATGGGCCAGCAGGCCCCAGGGTTGCGATACCGGCGCCTCAAAGCCCTTGCACAGCCAGGCCACGGGGGCCGCGCAGCCCTGTAAAGCCACCAGCAGGCCGCGCAGGCCTGCCATGGGGGTGGCAATGATGATGAGGTCGTGGGCGGCGGCCA
Source organism: Ramlibacter sp. 2FC (assembly GCA_943372585.1). Lineage (GTDB taxonomy): Bacteria > Pseudomonadota > Gammaproteobacteria > Burkholderiales > Burkholderiaceae_C > RAM1. The sequence goes on along the minus strand of CALRZF020000085.1, from coordinate 10,552 downwards.
GTGCCGGCAGGGCCGCCAGGGGCTCACTGCACACGGCCAGGGAGGCCGGCAGCGCAATGCCCGGGAGGTACCGGGCGTTCTCGCGCGAGGCGTTGATGGCAGCGGCCTGCTGCGCGTCACGCGACCACAGTAGCACCGTGTGCCGTGGCGCGGCGCTGGCGGCCAGTGCCGTGCCCCAGGCGCCGGCGCCAAGGACCAGGATTCTCAAATTACTGCGTGACGATGCGCGGTGCGTCGGCCTGCGCTTCGGCCTGCTGCTGCTCGTACATCGCCTGGAAGTTGATTTCGCTCAGGTGCACGGGCGGGAAGCCGCCGCGCGTGATGATGTCGGCCACGTTGCCGCGCAGGTACGGATACACGATCTGCGGGCAGGCAATGCCCATGATCGGGCCCATCTGCTCGGGCGGCAGGTTGCGGATCTCGAAAATGCCGGCCTGCTTCACCTCGACCAGGAACACGGTCTTGTCCTTGATCTTGGTCTGCACGGTGGCGGTCACGCACACTTCAAAAACGCCTTCGGCCACGGGGGTGGCGTCCACGCCCAGCTGGATGTCCACCGCCGGCTGTTCCTGCTCCAGCAGGATCTGGGGGGAATTGGGCTGCTCAAGCGATGCTTCCTTGAGGTACACGCGCTGGATCTGGAAAACGGGATCTTGGTCGGCCATGGCAAAAATTCTTTCAGGTCAAAAACAAAGCCCGCCGGGATCAATCCCTGACGGGCGGGCTAACAGGTCAGGCGGGATTATCCGTTCAAAAGCGGCACCAGGCCGCCACGGCTGTCCAGGGCCATCAGGTCGTCACAACCGCCCACGTGGGTGTCGCCAATAAAGATCTGGGGCACGGTGCGCTGGCCGGTGATCTGCATCATGGTCATGCGGGCGTCCGGATCGGTGTCCACACGCACCTCTTCGATCTGCTCGACGCCCCGGGCCTTCAGGACCTGCTTGGCGCGGATGCAATAAGGGCATACGGCCGTGGTGTACATCTTGACGCTTTGCATGGTTCAGGCCTTTTCAACCGGCAGGCTGGCTTCTTTCCAGGCGTTGAGCCCGCCGCCAATGACCTGGGCCTGCTCGTAGCCCAGCTTCTTGGCCATGGCCAGCGCGCGGTTGGCGCGGGAGCCCACGGGGCACACCAGGATGAGCGGGAGCGTCTTGTTCTTCACCATCTCGGGCAGCTTTTCCTCAAACTGGCCCAGGGGGATGTTTCTGGAGCCCACGATGTGGCCGGCGGCAAATTCCTCGGTCTCGCTCACGTCCACCACCACGGCCTTTTCGCGGTTGATCAGCTGCACGGCGGCGGCGGGCGTCAGGCCACCTGCGCGGACGCCGCGCGTCACGGCGGGCCACATCAGCAGTGCACCCGACGCAAAGGCCACGGCAATCAGCATCCAGTTGTCCATCAAAAACTTCACGTCGTACCTTTCAGGTTTCGCAACAGGCAAAGGGGCGATTTTAGAATGGCGGGCTTTCCCTTTGTTTTTCCAACCCCGCCCACCCGCTTTTTGCCATGTACAAACTCGTCCTCATCCGCCACGGCGAATCCACCTGGAACCTTGAAAACCGCTTCACCGGCTGGACCGATGTGGACCTGACCGATACCGGCATTGCCCAGGCGCGCGACGCAGGCCGGCTGCTCAAGGCCGAGGGATGGGACTTTGACCTGGCCTTTACCAGCGTGCTCAAGCGCGCCACCCGCACCCTGTGGCATGTGCTGGACGAGATGGACCGCACCTGGCTGCCCGTGGTGCACAGCTGGCGCCTGAACGAGCGCCACTATGGCGGCCTGCAGGGCCTGAACAAGGCCGACATGGCCAAGCAGTACGGTGACGCCCAGGTGCTGGTGTGGCGCCGCAGCTACGACACCCCGCCCCCCGCGCTGGAAGCCACCGACCCGCGCAGCGAGCGCGCTGACCGCCGCTACGCCGGCCTGAGCCCCGACCAGATTCCCCTGACTGAATGCCTGAAAGACACCGTGGCGCGCGTGCTGCCGTTCTGGAACGAGTCGATCGCCCCGGCCATCCGCTCGGGTCAGCGCGTGGTCGTGGCGGCGCACGGCAATTCCATCCGCGCCCTGGTGAAGTACCTGGACAACATACCGGACGCCGACATCGTGGGGCTGAACATTCCCAACGGAATCCCCCTGGTGTACGAGCTGGACGCCGACCTCAAACCCATCCGCCACTACTACCTGGGCGACGCCGAAGCGGCAGCCAAAGCTGCGGCCGCGGTGGCTTCGCAAGGCAAGGCCTAGGCCCGCATGCCCCGGTGTGGTGCAGGAGCCCGAGCGTAAAGCTCGGGTAAAGGAACCGGTACTTTGCCGCAAAACCCCAAAGTCCCTGGAACCCCGTCGCACAGGTGTCGTCATACGCTGGTGCCGGGTGTATATTGAAGTCAAGAGGACTTGTAAGCATGAGCCATAAACTCAAGATAGCGGGCTGGATTTCGGTAGGCGCCATTGCCGGCGTGCTGACCACGGTGTCATTGCAGACGGTGGCCCGCGGCTCGCTCGCGCCCCTGCCGCTGGAAGAGCTGCAACAGCTCGCCGCGGTGTTCGGCATGGTCAAGACGGACTACGTCGAGCCCATTGACGAGAAAAAGCTCATCTCCGACGCCATATCAGGCATGGTCGCCAGCCTGGATCCGCATTCGCAGTATTTCGACAAGAAGTCGTTCAAGGAATTCCGCGAAGGCACCTCAGGCCGGTTTGTCGGCGTGGGCATTGAAATCTCGCAGGAAGACGGCCTGGTCAAGGTCGTGTCCCCCATTGAAGGCTCCCCGGCATTCCGTGCCGGCCTCAAGCCCAATGACCTGATCACCAAGATTGACGACACCCTGGTCAAGGGCCTGAGCCTGAACGACGCCGTCAAGCGCATGCGCGGCGAGCCCAACACCAAGGTGCTGCTGACCATCTACCGCAAGGACGAAAACCGCACCTTCCCCGTGACCATCACGCGCGAAGAAATCAAGACGCAGTCCGTCAAGGGCAAGGTCATTGAGCCCGGCTACGGCTGGATCCGCCTGAGCCAGTTCCAGGAACGCACAGTCGACGACTTTGCCCGCAAGGTCGAGGAAATCTACCGCGCCGAGCCCAACCTCAAGGGCCTGGTGCTGGACCTGCGCAACGACCCGGGCGGCCTGCTGGACGCCGCCGTCGCCATCTCTGCCGCGTTCCTGCCTGAAAACGTCACGGTGGTGTCCACCAACGGCCAGCTGGCTGAGAGCAAGTTCATCTACAAGGCCGCGCCCGAGTTTTACCAGCGCCGCGCCGGCGCGGACCCGATCCGCCGCCTGCCCGCCGCCCTGAAGAACGTGCCCCTGGTGGTGCTGGTCAATGAAGGCTCGGCGTCCGCCAGCGAAATCGTGGCCGGTGCACTGCAGGACCACAAGCGCGCCACGATCCTGGGCAGCCAGACTTTTGGCAAGGGCTCGGTCCAGACGGTGCGCCCGTTGGGCCCCGACACCGGCCTGAAGCTCACCACGGCCCGCTACTACACGCCCAACGGAACGTCCATCCAGGCCAAGGGCATCGTCCCCGACGTGCTGGTGGATGAAACCGAAGAAGGCAATATTTTTGCCGCGTTGCGCACCCGCGAGTCCGACCTGCAAAAGCACCTGGGCAGCGGCCAGGGCCCCGAGGTCAAGGACGAAGCCCGTGAAAAAGCCCGCGAGGAAGCCCGCAAGCGCGCCGAGGAAGAGGCCCGCAAGCCCCCGCAGGACCGCAAGATGCCGGAATTCGGCAGCGACAAGGACTTCCAGTTGGTCCAGGCGCTGAACCAGCTCAAGGGCCGCCCTGTGCTCATCAGCAAGACGCAGGTCGAGCGCAAGGAAGAGAAAAAAGAGAATTGACCGACGACCAGCTGCTGCGGTATTCGCGGCACATCCTGCTCGACGACATCGGCATCGAGGGCCAGGAACGTTTGCTGGGGGCCCACGCGCTGGTGGTCGGCGCGGGCGGACTGGGGTCACCGGTGGTGCTGTACCTGGGCAGCGCCGGTGTCGGGCGCATCACCCTGGTGGACGACGACAGCGTTGACCTGACCAACCTGCAGCGGCAAATCGCCCACACCACGGCCCGTGTGGGCCAGCCCAAGGCATTGTCTGCGCAGCAGGCTGTCGCCGCCCTCAACCCCGACGTGCAGGTCACCCCGCTGCTGCAGCGCGCTGACGCCCAACAGCTGGACGGCCTGGTGGCCACAGCCGATGTGGTGCTGGACTGCTGCGACAACTTTGCCACCCGTCAGGCCCTCAATGCCGCCTGTGTACGCCATCGCAAGCCGCTGGTGTCGGGCGCTGCCGTACGGTTTGACGGCCAGCTGGCGGTGTACGACCCGCGCAGCGCCCAGTCGCCCTGCTACGCCTGCGTGTTCCCGCCCGATGCCTGTGTGCAGGAAACGCAATGCGCGACCTTGGGCGTGTTTGCGCCGATGGTCGGCATCATCGGCGCCATGCAGGCCGCCGAGGCGCTCAAGCTGCTGAGCGGTGCAGGTTCAGCCACTACGGGCCGTCTGCTGATGCTGGACGGCCGCGCCATGGAATGGAGCGAAGTGCGCACCGCGCGCGATCCGGCGTGTCCGGTGTGCGGCGTGAACCACGCCTAGGCCTCACTTCGCCCGCGGCGCGAGCGCCGCATTGGCCTGCGCCAGCACCTGCGGGCAATTGGCGTCCACGCCGGGCCCGGTTTCAATGGTGGCGGCCAGCGCCAGCAACGGATTCAACGCGCCCAGCGCCAGGGCAATGCCGGCGCGGCCTGCCAAGGCCGCCTTGTCGGGGCCCGCGCGCGGCGCCGCAAAGGTGCCGGTGACCTTCAGCGGTGAGCGCAGGCTCAGGATGCTGCCGTCCTTGGGGGATGGGCGCAGGACCAGATTCAGGGATTCGTCCGCCAGGCTGATGGTGCCCGTGCCCAGGATCACCGTGTCCACGGTGTCCAGCACGATGGCGCGGCTGGTCATGACGCCCTGTTTCACGTCAAAAGCAGCTGCAGCGCAGCGCAGTTGCACGTTGCGGTCGCCACGCAGCAAAAACTTGATGATCTCGCCGCCGTCCAGCCCGGCGACCTCCAGCAGCATGTTGCTGATCTGGCCTTCGCCCATGAGCAACGCCACGTCGCCAGAGGCGGTGGCCAGCATGCGCGCTGCGCTGTTGCCGCGCCCCTTCAGGTCGATGTTGCCGGTCACCCGGCCCAGGCTGCTGCGCGTGGATTCAACAGCCGGAAACAGGCGGTTCAGCTGCAGACCGCGCGCGTCCAGATTGACGGCGACTGCCGCAGGCTCGCTGGTGCCATCAATGCGAAGGCGGCCTGACAGTTGCCCGCCCGCCACGCCCAGTTTCAAAGGGTCCAGGTTGAGCACGCCCGCCTTGAGCTGGATGTGGATGTCGGCCCGCTCCAGCGGCAGCGCGCGGACGTTGGAGATGCGCGCCGCACTGTAGCGCACGTCGGCGTCCATGGCCCGCAGCCGCTGCACGTCCAGCGTGGCGGTCGGCAGCACGCGACCGGGCGGCGCATCGGTCTTTACAGCAGCGGGCCTGGCCTCAGCACCCGCCACGACCGGCACGACCGGGCCTGCGGCCACGCTGCGCGGCTGTTCGGGCAAGCCCACCAGCGGCGCCAGGTCATCAAAATCCAGTACCTTGGACTGCAGTTTCCCGGAGAGCAACGGCACCGCCTGCGACCGGTCGAACGCCAGGTCGCCCGCCAGGTCAGACTGGCCCAGGCGGCCACGAATGCTTTTCACGTTCCACACCTGCCCCTGGCGGCTCAACTGGCCGTTGACTGCGTAGCGCGGCGTCTCGGGCAACACCACGCCGACCAGGCGGTACAGGTCGGCGAGGTTGGCCCCGCGCAGCTCAAAGGTCGCATTCGCGCCGTCTACGCTGGCCAGGCTGGCCAGCGTGCCCGTCGCACGCAGGCTGGTGTTACCGGCCACTGCATTGATCTGCAAAGGGAACGGCTCGGCAAGCGGCGCGTTGAGCACCAGCACACTGCCGGTGCGACCGTTGGCAGCAAAGGGCTGGCCCTGCCAGCGCCCTTTGGCGTCGTATTTCAGCGGCAGTGCATTGCCGGCTTCCGGGCTGATTTCAAATCCCATGCGGATGTCGGCACCTTGTGCAGTGGCCACATAGTGCAGTTCACCCTTGTCGACCTCCAGCGAGCCGATCTGCGGCACGGTGGCGGGGTCAGAGGTATCGCGCCCCAAAGCCCAGGTGCGCCGGCCATCTGCTTCCTCCTGCAACCCCAGCTGCGGCGCCTGCAGCACCAGCGACGGCAATTCCAGCCGCCCCAGCAACAGCGGTAAGAGCCGGATCTCGAATTCAGCCGATTCCGCCTGCACCAGGTAGCGGTCGCGGGCCCATTCCGGATTGGCAAAGGTCACGCCGTCCAGCCGGACGCGGGTGTTCCAGCCGGGTTTGACGTCAAGCCGGCGGGTGATTTCAAATTGACGCCCGGTTTGCTCGGACACATACCGGTTGACCGGCCCGCGAAGCAAATCCCACGGGAAGAACAGTACTACGGCGACCAGCAGGACCAGTACGCCCACCGTGACGGCCAGACCGCGCGCCATGCCTTGCGGCATGTGCCATGTGCGCTCTGCGGGGGACCCACGCTTGGCGTCAGTCATCCGGTGCGCCTCATTGCGGGCGCGTTCATCGCAAGCACGACGTTGCGCCCAGCCATTCTTCAGAGGTACTGGCCGCCTGGGCCATCAGCAGATCGGCCTGGGCCGGCTCACCAAAAGCAACCAGGGCTGCAGCGGCCAGCGTGCCAGCCAGCACCACGGTGTATTCAAAAAAGAGTTTCATGGGACGCTCCTGGTGCGCCCATCAGCGAGCGCCTGGCTGCAGTGTGCTGGGATCACCGTGCGCCGCCCATCGGCGGGCAGCGGGACCGGCTGTCGGCGCCTGCCTACAGGTTTTCGCCCCTGAAAATGGCGCCAACAGGAGCGCTGCGGACCGTAGGAAGCGTCCTACACCCAGGCGGTGCACCCGCTGGCACAATCCCTCGGAAAGAGGGGATACATTGCGATACAGCTTTCCTGCGATCGGGCCCACTGAGAACAACTTGCCGCGGCAGTATCCGGCAGCTAGCAACCAACCATGGTGGAACTGAGAACCTATATCGTCGAAGACAATGCGACCATCCGCGAAAATCTGATTGGTACGCTGGAAGAGCTGACCTGCGTGAAGGCGGCAGGCTTCGCCGAGACGGAAAACGAAGGCCGCGCGTGGTTGACGCAACCCGACAACGTGTGGGACCTCGCCATCGTGGACCTGTTCCTGAAACAGGGCAGCGGCCTGGGTGTGCTGGAGGCCTGCCGCAACCGCCAGCCCGGCCAGAAAGTGCTGGTGCTCAGCAATTACGCCACCGCCGACATGCGCAAGCGCTGCGCTCAGCTCGGCGCCGATGCGGTGTTTGACAAATCCAATGAAATCGACGCGCTCGTCGACTATTGCATCGAGCTGTGCGGTGCGCGGGGCTAGGCCCGCGCATCAGGCCGCTGGCGGGTCAATCAATCAGCTTGTTCTTCAGCGCGTAGTACGTGAGGTCGCTGTTGGACGCCAGGCTCATCTTTTCCATCAGCCGCGTACGGTAGGTGCTCACCGTTTTCACGCTCAGCGAAAGCGACTTCGCAATGTCGCCTGCGGTCTCGCCCTTGGCCAGCTTCAGGAACACCTGGAACTCGCGCTCGGACAGCTGTTCATGCGGCGCGCCGCCTTCCTTGCGGTTGAGCTGCTGGGCCAGAAGCTCGGCCACCGTGGGGGAAATGTAGCGCCGGCCCAGCGAGATGGTGCGGATCGCGTTGACGATCTCCATCGGGTCGCATTCCTTGTTGAGGTAGCCGCTGGCACCCTGGCGGATCAGGTTCATCGCGTAGTGCTCTTCGGGGTAGCCGCTGAGGATGAGGATGCCCACGTCCGGCGCCTTGGCGCGGATCATGGCCAGGGCGTCAATACCGCTTTGGCCGGGCATGGACAGATCCATGCAAAGCACATCCAGCTCGGTGGTACGCACCAGGTCGATCGCCTCGCGGCCGCTGGCGGCTTCGCCCACCACGCGCAGATCGACCTGCTCCGAGAAAAACTGTTTGAGCCCCGTACGCACGATGGCGTGGTCATCCACAATTCCGACTTTGATCATGTCTGCTTCTTTCTAAGGTGCCGCGTGGGCAGGTACCACAGATTCTATTCACAGCGCTGTCGCAGCGGGGAGGTTCCATGCGCTTGTTTTCATGGCTGAAGAGTTTTTCCATACCCAAGATGGCCATCAGCCTGCCGCTGGCATTGCTGGCAGCCTGCATTCTGGTGGTGATCAACGAGACAGGCTTTGACCGCTCCAACCGGGCGCTGCAAGAGATTGCCACGGCGTCGCAAACGCGCAGCCAGCTCAACAAGCTGCTGCAGCACATGCTGGACGCCGAAACCGGCCAGCGCGGCTACCTGCTGACCGGCGACCCCCGCTACCTGGAACCGTACGACGTGGCCGTGTCCGACATCGGCCAGACCATCGACACCTTGCGCACCCTGTATATGGATGACGCGGAGGAGCTGAAGACTTTTGCACAGCTGGGACGCAACACACAGCGCAAGCTGGCCGAGATGGACCTGAGCGTGCGCATGCGCAAGCAGGGCAACGAAGACGCCTGGAAGTTCGTGCTCATGACCGACGTGGGCAAGGAACACATGGACGCCATCCGGAACCAGTCCACACAGCTGATCGCCTCTACCGCCGGCAGGATGGAGCTGGCCCAGCTGCAGGTCAAACGCTCGCTGCAGCTGTCCCGCATCGGCATTGCCGCGGTCGCCATGGCGGGCCTGCTGGCGTTCTACCTTTACCTTCGCCAGACCAACGCGCTCAAGCAGTCCGCCGACCGCCAGCAGGTGCTGCTGCAGCAAGAGCGCGACCTGCTGGAGCGCCAGGTGCGCGAACGCACGGCCACGCTGGCCGAGCTGGCCACCCACCTGCAGCAGGTGCGCGAACAGGAGCGCGGCCACCTGGCGCGCGAACTGCATGACGAGCTGGGTGCCCTGCTGACGGCCGCCAAGCTGGACGTGGCGCGCCTGAAGTCAAAACTCGGCGTGGGTTCCGAAGATGTCATGCAGCGCCTGCAACATCTGACCGAAACGCTGAACAGCGGCATTGCGCTCAAGCGCCGGATCATTGAAGACCTGCGCCCGTCGTCGCTGTCCAACCTGGGCCTGGTGGCGTCGCTGGAGATCCTGGCGCGTGAGTTCTCCGAACGCTCCACCATGGAAGTCGAAACCGCGCTGGACGATGTGGCGCTGGACGACGCCATGCAGCTTACCGTGTACCGGTTGGTGCAGGAGTCATTGACCAACATCGGCAAGTACGCGCAGGCCAAGCTGGTGGACATCAGCCTGCGCCGCTACGAGAACCATGTGGAAGTGGAAATCAAGGACGACGGCCAGGGCTTTGACACCGCCGCCGTGCGCCCGTCCACCCACGGCCTGGCCGGCATGCGCCACCGTGTGGAGGCCGCCGGCGGGCGCCTGACGGTGCAGTCCGCCCCAGGCCAGGGCGCGCGCATTTTTGCGGTGCTGCCCGCCACACCCTCCACAGCCGCACCGTCCACGCCGGCCGCCTGAGCGCCGCCACGCCCGGCGCGCCCAGCGCGTCGGCGCCCTCCTACAGCGCCCCCTGTCCTGCACCGACAAACGCTCAGGCCGCCTGCTGATTAGCAAGGCGCGTTGCTTTCCGTAACCTGTGGAACAGGCGCATGGGGGACCCCGGCGCTACAAACCCCCGGGGGCACTGCCCTGCAAGGAGAACCACATGTTGCACTACGCCGTCGTGTTCCTGGTGATTGCATTGATTGCAGCCGTCTTCGGCTTTGGTGGCATTGCCGCCGGCGCCGTCGAAATCGCCAAGATCCTTTTCTTCATCTTCGCCATCATGGCCATCGTCAGTTTCGTCGTGAGCCTGGTCCGCAAGGGCTGACGCGAAAACCGCTTTTTTTCAGGAGTACCCACACATGTCCACCATCCCCACCACCGCCCCCAAGACACTGCGCGACGGCGCCGACGCTGCCCGCGACCTGTCTGCCGATGTGCTGCAATCTGCTGAAGATGCAGTGGAGAACACGCGCAGCTTCGCCAACCAGCAGCTGGACCGCGCCCATGACAAGGTGCGCGACCTGCGCGGCACCGTGGAGCCCGCCATCGACCGCCTGGCCGCACGCGCCCAGGACGTGGCCAGCCGCGGCATCCACGCTGCGTCGGACGCCTCTGCCAAGGTGCAAAAGCAGATCAACCACTACGCGGAAGCCACCGGCAAGTACGTGGCCGAGCAGCCCGTGAAGTCAGTGCTGATCGCTGCTGCCGCCGGCGCTGCGCTCGCTGCACTCGTTATGGCCGCACGCCGCAGCCACACGCGCTACTGATCCCTTTTCACTGCCCTGACACGCTGCCATGCCCCATCCGCTTTTCAATGTACTTATCAACCGGCCTGAACTGGTCGTGGATCACGCGGCGGGTTATGCCGCGCTGGTACGCGAAGAAGCGGCGGGCTATGGCAGCGAAGTCGTACGCCGTGGCAT
>CALRZF020000084.1:0-12196 GCA_943372585.1 Ramlibacter sp. 2FC | reverse complement strand
CGCCGGTGAACGCGACGGGCAACTGTTGCTGGACAACGGCGCGCTGGTGTCGCCTGACGCCGTGACCTGGCTGCCCCCGCTGCAGCCCACGCCGCGCCCGCGCACCATCCTGGCCCTGGGCCTGAACTACGCCGACCATGCGAAAGAACTGGAGTTCAAGGCGCCCGAAGAACCGCTGGTGTTCATCAAGGGCGAGGCCACGCTGATGGGCCACCGCCAGTTCACGCGCCGCCCGCCGGAGGTGAAGTTCATGCACTACGAATGCGAGCTGACCATCGTGGTGGGCAAGACCGCGCGCCGCGTGAAGCGCGACGATGCGTATGACTTTGTGGGCGGCTACACCGTGGCCAACGACTACGCCATCCGCGACTACCTGGAGAACTGGTACCGCCCCAACCTGCGCGTGAAAAACCGCGACACCTGTACACCGCTGGGTCCCTGGTTTGTCGACGTGAAGGACGTGCCCAACCCCATGGCGCTGGCGCTGCAGACCACGGTGAACGGCAAGCTCACGCAAAGCGGCAACACGCGCGACATGATTTTTGACGTGCCCTTTCTCATCGAATACTTCAGCAGCTTCATGACGCTGCAGCCCGGCGACCTGATCCTGACCGGCACGCCCGACGGCGTGGTGGACTGCCAGCCAGGCGACGTCATCGTCACCACGATTGAAGGCGTGGGCGAACTCATCAACACCATCCAGTAACCATGCAAGTCAACCACCTCATCAATGGCAAGGCCGTGGCCGGCCAGCGCTATTTTGAAACCATCAACCCCGCCACGCAGGAAGTGCTGGCTGAGGTCGCCTCTGGCGGTGAAGCCGAAGTGAATGCCGCCGTGGCCGCCGCGAAAGAAGCCTTCCCGAAATGGGCCGGCATGCCCGCGCCGCAACGCGCGAAGCTGGTGCGCAAGCTGGGCGACCTGATCGCCGCGCACGTGCCCGAGATCGCACAGACCGAAACCAACGATTGCGGCCAGGTCATTGCACAAACGGGCAAGCAGCTGATCCCGCGCGCGGCCGACAACTTCTATTACTTCGCCGAGATGTGCACCCGGGTGGACGGCCACACCTACCCCACCGAGACGCACCTGAACTACACGCTGTTCCACCCCGTGGGCGTGTGCGCGCTGATCAGCCCGTGGAACGTGCCCTTCATGACCGCCACCTGGAAGGTCGCGCCCTGCCTGGCGTTTGGCAATACGGCCGTGCTGAAGATGAGCGAGCTGTCGCCGCTGACCGCGGCGCGCCTGGGCGAGCTGGCGCTGGAGGCGGGCATTCCGCCCGGCGTGCTGAACCTGGTGCACGGCTACGGCAAGGAAGCCGGCGAGCCGCTGATCAAGCACCCCGACGTGCGCGCGATTTCGTTCACCGGCTCCACCGCCACGGGCAACCGCATCGTGCAGCAGGCGGGTCTGAAGAAGTTCAGCATGGAGCTGGGCGGCAAGAGCCCGTTCGTGATCTTTGAAGATGCCGACCTGGACCGCGCGCTGGACGCTGCCGTGTTCATGATCTTCAGCAACAACGGCGAGCGTTGTACGGCGGGCAGCCGCATCCTGGTGCAGCAGAGCATCTACGCCGGCTTTGTCGAAAAGTTCGTGGCGCGTGCCAAAAAGATCACCGTGGGCGACCCGCTGGACGAGAAAACCATCGTCGGCCCCATGATCAGCCAGGGCCACCTGGCCAAGGTGCGCAGCTACATCGAGCTGGGCCCCAAGGAAGGCGCCACGCTGCTGTGCGGCGGCCTGGGTTCGCCCGACCTGCCCGACCGTGTGAAGAAGGGCAACTACGTGCTGCCCACTGTCTTTGCCGACGTGGACAACCGCATGCGCATCGCGCAGGAGGAAATCTTCGGCCCTGTCGCCTGCCTGATCCCGTTCAAGGATGAGGCCGATGCGATTGCCAAGGCTAACGACATCCAGTACGGCCTGAGCAGCTATGTGTGGACCGAGAACATCGGCCGCGCACACCGGGTGGCCGCGGCGGTGGAGGCCGGCATGTGCTTCGTCAACAGCCAGAACGTACGCGACCTGCGCCAGCCCTTTGGCGGCACCAAGTCGTCGGGCACGGGGCGCGAGGGCGGCACATGGAGTTACGAAGTTTTCTGTGAACCCAAGAACGTTGCGGTGTCGATGGGGTCTCACCATATTCCGCATTGGGGAGTCTGACCATGGGCAAACTAGCACTCGCCGCCAAGATCACCCACGTCCCGTCGATGTACTTGAGCGAGCTTGAAGGCGCGCGCAAGGGCACACGGCAGGACGCGATTGACGGGCACCTGGAAATTGACCGGCGCTGCCGCGAGGCCGGCGTGGACACCATCGTGGTGTTTGACACGCACTGGCTGGTCAACGCCAATTACCACATCAACTGCGCGCCGCACTTCAAGGGGCTGTACACCAGCAACGAGCTGCCGCACTTCATCAGCAACATGGGCTTTGAGTTTCCGGGCAACCCGGCGCTGGGCCAGCTGCTGGCCAAGGTGTGCAATGCGTACGGCGTAGAGACGCTGGCGCATGACGCCACCACACTCAACCCCGAATACGGCACGCTGGTGCCCATGCGCTACATGAACACCGACCAGCACTACAAGGTGGTGTCGGTGTCAGCGCTGTGCCAGGCGCATTACCTGAACGACAGCGCGCGCCTGGGCTGGGCGATCCGCCGTGCGATTGAAGACGAGTACGACGGCACCGTAGCCATCTTTGCCAGCGGCTCGCTGTCGCACCGCTTTGCGCAGAACGGCCTGGCACCGGAATACGGCTTCAAGATCTGGAGCCCCTTTCTGGAACAGCTGGACCGCAATGTGGTCCACATGTGGGAAAACGCGCAGTGGAAAGACTTCTGCACCATGCTGCCCGAGTACGCGTCCAAGGGCCACGGCGAAGGCTTCATGCACGACACAGCCATGCTGCTGGGCGCATTGGGCTGGACCGATTACGACGGCCGCGCCGAAGTGGTGACGCCGTACTTCGGCGCGTCGGGCACGGGGCAGATCAACGCGATCTTTCCGGTGACGCCGCAGACTGGCGCCGCCATTCCTGCGGCACAGGCGTCGTCGGCGCAGGGCTACACCAACGTGAACCAGCGGCTGTAGCCATGCCGCACCTCGTCATTCTTTACACACCCAACCTGGACGCTGCCACCGACATGACGGCGCTGTGCCGGGCTCTTGCCGACACCATGCTCGCGGTGAAGGATGAAGACGGCAAGCAGGTGTTTCCCACCGGGGGCACGCGCGTGCTGGCTTACCCGGCGGCGCACTACGCCGTGGCGGACGGCCAGCGGGACTACGCTTTCGTCTATCTCAACTTGCGCATGGGCGCCGGTCGCAGTACCACCACGCAAGAACGCGCGGGCGATGCGGTGCTGGCCGCGGCCAAGGCGCACTTTGACCCGCTGATGGCACAGCGCCTGATCGGCGTGACCTTGAATGTGGACGAAAGCCCCGGCCAGGTTTACGACGGCAAGCACAGCAACATTCATCCGTTATTCAAATGACCCTCAACGCCTCGCAAATCCAGCAGCTCGCCGCCGAACTCGACCAGAGCGAGAAGTCGCGCGTACAGGTCGAGCATTTTTCCAAGCGCTTTCCCGGCATGACCATTGAAGACGGCTATGCCGTCTCGCGCGCCTGGGTGGCCATGAAAATCGCGGCGGGGCGCACGGTGCGCGGCCACAAGATCGGCCTCACGTCGCGCGCCATGCAGATCTCCAGCCAGATCGACGAGCCGGACTACGGCACGCTGCTGGACGACATGTTCTTTGAGCCCGGTGACATCCCCACGCAGCGCTTCATTGCGCCGCGTGTGGAGGTGGAGCTGGCCTTTGTGCTGAAGAAGAAGCTCGAAGGCGACAAGGTCACCGTGGACGATGTGCTGGACGCGACCGACTACGTGACGCCCGCCATCGAGATCATCGACGCGCGCATCGAGCAGTTTGACCGCCACACCAAGGTCATGCGCAAAGTGTTCGACACCATCAGCGACAACGCCGCCAACGCCGGCATCGTGCTGGGCGGCAACAAGGTGGCACCGCGCTCGGTGGACCTGCCCTGGTGCGGCGCCATCCTGCGGCAAAACGGCGCGGTGGAAGAAACCGGCCTTGCCGCGGGCGTGCAGGGCCACCCCGCCGTGGGCGTGGCCTGGCTGGTGCACAAGCTCGCGCCCTGGGGCGAATGCCTGGAGGCGGGCGAAGTCGTGCTGGCCGGCTCGTTCACCCGGCCCGTGGCGGCCAAGGTGGGCGACGTGTTTGACGCCGATTACGGCGCGCTCGGCCGCTTTGAATTCAAGTTTGTTTAAGAGACCCAGGAAGACAGCATGCAGACCCCCACCAATACCTTCAAGCAGGCGCTGGCAGACAAGCGCGCACAGATCGGCCTGTGGATGGGCCTGGCCGACCATTACGTCACCGAGATCTGCGCGGGCGCAGGGTTCGACTGGCTGCTGATCGACGGTGAACATGCGCCCAATGATTTGCGCACCATCCTGCAGCAGGCGCAGACAATTGCGGCCTACCCGGCTTCGCACGCGATTGCCCGCGTGCCCATGGGCCACGGCCATGTGGGCCAGGCGCTGATCAAGCAGTACCTGGACCTGGGGCTGCAGACGCTTTTGGTGCCCATGGTGGACACGGCCGCGCAGGCGTCTGAGATCGTGCGCTGCGCCCGTTACCCGCAGGACGGCGGCGGCGGTGGCATCCGCGGCATGGGGGGTGCGCGCGCGTCGCGCTGGGGGCGCTACCCGGCCTACGCCAAGGAGGCCAATGCCCAAGTCTGTCTGCTGGTGCAGGCCGAGACGGTCGAGTCGCTGAACAACCTGGACGCGATCGCCGCCACCGACGGCGTGGACGGTGTGTTCATCGGCCCGGCTGACCTGTCGGCGTCCATGGGGCATGTGGGTAACCCCGGCCACCCCGAGGTGCAGGCCGCGATTGAGGACGCCATCCAGCGCATCCTGAAGGCGGGCAAGGCGCCCGGCATCCTGACACCCGACGAGGCGCAGGCCCGCAAGTACCTGGACATGGGCGCGCTGTTTGTGGCCGTGGGCCTGGACACCAACCTGCTGGTGCGCGCCACCACGGCGTTGGCCGCCAAGTTCAAGGCCACCACCGAAGCCCTGCCCGCCAGCAAGACCTACTGACCCGCCATGAGCAACGACGGCACACCGCGCAAGTTCCGCTCCGCCACCATCTACGAGGGCACGATCCGCGCCACCACGCGCAGCTTCCTGCATGCACTGGGGCAGGACGAAGAAGAGCTCACGCGCCCGCACGTGGGTGTGTTCCACACCGGCGGCGAGATGAGCCCGTGCAACATGAACCTGCGCGACCAGGCCCAGCATGCCAAGACCGGCATCTATGCCGCCGGCGGCATGCCGCATGAATGCCCGGTGGTGTCGGTCAGCGACGGGCTGACCATGGCGCATTCGGGCATGCGGTTTTCACTGATCTCGCGCGAGCTCATTGCCGACAGCGTGGAGGCCTCCACCCGCGGCCACCAGTGGGACGGCATCTTTGCCATCGGTGCGTGCGACAAGAACCTGCCGGGCCTGATGATGGGCATGGTGCGCTGCAATGTGCCCAGCGTGTTCGTGCACGGCGGCTCCGCCCTGCCCGGCCAGATGCCGGGGGTGGACGGGCGCGACCTGAACGTCGTGGACACCTACGAAACCATCGGCAAGGTCCTGGCCGGTGACGCCACGCAGGATGAGCTGAAGGCCATGAGCCAGGCCTGCCTGCCCACGGCCGGCGCCTGCGCGGGCCAGTTCACCGCCAACACCATGGGCATGGTGTCCGAGGCCATCGGCCTGGCGCCGATTGGCTCCAGCATGGTGCCGGCCGTGTTCAGCGAACGCGCGCCGCTCATGCGCCGCACGGCGCGCACGTTGATGGCCGCCGTAATGGGTGATGCCCCCCTGCCGCGCGACATCGTGACGCGCAAGGCCCTGGAGAACGCCTGCGCCATCGTGTCGGCCACCGGCGGCTCCACCAACGCGGCGCTGCACATCCCTGCGATTGCGCATGAGGCCGGCATTGCATTCCACCTGGACGACGTGGCCGAGGTGTTCGCGCGCACACCGCTGATCGGCGACCTGCGCCCCGGCGGCAAATACCTGGCGCGCGATGTTTACTACATCGGCGGTGCGCAGGTGATCCTGCGCGAGCTGCTGCGCGGCGGGTTCCTGCATGGCGACGCGCTGACCTTCACCGGCCGCACGCTGGCGCAGGAGCTTGAGTCGGCGCAGGCGCCAGACGGCCGCGTGGTCCGGACCCTGGGGGACGCACTGAGCCGCGATGGCGGGCTGGCGGTGCTCAAGGGCAACCTGTGCCCCGACGGCGCGCTGCTGAAGACCGCAGGCCTGAAAACCCTGGTGCACAGCGGCCCGGCCCGCGTGTTTGAAAACGAAGAAGAAGCCCAAACCGCCGTGCAGCAGATGCGCTACCAGGCGGGTGACGTGATCGTGATCCGCAACGAAGGCCCGCGCGGCAGCCCCGGCATGCGCGAGATGCTGGGCATCACCGCGCTGCTGTACGGACAGGGCATGGGCGACAAGGTGGCGCTGTTGACCGACGGGCGTTTCTCAGGTGCCACGCGCGGCCTGTGCATCGGCTATGCCGGGCCCGAAGCCGCAGATGCCGGGCCGATCGCGGCGCTGCGCGACGGGGACAGGGTGCACATCGACGCCCGGCCTGAATCGCGCAGCATCGCCGTGGACCTGACGGGTGACGAGATCGCCGCCCGGCTTGCAGGCCGGGTGAGCCCGCCCGCACCGCGTGGCGGATTACTGGAAAAGTACGCGGCCTCGGTGCGGCCCAGCCACCAGGGCGCCGTGACCCATTCGGGCGGGGTTGTCTGGATGCGCGATGCGTCCTGAACGCCTAGACTCGCGGTTCCCTTTTCATCCCTTCACGGAGACAAACACCATGACCTTCTCGCGTCGCCAAGTCCTGCAGTCCGCTGGCGCTTCCGCATTCCTGGCAAGCCTGGGCCAATCGGCCTTTGCCCAGGCCCAGCTTGAAAACACCAAGATCATCACGGGCTTTGCAGCCGGTGGCACGTCCGACACGATCTGCCGCCGCGTGGCGCAGAAGCTGCAGGGCGACTTTGCCAAGACCGCCGTGGTCGAGAACAAGACCGGCGCGGGCGGCCAGATCGCCGTGCAGACCGTCAAGGCCGCCGCACCGGACGGCGCCAACATCCTGCAGACGCCCACCTCCATCCTCACGATCTACCCGCACATCTACAAGAAGCTGGCCTATGACCCGATGGTGGACCTGACGCCCGTGACCGTGGGCTGCGTGTTCGACTTCGGCCTGGCCGTCGGTCCGTCCGTGCCTGCCACGGTCAAGACCGTGCCCGACTTCCTGGCCTGGGCCAAGGCCAACCCGCTGGGTGCCAACTTCGGCTCGCCGGCCGCCGGCTCCACGCCGCACTTCATCGGCGCGCTGCTGGGCAAGAACGCTGGCGTCGAGCTCAAGCACGCCGCCTACCGCGGCACGCAGCCGGCCATGCTGGACCTGCTGGGCGGCAACATCTCGGCCGTGTCGGGCCCCATCGGCGACCTGACGCAGCACCTGCCCACCGGCAAGGTCCGCATCCTGGGCGTGTCCGGCGCCAAGCGCAGCCGCTTCGCGCCTGATGTGCCGACGTATGAAGAGCAGGGCATCAAGAACGCCACGCACAGCGAATGGTTTGCCTTCTTCCTGCCGGCCAAGGCATCGCCCGACCTGGTGAACCGCCTGAACGCGTCGATGAAGTCCGCGCTCGCGCAAAAGGATGTGATCGACGGCCTGAGCGGCTTCGGCCTGGAGGCGATGACCTCCACCCCCGCCGAGCTGACCGAGCTGATCAAGCGCGACACCGCCAAATGGGCGCCGATCGTGAAGCAGGTCGGCTTCACCGCGGAGGCGTAGAACCACCCCCGAGGCGCTTCGCGCCTCCCCCTCAAGGGGGCGACACCAGCGGCCCGGCAAAGCCGGTTCTGCGGTGTCACTTGAAAAGAGAAAGGACTGTGATGAACGCCGTACTCAAACCCGCCATGCATCCCGATGAATGGAAAGCCCGCGTGCAACTGGCCGCGTGCTACCGCATCTTTGACATGCTGGGCTGGACCGAGATGATCTACAACCACATCACGGTGCGGCTGCCCGACAGCGTCACGGGCGGGCAAAAGCAGTTCCTCATCAACCCCTTCGGCCTGCATTACAGCGAGGTCACGGCCAGTAACCTGCTGAAGATCGACATCCAGGGCAACAAGCTGGACAACAACCCCTGGCCGGTGAACCCGGCCGGCTTTACCGTGCACGCCGCCATCCACGACAACGTGGACGGCGCGCATTGCGTCATGCACACCCACACCACCAGCGGCCTGGCGGTGGCCTGCACCCAGGGCGGCCTGGCGCAGAACAATTTCTATTCGGCCCAGCTGCACGGCATGGTGGCGTACCACGACTTTGAAGGCATCACCGTGCATGCCGACGAAGCGCCGCGCCTGCTGGCCAGCATGGGCAACAAGCCGCTTTTGATCCTGCGCAACCACGGCCTGCTGGCCTGCGGCGAAACACTGCCGCTGACGCTGGTGCGCCTGTGGACACTGCAGCGCGCCTGCGACATCCAGCTGGCACAGGCCGCGCTGGGCCCGGCCATCCCCGTGAGCGAAGCCGTGGCCCAGAAGACCACGCACGACTCGTTCCAGTTCGACGCCAAATTCGGCGCGGGCCAGGACGTGTTTGACGCACTGGTGCGGCGTGTGGACCGCATCGACGACAGCTACAAGAACTGACACACCCCATGAAAGTAACCATTTACGGCGCCGGCGCCATCGGCGGCTGGATCGGCGTGCGCCTGGCGCAGGCAGGCTGCGACGTGAGCGTGGTCGCCCGCGGCGACACACTGGCTGCGGTGCAGGCGCAGGGTTTGCGCCTTGACATCGCGGGCACCACCACCGCAGTGCCGGTGCGCGCCAGCAGCAACCCCGCCGAGCTGGGCGTGCAGGACCTGGTGGTCGTGGCCGTCAAGGCGCCGGCCATGGCTGGCGTGGCGCAAGCCATCGGCCCGCTGCTGGGGCCGCACACCATGGTGCTCACCGCCATGAACGGCGTGCCCTGGTGGTTTTTTGAAGGCTTCGGCGGTGCGCTGGCCGGCACGCGCCTGGCGGCCGTGGACCCGGGCGGCACCATTGCGGCGGCTATTCCCGGCCGACACATCATCGGCTGCGTGGTACATGCCAGCTGCTCGCTGAACGGGCCGGGGTATGTGAAGCACCACTTTGGCAACAAGCTCATCATCGGCGAACCTTCGGGCAAGAAGACCGCGCGCGTGGAGCAGCTCACCGCCTTGCTGGCCAAGGCCGGCTTTGAGGCCGTGCTGTCCGGGCAGATCCAGAAAGACGCCTGGTACAAGCTGTGGGGCAACATGACGGTCAACCCCGTGAGCGCCATGACCGGCGCCACCACCGACCTGATCATGGGCGACGACCTGGTGCGCGGCTTTATTTCGGCTGTGATGCTGGAAGCCAAGGAGATCGGCGCGCGCATCGGCATCCCCATTGACCAGCAGCCCGAGGACCGCCACCAGGTCACGCTCAAACTGGGGGCGTTCAAGACATCGATGCTGCAGGATGTCGAAGCTGGCCGGGCCGTGGAGCTGGACGCGCTGGTGACCGTGGTGAAGGAGTTGGGCGCGCTGACAGGGGTGGCCACGCCGTTTACCGATGCGCTGCTGGGCTTGAGCCGACTGCACGCCAAAGTACACAATTTGTATTGACAAATGCTAGCTTCGCCTCCAATATGGCTCCAATTTGGAGGCGAAACATGCCAAATCTATCCATCAAAGACGTTCCTGAGGAACTGGCCGAGGCTTTGCGCCAACGGGCCAGCCGCAACCACCGTTCGCTGCAGGGCGAGCTCATGGCCATCATTGAACAGGCCGCGCTGGATACCGGTGCGCCGCTTTCAACCCACCCTGGCGCGCCGCGCATCGTGGGTTATGACAAGCAGGGCTTTCCCATCGTCCGTCAGGGCTGGAAGACCGTCGAGCAGATCGCTGCAGAACTGAAGATGCGTTTTCCCGACCCCATCGACTCCGGGCCGTCGAGCATCGACATCATTCGTGCGGAGAGGGACTCGCGATGAGCTGGCCCGCACACGCTCCTTCACCCGTGTTGTACGTGGCCGAACCGCCGGCCCGCTACCTGCCGCAACCGCCCCTGGTCGTGGATTGCAGCGCGCTGGCCGGCATCCTCTTTCAGGAGCCTTGGCTTGAGCAGGCCCGGGGCCGCCTGGCCGGCCGCAGTCTCTACGCACCGTTCAGCCTGCAGTCCGAGATCTGCAACGTGGCCCTGAAGAAAGCGCGTCATGGCGCCACGGTCGCCGCAGCCGCCGGGCTGGCGCAGTGGCAGGACTTTGGCATCGAGCTGCTGCGCATCGACGTGGCCGCCACGTTCGAGCTCGCCCAGCGCTATGGCCTGTCGGCTCATGACGCCGGGTACCTCTGGCTGGCAGCAGAGCTCCAGTGCCCCCTGGCCACGTTTGACGACAAGCTGGCCAAAGCCGCCGAAACCCATCTGTCCAGCCTCTTCTGACGCCCTGTTCATGACCTCCCCCACCCGCGCCCTGAGTGCCACCGCCTTTGCCACGCTGCTGCTCATCGCGCTGATGATGGGCGCCAACCATGTGGCCGCACGCATTGCCTTCAACAACGGGGCCGACGTGGCCACCGCCGTCGTGTTCCGCAGCGCCGTCACCGCGCTGGTGATCGTGGCCATCCTGGCGGTGCAGGGTGTGCGCGTGGTGTTCACCGCACGCCACAAACGCATGCTGCCGCTCATTGGCCTGCTGATCGGCGTGCAGAGCCTGTGCCTTTATTCGGCCGTGGCGCGCCTGCCGGTGGCGCTGGCGCTGCTGGCCTTCAACACCTACCCGATCTGGACGGCGCTGTGGGCCTGGGTGGTGTACCGCCAGCGGCCCGAGCGCGCGCTGCTGATGGCCATGCCGGTGATCCTGCTGGGCCTGGCGCTGGCGCTGGACGTGCTGGGCGCGGCGTCGGGCCTGGGTGCGGCGGGCCAATGGGGCCGCATCGGCGCGGGCGTGGCGTTTGCGCTGGCAGCCGCGGGCACCTTCGGCCTGGCACTGGTGCTCACGCAGCATGAGGCCGGTGACCTGGACGGGCGCGTGCGCACCGCCACCACCATGGCCATGGCCGGGCTGGTGGCGCTGGCCATGGTGGGTGCACAAGGCGGCTTCCATTTGCCCACGGCGCCGGCCGGCTGGGGCGGGCTGGCCGCGCTGACCTTCCTGTACGGCACGGCCTTCACCATCATGTTCACCGTGCTGCCGCGCTTGGGCGTGGTGGGCAACTCGGCCATCATGAATGTGGAGCCGGTGTTTGCGCTGGTGCTGGCCTGGTTGATTCTGGGCCAGGCCATCGCGCCAATTCAGATCGTGGGCGCGCTGATCGTGGTGGGCGCGGTGATGACGCTGGGCCTGCGCAAGCGCTGATCAGCCTTGCACCACCGGCACGCGCGGCGCCAGAGCACACATCAGCTCGTAGCCCACGGTGCCCGCCGCCTGCGCGATCTCGTCAATGGACAGTACGGCGCCGCTGGATGCGTTGCCCCACAGCGTGACTTCGCTTCCGAAGCCCGCGTCCGCAACGGGCGTGAGGTCCACCGTGAGCATGTCCATGCTGACGCGGCCCACCATGCGGGTGCGCACACCGTTGACCAGCACCGGCGTGCCCGTAGTGCAGTGGCGCGGGTAGCCGTCGGCATAGCCGCAGGCCACGATACCGATGCGCATGGGCGCGTCCGCCTTGAAGCTCGAGCCATAGCCCACGGTGTCGCCCGGCTGCAGGTCCTGCGTGGCGATAAGTTTGCTGGTCAGCGTCATGGCGCCCTGCAGGCCCCACTGCTGCGATGTGCGTTCGGGGAAGTCAGGCGCGCTGCCATAGATGGCGATGCCGGGGCGTACCCAATCTGCACGCACATCGGCGGCCTGCGCATGGCGCAGGGTCGCCGCGCTGTTGCCCAGCGAGCGTTCACCGGGCAGGTCGCGCGTGGCCTCGGCGAACGCCGCCACCTGGTGGGTGATGCCGCGCGGGCCGTCGGCGTCACTGAAGTGCGTCATGAGCGAGATTTCGTCCACTTGGGGCAGCGCGTTCAGCCGCGTCCAGGCCGTGCGAAAGCGCTGCGGCGCAAA
>CALRZF020000083.1:0-12222 GCA_943372585.1 Ramlibacter sp. 2FC | reverse complement strand
CTCAGAAAGTCTTCCAGGTCGAAGCCACTGCCGCTCTTGACCTTGGCCGCGAGCTTTTGCGCGGCTTCCATGTCCACGCCGGCGGTAACCTGTTCGACCAGCGCGACGATGTCGCCCATGCCCAGGATGCGCCCGGCGTGCCGTTCGGCGTCAAACACCTCCAGGCCGTCGATTTTTTCGCTGGTACCGGCAAACTTGATGGGCGCGCCCGTGACCTGGCGCACCGACAGCGCCGCGCCGCCGCGTGAATCGCCGTCGGTCTTGGTCAGGATGATCCCGGTCAGCGGCAATGCCTCTTTAAACGCCTTGGCCGTGTTCACGGCGTCCTGCCCCTGCATGGCGTCCACGACAAACAGCGTTTCCACCGGGTTCAGCGCGGCATGCAGGTCCTTGATCTCGCGCATCAGCGCTTCGTCAATCGCCAGGCGGCCGGCCGTGTCCACCAGCAACACGTCAAAGAAATGCCGGCGCGCGTAGTCCAGCGCGGCGTTGGCAATGTCCACCGGCTTCTGGTCGGGCGTGCTGGGGAACCATTCGGCACCGGCCTGTTTGCTCACGGTCTTGAGCTGCTCAATGGCGGCGGGGCGGTACACGTCGCCCGAGACCGTCAGCACCTTCTTCTTGCGCTTTTCGATCAGGTGCTTGGCCAGCTTGGCGGTCGTGGTGGTTTTGCCCGCGCCCTGCAGGCCGGCCATCAGGATCACCGCGGGTGGCTGGGCGGCCAGGTTGATGTCGCTGACGCCCTCGCCCATGGTGGCGGAGAGCTCGCGGCTGACAATGCCCACCAGCGCCTGGCCGGGCGACAGCGAGCCCAGCACTTCCTGGCCCAGCGCCTTGTCCTTGACGCGCGCAATGAAGTCGCGCACCACCGGCAGGGCCACGTCGGCTTCGAGCAGGGCCATGCGCACCTCGCGCAGCATGTCCTGCACGTTGGCTTCGGTAATGCGGGCCTGGCCGCGGATTTCCTTGACCAGGCGGGAGAGTTTGTCGGTGAGGGCGGAGGCCATGGCGCGGCTGCGGTGTGGCGCAGCAAAAGAGCAAAAGGCTAAACTGTGTGGATGATTCTAGCCAGTGTATCCCCCGTGGGCGCCGCGTTGGCCGTGGCTGCGGTCATTGCGTACGTCACCCCAGCCGTTGTGGCGCAACGGCTGGGGCCGCCCGGCATGCGCGGTGCGCTGCTGGTTGCCTGGGGCCTGCACGCCGCCGCCCTGGCCTGGAGCCTGTTGGGCGATACGCCGCGCTTTGGCTTTGCGCCCGCCCTGTCCGTCACGGCCTGGCTGGTACTGACGGTCTACATCATTGAAAGCCGCACTTTCCCCCAGATGAATGCCCATGCAGCGCTGTCCGGCCTGGGTGCCGCAGCCGTCCTGGTAGCGCTGCTGTTTGCGGGCACGCCGCTGCACAAGACAGCGTCACCCTGGCTGCCTCTGCACTGGGCGCTGGGTATTGCGTCGTATGGGCTGTTTGCCGCTGCGGTGGTGCATGCCTGGCTTATGCGCCGCGCCGAAAAGGAAATCCGCCTGGCCGCAGAGGCGCAGGGCGGCGTGCCCTTGCTGACGCTGGAACGCCTGACCTTCCGCTTCGTGCAGGCCGGCTTCATCCTCCTGTCGGCCACGCTGCTGGCCGGGCTGCTGTTCAGCGAACAGCTCTATGGCGCAGGCCGCGCCTGGAAGTGGGATCACAAGACAGTCTTCTCGGTGCTGTCCTGGCTGGCCTTCGCCGTGCTGCTGGTGGGGCGCGCGCGCTTTGGCTGGCGCGGGCGCAAAGCGGTGCGCATGTTGTATGTGGGCTCCTTGCTTTTGCTGCTGGCCTATGCCGGCTCGCGCTTTGTGCTTGAAGTCGTGCTGAGCCGCCCGTCATGAAATACCTGCTGGTTTTTGCCGTCCTGGCCGTCGCTTTTTATGTGTGGCGTGCAGGCCGGCGCGATACCCCGCGCGAGCCGCCGCCACAAAAGCCCCGCACCGGCCCGGGCAAACCACAGGACATGGTCCAGTGCGCATCCTGCGCCGTCCACCTGCCGCGCGGTGATTCGCTGCCCGGGCCCGACGGCACCGTGTATTGCAGCGAAGAGCATCGCCAGCGCGCCAGGCGCTGACACCGGACACCCCCCCCATGGCTGGCAACACCGCCCTGGCGTCCTGGTTCGGCCTGCGGGAAATGGCGGTCGAAGACTCTGCCTTTGTGCGGCTGTGGCGGGGCTTCATGACAGCGCGGGTGATGATTGCACTGATGCTGCTGCTGGTACTGGGCGGCACCTGGCTGCTGCTGCCTGCGGTCCCCGCCCCGCCGCATGGCGGGTACTGGCCGCCGTTGCTGTGCGCCCTGTACCTTGCAGCCACCATTGCGGTGCGCGCACTGGGCGGCCCGCGCCCCCCCGGCCAGACCTTTGATGCGCAATGGGCGTCCACCATCGGTGTGGACCTGCTGGTGTTTTCAGTCCTGCATTTCATGCAGGCGGGCGGCATCAATTACGTGCCGCTGTTCGCGCTCCCCCTGTTGCTGGCTTCGGTCCTCAGCTCGCTGCTGCTGGCCTTGGGCACAGCGGCAGCCATCACGCTGCTGCTGCTGGGCGACGCATGGCACACGGCCGGCAACGGCGGGACATCCCGCCTGGTTCAGGCGGGCCTGACCGGCACCGGCTTTTTCATTGTGGCGCTGCTGGCCAACCAGCTGGCAACGCGGCTGGCCCGCGAAGAGCGGCGCTCGCGCGAGAGCCAGCACCTCGCACGCGTACAGATCGAAGTCAACGAGCTGGTGATTGAAACGCTGGCCGACGGCGTGCTGGTTGTGGACGGCAATGGCACTGTGCACGCGGCCAACCCCGCAGCGCGGCGCCTGCTGGGGGCATGGCCGGACCGCTCCACCCCATTTGTCCTGGCATCAAGTCAGGCCTGGCAGCCGCTGGCCGAGTTGTCGCGCGAGACTTTCATGACCCGCGCTGCCCAGACCGCCGAACTGGACATCGCCCAGGCCGGGGAAGGTTCACGCCGTGTGCACGTACGCACCCGCCTGACCGCCACACATGACATGCTGGCCGAGAGCCTGTGCGTGATGTTCGTGGAAGACCTGCGCGAGATGGAGGCCCGCCTGCGCACCGAAAAGCTCGCTGCCATGGGCCGCATGTCGGCCGCCGTGGCGCACGAGATCCGCAACCCGCTGGCGGCCATCATGCAGGCCAACGCGCTGCTCGAAGAAGACATCAGTGAACCGGGCCAGCGCCAGCTGACGCTGATGGTGCGCCAGAACGCGCAGCGCCTGGCGCAGATCGTGGACGATGTGCTGAACATCTCCCGCGTGCAGCATGAAGGCCCGTCAAACAACCCGGCGATGCTGGACCTGAGCGCCACTGCGCGGCAGGTCTGCGCCGACTGGTCACAGCAGGCCGGGTGCGCAGCGCGCCTGCAACTGGACATGGACGTGCCGCCACGCCAGGTCGGTTTTGATCCCGACCACCTGCGGCGTGTGCTGGTCAACCTGCTGGACAATGCGCTGCGCTATGCCAGCCAGCAGCCCGGGGCCATCCGCGTATTGACCGACCTGTCGCCCGCGGGGCTGCCGCGCCTGCGCGTGTGGAGCGACGGCGCGCCGCTGGACCAGGGCGTACAGCGCCACCTGTTTGAGCCCTTCTTTTCGTCCGAGAGCCGTTCCAGCGGCCTGGGCCTGTACATCTGCCGCGAGCTGTGCGAGCGCCACGGCGCGCTGATCGGCTACCAGCGCGCGCCCTGCCAACCCGTGGCAGGCGCGGCCGATGGCAACGAATTTTTCGTGCTGTTCCATGCGCGGGGGGCCACGCCAGGCCAACCCGCATCATTTGCCACAATACCGGCCTGATGGTTGCCCCCGCCGCCCCACCCCGCATCCTGGTCGTTGACGACGAACCGGACCTGCGCACCCTGTACGAGTTGACGCTGCTGCGCGAGGGCTACCGCGTGGACGCCGCCGCCACGCTGGCCGAAGCCGGTGAGCTGCTGGCAGCCGGGCGCTTTGACAGCGTGATCACCGACATGCGGCTGCCCGACGGCCTGGGCCTGGAGCTTTTGCGCAGCCTGCAGGCCCAGCAGCGCGCGGAACGCTGCATTGTCATGACCGCTTATGGATCGGCCGAAAACGCGGTAGACGCGCTCAAAGCCGGTGCATTCGACTACCTGACCAAGCCGGTGGACCTCAAACAGTTTCGCGCCGTGGTGGCCTCTGCCATCCAGGGCACGGCGCAGGTCACAACGACGCGCGCGCGTACTGTGGCGCCCACACCGCGCTCGTCCGAATCCCCCGCCATCGCCCAGGCCGCGCTGCACCGGCTGGTCGGCGATTCCGCTGCCATGCGCGGGGTCAAGGAACGGATCGCCAAGGTTGCGCGCAGCATGGCGCCGGTGCTGGTACGCGGCGAATCGGGCACCGGCAAGGAGCTGGCTGCACGGGCGCTGCACGCCTGCAGCCACCGCGCCGATGGGCCTTTTGTGGCGGTGAACTGCGGTGCAATTCCAGAGAACCTGCTGGAGGCTGAATTTTTTGGCGCGCGCAAGGGCTCCTACACCGGCGCCACCCAGGACCGCGAAGGCTATTTCCAGGCGGCGCGCAGCGGCACGCTGTTCCTGGACGAGATCGGCGACCTGCCGCTGACCATGCAGTCCAAGCTGCTGCGCGCCATCCAGGAACGCCAGGTGCGCCCGCTGGGCTCCACACAGGAAGACACCGTGGACGTGCGCGTGGTCAGCGCCACCCACAAGGACCTGGCAGCCGATGTGCAGGCCGGGCGCTTTCGCCAGGACCTGTACTACCGCCTGAACGTGATTGAAATCCTGGTGCCGCCGCTGCGCGAGCGGCGCGAGGACCTGCCCCAGTTGTGCAGCGCCCTGCTCGCGCGCATCGCCCAGGAATCGGGCATGCCGGTGCCCACGCTGTCGCCCGCCGTGCTGGAGCAGCTGTGCGCACACCCTCTGGCCGGCAACGTGCGCGAGCTTGAAAACATGCTGCACCGCGCCGTGGCGTTGAGTGACGGCGATGCACTGCAAGTGGACTTTGCGCCCACGCGCGGCGAACCCGATGCACCGCCCCCCGGCACTGCTGCGGCCCCCGCCGGTGTATCTGCCGGTGGGACGCCGGAGCCCGTACCGGTCAAGGCTTCGGTGACCATTCCGCCAGACTTGCAGGACTGGCTGGACCAGCAGGAACGCGACATCCTGGTCAAGGCCCTGCACGAAAGCCGCTTCAACCGAACGGCCGCCGCCAACCGCCTGGGCCTGAGCCTGCGACAGATCCGCTACCGCATCGCGCGTCTGGGCATCAGTACGCCCGGCGGCGATGAGCCCGCGGGCGAGCAGGTTGATGACGCCTGAGACCTCCACGCTCTGGCAAGGCGGCTGGTACGCGCATGCGCGCCGCCTCGCATCGCCCAACTTCGGGGCGCGACCGCCGGGCGCCGGCATTGACCTGATCGTGCTGCACTCCATCAGCCTGCCGCCGGGCCGCTACGGCGGCGACGAAGTGCAGCAGCTGTTCACCAACACGCTGGACTGGAACGCGCACCCGTACTTCACGCAGATCGCGGGCGCGCAGGTGTCGTCGCACTTCTACATCCGCCGCGGCGGCGAGCTCTGGCAATTTGTCAGCTGCGACGACCGCGCCTGGCACGCCGGGCAGTCGCAGTACCGCGGGCGCGCCAACTGCAACGACGACTCGGTCGGCATTGAGCTCGAAGGCCTGGAGGGCGAACTTTTTGAGGACATGCAGTACGAGGCACTGGCCAGCCTGTGCGCAGCGCTGGCCCAGCGCTACCCCATCGCCCACGTGGCCGGCCATGAACATGTGGCACCGGGCCGCAAGCAGGACCCGGGGCCGGGCTTTGTGTGGGACCGGCTGCGCGACGCGTTGGCCTGGTCGCCTCGGTATTTTCCCGAAGGTGCGTTGAAGCAACGCAAGGCCTGACGCGTTTCTGACGCTCACGCCGCCGCACCTGCCGCGCGCGAAAACAAGGCCCCATGCGCCTTGCAACGGCATTGAAAGACCGTGGCGCAGCGCACCATTTCCGGGCCGCTCACGTAAGCATGTGTATCTGGCGCTGTACACTACCGGTAGTGGCTTGAATTCACTCCAGACCCTAGATATAGTGTGCTGCTGTTGCGCTGACAACCAGCCAAAAAGAATTCCAGGCTCCCTGCAGAGCCTTGTTGCCCAACTCACAAAAACTGCGAAAGAAAGAGGAAACAATGCAAACAGTCCTGAGTACGCCGTCTGCGACCAGCAACCCCATCGCCGTCACGCACGGCAGCGGCCAGACCGGCACTCCGGCGACCAACCCGCTAGCCAATTACCAGATCATCCGCCGCAACGGCGCGGTCGTCCCGTTCGAGCCCAACAAGATCGCCATCGCCATGATGAAGGCCTTCCTGGCCGTGCATGGCACGCAGGGCGCGGCATCGGCCAGCGTGCGCGAAACGGTGGACAGCCTGACGCAGGCGGTCATCCGCGCCATGGTGCGTTCGCGCCCGGGCGGCGGCACCTTCCATATTGAAGACGTGCAGGACCAGGTCGAGCTGGGCCTGATGCGCGGTGGCCACCACGAGATTGCCCGCGCCTATGTGCTGTACCGCGAGCGCCGCACGCAGGAGCGTGCCAAGCAGGCCGTGCAGGAAACGCCCAAGGCCCCGGTGCTGCACGTGATCGACGGCGGCCAGCGCGTGGCGCTGGACCTGAACGACGTCAAGGCCCTGATCGAATCCGCCTGCGCCGGCCTGGGTGCCGACGTCAAGGCCGACCCCATCGTGTCCGAGACCATGCGCAACCTGTACGACGGTGTGCCCATGGACGAGGTCTACAAGGCGTCCATCCTGGCCGCGCGCACGCTGATCGAAAAAGACCCCGACTACACCTACGCCACCGCGCGGCTGCTGCTGCACACCATCTTCAAGGAAGTCATCGGCCGCGACGTGGCCCCTGCCGACATGGCGCAGGCCTATGCCGACTATTTCCCCGGCTTCATCAAGAAGGGCATCGAGAACGAACTGCTGGACGAGCGCCTGGGCCAGTACGACCTGCAGCGCCTGGGTGCCGCGCTCAAGTCCGACCGCGACCTCAAGTTCGATTACCTCGGCCTGCAGACCCTGTACGACCGCTACTTCCTGCACGTGCGCAAGACCCGCATCGAGCTGCCCCAGGCCTTCTTCATGCGCGTGGCCATGGGCCTGGCGCTGAACGAAATCGACCGCGAAGCCCGCGCCATCGAGTTCTATGAAGTGCTGTCCAGCTTCGACTTCATGTCGTCCACGCCCACGCTGTTCAACGCCGGCACGCTGCGCAGCCAGCTGTCCAGCTGCTACCTGACCACCGTGCCTGACGACCTGGACGGCATTTACGAGTCCATTAAAGAGAATGCCCTGCTGTCCAAGTTTGCCGGCGGCCTGGGCAACGACTGGACGCGCGTGCGCGCCTTGGGCTCGCACATCAAGGGCACCAACGGCGAATCGCAAGGCGTTGTGCCGTTCCTGAAGGTCGTCAACGACACAGCCGTTGCCGTGAACCAGGGTGGCAAGCGCAAGGGCGCCGTCTGCACCTATCTGGAATCGTGGCACCTGGACATTGAAGAGTTCCTGGAGCTGCGCAAGAACACCGGCGACGACCGGCGCCGCACGCACGACATGAACACGGCCAACTGGATCCCCGACCTGTTCATGCGCCGCGTCATGGAGAAAGGCGAGTGGACGTTGTTCTCGCCTTCCAATGTTCCGGATCTTCACGACCTGTTCGGCGCCGACTTCGAAAAGGCCTATGTGGCCTACGAAGAAAAAGCCCGCCGTGGCGAAATCAAGCCGGCCAAGACGGTGCAGGCCACCGACATGTGGCGCAAGATGCTGTCGATGCTGTTTGAAACCGGCCATCCCTGGATCACCTTCAAGGACGCCTGCAACGTGCGCAGCCCGCAGCAGCACGCCGGCGTGGTGCACTCGTCCAACCTGTGCACCGAGATCACGCTGAACACCAGCGACACCGAAACGGCCGTGTGCAACCTGGGCTCAGTCAACCTGCTGCAGCACCTGAAGGACGGCAAGGTCGATCAGGACAAGCTCAAGAAGACCATCACGGTGGCCATGCGCATGCTGGACAACGTGATCGACATCAACTACTACGCCGTCAAGAAGGCCCGCGACTCCAACATGCGCCACCGCCCGGTGGGCCTGGGCCTCATGGGTTTCCAGGACGCGCTGTACGAGCTGCGCATTCCCTACGCGTCGCAACAGGCCGTGCAGTTTGCCGACGAATCGATGGAAGCCATCTGCTACCACGCCTACTGGGCGTCGACCGAGCTGGCCCGCGAGCGTGGCAAATACTCCAGCTACAAGGGCTCGCTGTGGGACAAGGGCGTGCTGCCCCTGGACACGCTGGACATGCTGGCCCAGGCCCGTGGCGGCTATGTGGAAGTGGACCGTTCGGCCACGCTGGACTGGGACGCGCTGCGCAAGAAGATCGCCAAAGACGGCATGCGCAATTCCAACTGCGTGGCCATCGCCCCCACGGCCACCATCTCCAACATCATCGGCGTGGACGCCTCCATCGAGCCATGCTTTGGCAACCTGTCGGTCAAGTCCAACCTGTCGGGCGAGTTCACCGTCATCAACCATTACCTGGTGCGTGACCTCAAGCGCCTGGGCCTGTGGGACGACGTGATGGTCATGGACCTCAAGCACTTTGACGGCTCCCTGCGCCCCATCGACCGCGTGCCGCAGGACGTGAAGGCGCTGTACGCCACCGCCTTCGAAGTGGAAACGACGTGGCTGGTGGAAGCCGCCGCGCGCCGCCAGAAGTGGATCGACCAGGCGCAAAGCCTGAACATCTACATGGCCGGCGCGTCGGGCAAGAAGCTGGACGACACCTACAAGCTCGCATGGCTGCGCGGCCTGAAGACCACCTACTACCTGCGCACCAGCAGCGCCACGCACGCTGAAAAATCCACCGTGCAAAGCGGCCGCCTGAATGCCGTGTCATCAGGCAGCGAATCGCAAGGCGGCATGAGCGCATCGGCGCCTGCTGCAAGCAAGATGTCCGCACTCGATGCAGCTGCTGCTGCCGCGCATGCGCAGCTGAGTGCATCACCTGCAACCGACATCAAGTTCTGCGGCGTCGACGATCCCACCTGCGAGGCATGCCAGTAAGTGAGGTCTTGTCCGACACAACGTCGATGCAATTGAGCAACACAATAAGGCGGTGATGTGAATGAACACTTTTCAATTCGCATCACTGCTCACATAATTCACGCATTGGAAAACTTATGTTGACCTGGGACGAAGAAGTCAAGCCCTCATCGCCAGCATTGAACAGCGTCCCCGCTGCGGGCCGCGAGGTGGATTACTCACCTCTTTCGCAAGCACCTTCGCAAACGATCTCTGCTCCCCAACCCGCGCTGCGCACACTGGACGACGGCGCGGTCATGCCCGTTGCACAACCCATCAAGCCTGTTGCTGCCGCTGCAGCCACCACCGTGCACCGCCGTGTGAATGCCGCTGACAAGCGCATCATCAACGGCCAGACCGACGTCAACCAGCTGGTGCCGTTCAAGTACAAGTGGGCCTGGGAAAAATACCTCGCCACCTGCGCCAACCACTGGATGCCGCAGGAAGTGAACATGACGCGCGACATCGCGCTGTGGAAAGACCCCAACGGCCTGACCGAAGACGAGCGCCGCATCATCAAGCGCAACCTCGGCTTCTTCGTCACCGCCGATTCGCTGGCCGCCAACAACATCGTGCTGGGCACCTACCGCCACATCACGGCCCCTGAATGCCGCCAGTTCCTGCTGCGCCAGGCGTTTGAGGAAGCCATTCACACCCACGCCTACCAGTACATCGTCGAATCGCTGGGCCTGGATGAATCGGAAATCTTCAACGCCTACAACGAAGTCCAGTCCATCCGCGACAAGGACGAGTTCCTGATCCCCTTCATTGAAGCGATCAGCGACCCCAACTTCCATACCGGCACGCACGAGACCGACCAGACGCTGCTCAAGAGCCTGATCGTGTTCGCCTGCCTGATGGAGGGCCTGTTCTTCTACGTCGGCTTCACGCAGATCCTGGCGTTGGGCCGCCAGAACAAGATGACCGGCGCGGCAGAGCAGTACCAGTACATCCTGCGCGACGAATCGATGCACTGCAACTTCGGCATCGACCTGATCAACCAGCTCAAGCTGGAGAACCCGCACCTGTGGACGGCTGAATTCAAGGCCGAAATCAAGGCGCTGTTCGCCAAGGCCGTCGAGCTCGAATACAAATACGCCGAAGACACCATGCCGCGTGGCGTGCTGGGCATGAACGCGTCCATGTTCAAGGGCTACCTGCGCTACATCGCGAACCGCCGCGCCACGCAGATCGGCCTGGAAGCCCTGTTCCCCAATGAGGAGAACCCCTTCCCCTGGATGAGCGAAATGATTGACCTGAAGAAAGAGCGCAACTTTTTCGAAACCCGCGTGATTGAGTACCAGTCGGGTGGCGCGCTTTCATGGGATTGAGTATTAGTCAGTTAGGCAACTGCGAGTGAGTTGAGATTCGCCCGTGCTGATGAGCTGGCCACAGAGCCAGGCGCAGGACGGGCTAAGGTGTTCATGAGGCTGGGCCATGCGCCCAACCTTCTGGATCGCTTCCTGCCCCCAACAGGCATGGAGTGCTTCTTTGGTTGATGTTGATCAACTTGATTAGGAGAAACGAAAATGGCAACTGCAAAGAAACCGGCCGCCAAGAAGGCCGTAGCGAAGAAGGCCCCGGCCAAAAAGGTCGCCGCTAAAAAGCCGGCAGCCAAGAAGCCGGCAGCAAAGAAGGTAGCCGCCAAGAAGGCCCCGGCCAAAAAGCCGGCAGCCAAGAAGGTAGCCGCCAAGAAGCCGGCAGCCAAGAAGCCCGCTGCCAAGAAAGTAGCCGCCAAGAAGGCTCCGGCCAAGAAGGCCGCTGCCAAGAAGGCGCCTGCGAAAAAGGCCGCTGCCAAGAAGACCGCCGCCAAAAAGCCTGCAGCCAAAAAGCCTGCGGCCAAGAAAGCAGCGAAAAAGCCCGCTGCGAAGAAAGCAGCGAAAAAGCCCGCTGCCAAACCTGCAGCCAAGGCAGCCCCCGCTCCCGCTGCGCCCGCGGCTCAGACCACTCTGAACCCGCAAGCAGCCTGGCCGTTTCCCACGGCCAGCAAGCCCTGAACAGGCTTGTTAGCAGGCGGGTAACCGCTTCAAGCCCGGCGCCGCAAGGCCCCGGGCTTTTTCTTTACCCCATGCTTTGAGATACTCACGCCATGAACCAGACTCCCCGCGACCGCCTGCCTCCCGCGCTGCGCCGCACCTGGCTGTTTGGCGCCGGCGCCGACAGCACCACGCATGAGGCCATGGCCCAAAGCGGCGCCGATGTGCTGATCCAGGATCTGGAGGACTTCACCCCGCCTGCGCGCCGCCACGAAGCGCGCGCGCTGGCCCCGGCGCTGTACCAGCGCTGGCGTGAGGCGGGTGCGCTGGTGTGCGTTCGCATCAACCCCCTGGAAGCCGAAGGCTACCTGGACCTGCAGGATGTCATGCCCGGGCGGCCTGACATCGTGGCGTACCCCAAAAGCGCGACCGCGCTGCACATGCGCGCGCTGGACGTATCGCTCACCACGCTGGAGCGCGCATTGGGCATCCCTGACGGCACGACGGAAATCCTGCCCGTGTGCGAAACCGCCCTGGGCGTGGTGAATGTGCGCGAAATTGTGGGCGCCAGCCTGCGCATCCGCTGCGCACTGCTGGGTGCCGAAGACCTGGCCACCGACCTGTGCGCCGAGCGCAGCCGTGAGGCCACGGAGCTGGACTACGCACGACGGCGCTTCGTGCTGGAGTGCCGCGCCGCTGGGGTAGAACCGGTGGATGCGCCCTACACCTTCAGCGATGTGGCCGGTGCGGTGCAGGAGGCGAAGTATTCGCGCCGCCTGGGCTACCGCACCAAGAGCCTGGTGCGCCCCGACCACGCGCTGGCACTGCGCGATGCACTGACGCCCAATGTCTCGGACCTGGCCGCCGCCCGGCGCGTTGTCAGCGAATTTGAGGCCGCCCGTGCCCGCGGGGAGGAACGCGCGCTGGTGGACGGCCTGTGGGTTGAAGTGCCCACCTACATGAACGCCAAACGCCTGCTCGGCCACCCCTAAGGAAGCTCTGAACAAGTCCCCGCCATGCGCGCTCGAGTCCAAAACGGGATGGATTGCCCGCCAACGTTTCGCCGCCCGTGCCCGTCGGCA